>JBEKXC010000020.1:0-32774 GCA_049512435.1 Terriglobales bacterium | reverse complement strand
GTACTGTGCGCAAGACCTCCAACGGTTCCTCGGGCCGGGCGAGCGGCGTGTGCAGCAGCGAGGCTTCGTAGGGACCGTGGGCGCCGGAGGCGTCGCGCGGGCTGGCATTCCAGGTTGAGGGCACAACCGCCTGGTAGTTTTTGATCTTTCCGTCTTTGACCACCACCCAGTGGGAAAGTGTGCCGCGCGGGGCCTCATGGGTTCCTACGCCTTCCACTTCGCCGCTGGGAAACACCGGCTGGTTGTGGACCGAGTAGTCTCCCTTGGCAATGTTGTCGACCAGCAATTGCAGGTGCTTCTGAGCCAGTTCCGCTAACATGGCGGCGCGAATCGCGCGCGCGCCATGGCGGCCCAGTGTGGACTCCAACATACCCGGAGTCACCTGAATATGGCCGACGGCCCCGATCGTTTCGATCGCTTTGCCGGCATACTTCTTGGTCAGCGGATGGCCTTGGGCGTAGCCGACCAGCACCTGCGCCAGCGGTCCGACCTGCATGGGCGCTCCATTGAAGCGCGGCGCCTTGACCCAGGAGTATTTCTGGTCGCCGTCCCAGCCGGTGAAGTCGGGGTCGGTCACTCC
Organism: Terriglobales bacterium; assembly: GCA_049512435.1. Classification (GTDB taxonomy): domain Bacteria; phylum Acidobacteriota; class Terriglobia; order Terriglobales; family Acidobacteriaceae; genus Acidiflorens. The sequence continues at coordinate 32,194 of JBEKXC010000020.1, read as the reverse complement.
CTTCCAGGGGTGGAGAGGCTTGTCACCGTGATAGTAGGCGTGGGCTACATCTTCGCTGACGCCATCGCGAAAATCCTTGTCGGATGCGGTCTTGAACGAGTGCACGCCGGCGATGTTTCCATTCATGATGTAGCCGCCGGGAAGATCGTAGGTTGAGCCCGCGCTATCCAGCGGCAGATCGGGGACGGCAAGGTAGCTGTTTACGCCCTTACCAATCTTGAACCACTCGGGATACATCGCGGCGACGGCGCAGACATCGATGAAGTAGACCTCGTTGACGAACCGCACAACCTGGTCGAGCAGTACGCGGATCATCTCCAGTTTGTCCATGTCGAGGGCGCTCACGCTATCCAAGTCGATGGCGTTGGCTACGCCTCCGACGGTCAGGTTCTGAATGTGCGGGGTCTTCCCCCCCAGAATTCCGACGACTTGCAGCGCTTTGCGCTGATACTCCAGCGCCTGAATGTAATGCGTAAAGGCCAGCAGGTTCACCTCGGGAGAGAGATGCATCGCCGGATGGCCCCAGTAACCGTTCATGAAAATGCCGAGCTGTCCGCTGGCAGCGACGGCCTTCACGCGGTCCTGCGCAGCCTTGAATTCAGTTTTGGAATTGCGCGTCCAGGGCGAGAGGCTCTCCGCCAACTTGGCCGTCGCTACCGGATCGGCCTTGGGAATCTGGAGAATATCGACCCAGTCGAGCGCCGACAGTTGGTAGAAATGGACGATGTGGTCGTGCAACGCGTGCGCAATCAGGATGAGATTGCGGATGTATTGGGCGTTGAGCGGCACTTCGAGCTTTAAAGCGTCCTCCACCGAACGCACGCTGGCCATGGCATGCACCGTGGTGCACACGCCGCAGAAGCGCTGGGTGAATAGCCAGGCGTCGCGCGGATCGCGCCCGCGAACAATGTTCTCGATACCGCGCCACATGGTGCAAGAAGCCCATGCATTGCTAACCGCGTTGTTGTCGACTTCGACATCGATGCGAAGGTGGCCTTCAATTCTCGTAATAGGGTCGATCGTGATTCGGTTTGCCATGATACCTGCCGTTAGTCGGAATCTTTGTGGGATACTTTGTCGGATAATATGTCGGGTGATATTGGTTCGGTGTCGCCGAAAAATCCAAAGTTGAAGTATTTAGTCCAGCTGATATACGGTCTGCGGGCCTCGAAATATCTCGCCATGTCGCGCCAGTCCTGGGCCGGAGCCGGAAGAATGGCAAACAGCTTCACCATGAGAAGAAATGCTGCGAGGCCCACGGTGACGAAACCAATCGCCACCAGGAGTTCGATGAGAGAGGGAAAATACTCCGCCTTGGGGCCGGGCATATAGGCGAGAGTCGTAGGGCTGAAGCGATAGAGCATGCCGCCCACCGAACTGATGGTGTAGCCCATGAACATGGTTCGCAATTTGTGGTTCTTCAGCGAACGGAAGAGCAGCCGGCATCCGTACCCGGTCAGGAATGTCTCCAGCCAGAAAATGCCGGCGAAGCGGTCGAAGTGGAAGGCGGTTGGGAGCGCTCCGCGGAACAGGATGTCAAGCAGGCGCAGTGCCGTCCAGCCGAAAATCAGCCATGCCGTGATGCGGGCGGCTTCGTCAAGAATCTCCATGTCCATAGCGCGCTTCCAAACCAGGCAGCACAACATGGTGGTACCGGCAACGCAACCGAACGACATGAAGCAGGCCGCGCCCAGATACAGCAAGGGTAAAAACGGTGTCTGCCACAAAGGGTGGACTCGTTGTCCCGCCAGCAGCATCAAGGCGCCCAACGACGACTGGTGCATGCCCGGCAACAAGTACGCTAACGCAATGATGAAGGGGTAAAGCTTGTGCAGGCCGCGTTCGGCTCGCTCCACTCCAGGCCGGAGGCGAGCGTCGAAGTACCAGAGCCGCTCCAGCACGGGAGGAATGTTTTCCAGAAACAGGGGGATCGAAGCGTAGACCGACATGCAGATCGCAACTTCCGCCATGGGCGAGTGCACGTTCCAATTCCACGGAAAAAGGACCCAATAGAAGTTCCAGGGGCGGCCCACATCGACGCCCAGCAAACAAAGACCGCAGGCGTAAGCCAGGAAGCTGGTCAGCAGGGCCATGCGCATCAGCGGAAACAGACGCTTGCGGCGGAACACCCACGCGGCAATTCCCACCGCGAATGCGCCCGAACCCCATGCCGTCAGGACCACCACGTTGAACGTCTTCCAGATTCCCCAGCCAAACTTGTCGTTCATGCCGGAGACCGGACCCAGACCTACCACCTCGCGGTAGGCGGTCAACAGAACCGCCAGTAGAGCGAAGGCCAGCAGAACGAAAAAGAACGAGGTCACGACGGGGAAAGCGAACACGGGAACGGCCCGCTCCCAGCGAGCTTTGTCAGGAGTGCCCGGAACAGCGATCGGCACGTTATTCAAGGTTGTGCTGCTCATAATTGTGGCCTCATAGTTGCGCCCTCATAATTGCGCCCGCAAGCCGGTTTCTTTTTCGAGTTCGTGCGCTTCGTGCTCGTGGCCTTTGAGGTTTTTGCGAATCACAGTCACCAAGCCGGCATACAACAGGGCCGGCAGCGCGAAATAGGAATAAATGCGTCTCTGCCAGCGCAGGGTTGTGGAGGGCACCGACTCCGGCCCGATCTCAGGCAAGCCGAGCTTCACGAAGGGAACCTTAGACAGGTACAGACATTGTGTGCCGCCGTTATCAGTCTCGCCATACACGCGATCCTGATAGTAGCGGCCAGGATTGTTCTTGATGCGCCGCTTGGCTTCGAGCAGCAATACCGTTCGCGGCCCAAAAATGACCGCACCCACGGGACACACGCTGGTGCATCCCGGCTTCAGTCCTTTGGCCAGACGGTGGCTGCATAACTCGCACTTCGTAATGACCGGATTGATCCCCAGCCACTGAAAACGCGGCACAGAATAGGGGCAGGTGATGGTGCAATAGCGACACCCGATGCACTTGACTCCATCCCATCGCACGGCGCCCGTATCCTCATCCTTGTACAAAGCCTCGAAGGGACAGCCGGCAGCGCAAGCGGGATCGAAACACTGCATGCATTGGCGCTTTACGAAAGACGATGGAGATCCGTCTTCTGGTTTGTAGAGCTTAATGATGTTGCGCGTGTAAACGTTCAGGTCGATAGGCGCCTGGTGCAGTCCGTCGCCGCGGGTATCGGGCGGCGTGTTGTTCGCCTCGTTACAGGCTGCCTCGCAAGCTTTGCAACCGATGCAGAGGCTGGCGTCATAGAGCAGTCCGACAGGGGCGTTGGGAACGGGGACTTCCTCGGCCTGAAGCGTTTGGGTGCCGACGGTCGTTGTGATTGTCATGGCCACTGCCGCCGGCACTCCGGCCTTGGCGATGTTAGTGATCAGTTCTCGCCGAGTAATAGCCACATCAGTCCTCTTTCTTATTCGCTGGCTTATTGGCTGGCTTATTCGCTTGAGCGCGACTGGCCTCGATTCGTTCCGCACCGGCCTCTTGACTGCTCTCGAAACGCTGCGAGTAGACGTAGGTAGCGCCGCCGAGCGCCCCCGCGACCGCGCCTACCAAGGTCGCGCCGGCTACCGTAACTCCACCGATGGAACTGAAAATCGGCGGGTAGGTATCGGGTGGAGTCGCCAGGTGAATGGGGACGGTTTCGAAAGTACCCATTTTCCAAATCACGCTTTGTTCGGTGCAGCCCATGCAGGGAATTCCGGCCCCGATCGGCCAACAATTCGGAATCTCATTGAACTGGCGTGTGGAACAGGCGGCATGAGTGAGCGGCCCCTTGCAGCCCATTTTGTAGAGACACCAACCCTTTTGGTGCCCGTCATCGCCGAACGCGGCCGCAAACCGGCCGGCGTCGAAGTGTGCGCGCCGCGGACAATTTTCGTGGATCACGCGCTCATACGCGAACTTCGGGCGGCCGATCTCGTCCAGTTCAGGCAGCTTCCCCATGGTGACGTATTCCAGAACAACGCCCAGCAGGTTGTAAGGATTGGGGGGGCAACCGGGGAGGTTGATGATCGCTTTGCCGGTGATGATGGAATCAACCCCGACCGCACCGGTCGGATTCGGATCGGCCGACGGCACGCCGCCCCATGAGGCGCAGGAGCCGATGGCGATCACCGCCGCCGCTTTGGCGGCAACTTCCCTCAGCACCTGAACTGCCGGCTTGCTGTTCATCTCCATGTAGACGCCCTCGTCTTTCATGGGAATCGCGCCTTCAACCACCAGCACATATTTGCCGGCGTTGTCGGTTATGGCAGAGCGCAAGGCCGCTTCCGCCTGCGCGCCCGAGGCAGCCATCAAGGTCTCGTGGTAATCGAGGGAGATGACGTCGAGGATGAGGTGAGCGACATCGGGAGCCGAGGTACGCAACAAAGTCTCAGTGCATCCGGTGCAGTCCTGGAAATGAAGCCAGATCACCGACGGCCGTTTGATCTTGCCGATGGCAGCTGCCACCTCGAAGACCGACTTCTTGCTGGTGAGCGCCAATCCCATCGGCGCCGTGGCCATGAGCATGCTGCATAACTGGACGAAGCTTCTCCGAGAGACTCCGGCAGCCTTCAGGTGTTCTGCAATCGTTGGATGTTTGGACATTTTGCGTCTTCCTCGAGCACGGCATTACCCAGCACCGGTGGGCCGGATCTACGCTATTGAATCCGAATTGTTTTCAACAGTGGAGTCGCACGGGAACGGGGAGGAGTGAAAACGAAGCCGAGGGTAGAGTGCTACCAGTTGGTAATTATAAAAATTAGTGCATGAAATGGCCGATCCCCCGGTTTCTCTCCTCTCCGCCTGTATCTCCCCGTAGTTCTGACTGCCACTTCTGGCCAACAGCTATCTGGGACCTAACGATATTGGTTATCGCTTGGTCGATGTTTTGGGTCAGTGATTGCAGTCACGCATATGTGTGACAACTGTCGAAAAACGCAACAGCAGCGCGGCGGAAGTGGTCTCGTTGACGGCATGGAGCGAACAGTCTCTCGGAAGCTGCCAGTTCAACTCGGGCGCGGAGGCAGCGGAGAGGCACAAATGGAGACCTGTCCCGGTCTACCCAAGTTTTATTGCAAGCACAGGACTTAGCCATGGAACTCCCGTGGCCGCTTCGGAGTCTAAGTATTTAAGCGGGAAAGGTCTTTCACGCTACTTTCAGCAGGCATTTAAGATTCCCGCCGCTAAGGCCAAAAGTGATTCTATAATTGAGGGCAACGCCGCCATGGCGGGAGCTACGACATTGGGCGATCTTGCCAGCGCTATCGGAGCCCGAACTGAAGAATCCGCCGTCATCGCTGAACTGAAGGCGGGTTCGGAAGAGGCCTACGCCTGGCTGATTGGCCAGTTCCACCAGCCCATCTACGGCCTCATCTACCGCATCGTGAATGACCCGTCTGACGCGGCCGACACTACGCAGGATGTGTTTCTTAAAGTCTTCCGCGGCATGAAACATTTCCACGGCGAGTCCAGCCTGAAGACCTGGATTTACCGCATCGCGCTGCACGAGGCGGCGAATCGCCGGCGCTGGTGGTTCCGGCACAAAGCGCAGGAAATGCAGATTGAGCCCGAATGCGAATTTTCCGGAGACGATCGGCTGGTTGATCGGGGCGAGTCACCGTTTGAGAAGTTCGCGCATACAGAAGTGCGCGCGGCCGTCGAGCAGGCTCTGCGACAAGTTCCGGAGCCCTATCGGACGGCTTTGATCCTGCGCGATCTGGAAGAAATGTCCTACGAAGAGATCGCGGAAGTTTTGACGATTTCACTGGGAACGGTGAAGTCACGCATTACGCGCGGACGCGATGCGCTGCGCAGGAAATTGACGGGATATGTCCGCGAAGTGGGTTCGGAATTAGGACTGCAAGTTCCCGATTGGCCGGGCAACGAGCGCAAGCAGGGCGCGACCGAGAGTTCGAGGGAGAATTCGCGCGGTGGCAGAGAGGTTGAGGTGACACCATGACGTGCACTGAGATCAAGAAGTTGTTCTCGCCCTATCTCGACGGCCGGGTGAGCGGGTCGGAGATGCGCGCGCTCACGCGCCATGTAGAACAGTGCGCCGGTTGCGCGCGGGAATATGCCGCGACCGAGCGCACGCAGCAACTGCTGGCAAGTCTTGGCCGGCAGAAGGCGCCTGCCGACCTGGCGTTGAAGCTGCGGGTGGCGATTTCGCGCGAGGCCGCGCAGGCGCGGCGTCCGCGGTTTGAAGGTATGTTGGTGAGGCTGGGAAATGCGCTTGACGCTTTCATGGTTCCGGCGACTGCGGGGCTCGTCAGCGCCGTGCTGATTTTCGGATTGTTGCTCGGCTTCTTTGCCCTGCCCGCGGAACTGCGCGCGAGCAGCGGTGACGTTCCGCTCATGTTGTACACCGGTCCTCAACTGGAACAGTCCGCGTTCGGCACGTCGCTCGGCAATATGGGGGACGATGCAGTGGTGATCGAAGCCTACGTGGATGCCAACGGCCGGGTGGAGGATTACCGCATCCTCTCGCAGCCGGACGACGCCAAGGCGGTGTTGCCAGAATTGAAGAACCTGCTGATTTTCACGACCTTCCACCCGGCGCTTTCGATGGGCCGCCCAACTTCGGGAACCGCCGTGCTCTCGTTCTCCAAGGTCAGCGTGAAGGGCTAGAAGACGCTGCCGAACCGCGCCTTACGTAGGGACAGCCGCCCTCGGCTGTTCGAGCGAGCGCACTCGCCAGAGTTCCTAGGTGGACAGCCGAGGGCGGCTGTCCCTACGCGAGCACTTCCTGGTTTGACCGCGAATTGACCAGTTCGTACACTACTTCTATCTCATCCGTCTATGTTAGATAGCACATGTTAGATAGCAGGAGTAGTTTCCCGGGACAACGGGTTCGACATAGCTTCGCTCTGGTCCTCGCTCTGATACTGACGGTCGTGCTGGGCGCCCCGTCTGCGTTAGCCCAGAATCGGCCCCCCGTGTCTCTGGAGACCAGCGAAACGCTGTTCACTGTGCTGACCGCTATCAACACATGCGGCTATGACCAGGAGTTGAGTTCCTCTGACCCATTACGCACAGAGATCCGGTCGGATGTCGCCAAGGCGGTCGAGAATACGGCCGGGGCTCAGGACGTGATCGGTCCGATGTGCTTGTTCTACCGGCAGCACCAGACGTCGGACCCGGCACGCGACCTTTCGATGTATGTATCGCTGGCGCTGTATCTGGAGGAGCCGCCGACGTTCGCAGTGAAAGTGAAGCCGCTGGAGTTGCCGCCCGATGCCGCGGTGGCGGCCGACATATTGCCGCTGATGCAGGCCTTCTACCAGAAGATCGGATTGCACGCCATTTGGGAGCGGCACCGCGACCGCTACGCGGAGTTGACCGAAATCTATCACGCTCCGCTGGCGAAGATGACGTTCGACACCGAGATCTATCTTAAGCTGCCATCCGCAGGCTATCTGGGACGGCAGTTCACCGTCTATCTGGATGCGATGGGCGCGCCGGGACAGACCAATGCGCGCAACTATGCATCGGATTATTACGTTGTGATTTCACCGACTGCAGGCACGGCGATCAAGATGCAGCAGATTCGACATACTTATCTGCATTATTTACTGGATCCGTTGGCGCTGAAGAACGGCGACTCGTTCAAGCGGCTGGAGCCATTACTGGGGCCGGTCGAGAACGCTCCTATGGATGACGCGTTCAAGAGCCACATTTCGCTACTCGTGACGGAATGCCTGGTGCGGGCGATTGAAGAGCGACTGAGCAAGATTCCGGAGACCGAGCGAGCGCGCGACATCGATCAGGATGACAAGGAAGGATACATCCTGACGCGCTATTTTTATGATGAGATGGGCAAATTCGATCAAGGTCCCGCCGGTATACGCAATGCTTATCCGGACCTGCTGGGGCAGATTGAGGTTGGCAAAGAAACGAAGCGGGCCTACCACATCAAGTTTGCCAGCGAGGCGGCGCCCGAACTGCTGCAGGCTGGGGACCGGAACCAGCACCTGCTGCTGAACGCGGAACGGCGGCTGGCGGCGGGCGATAAGGAAAGCGCGCAGAAGCTGGCGCAAAAGGCGCTCGATCAGCAGGAAGAAGATTCCGGACGCGCGCTCTTCATTTTGGCGGAAGTCGCCACCGCGAATCGGGACATGGAAGGGGCGCGCTTCTACTTTGAACGAGCCCTGCAAACGGCCCATGAACCCAAAGTGATCGCCTGGTCGCATATTTATCTGGGCCGCATATTCGATTTGAAGGAGAATCGGGATGCCGCCCTGGACCAGTATCGGGCGGCGCTGGACGCAGCCGGCGGAACGCTTCCGGAAGCGACGCTGGCGGCGCGACGGGGTTTGGAACAGCCGTATGAGCCTCCAGTGGCAAAGCAGCCGGAGTAGAATCCAGCCACGGACGGGCGAACCGACTTAGCCCAGCGCTTTAGCGCTGGGAGGAGCAGAAAGACGAGCAGAAAGAAGCGCAGAAAAGTGACTCAAGTCCCGAGGGGACGACCGCGCACACTCGGCAGGATTGTGGGCGCGTTACTCGGGATTTGCTCTCGCGTGCGATATGATTGCGTGTTTGAAAACTAGTTCCTCATGGCTCGCGCAGAAATAGCCCAGAGGGGCGGTGTCTGCGTGGGGAAGTCCGACGTCCACTTTTGCATCAGGGGAGAGAGTATGAAGCGATCAGCAGTCATTCTAGCGTTGGCGATTGCAGGGATACTGAGTTTCGCGGTTTCGGCCGGAGCCCAGACCAGCGGACAACCGGCGGCGCAAAATCCGGCGCCAGCGGGTCAGGCGGCGCCGGGTGCGGCGGCGCCGCCAGCGGGAAAACGTCCACCGCAGACCAAGTCGCAGCCGGAGTTCGATGCCTGGAAAGCGGCGGCAGGAATCGCCGACGCGGCGGCGTCGGAGAAGGCTGCCGACGACTTTGCCACCAAATTTCCGGACAGCGAAGTTCGGGTGTTGCTCTACAAGAACGCGATGCGACTCTACCTGAACGCCAACAACTCCGAGAAGACCGAGGTCACGGGCCGCAAAGTACTCAGCCTCGATGGCGACGATCCCGAGGCTTTGGTAACGGTCGCCGAGGTGATTGCCGAGAGAACGCGTGACACCGATATGGACAAGGATCAGCGTTATGCGGAAGCGATCTCGATGGCGCAGAAAGCCATGCAGACATTAGAGACCGACTTGAGCGTCCCTGCGGGCACACCCCAGGAGAGAATCGACGCCTACAAGGCGGGAGTGCGTTCGCAGGCGTACTCGATTATCGGCACCATTGACTTCAAGAAAGAAGATTATCCGGCGGCGCAGGAGAATCTGCAGAAGTCCATCGACGCGTTCCCCAGCGAGCCATCTGCAGTAGATGTTCTCCGTCTGGCGCTGACGCTCGATAAACTGCAGAAGTATCCCGATGCGTTAAAGCTGGCCAACCGCGCCGTGGATCTGACGCAGAAGCAGGAGACCAGCGTGGTTGGAACGGCGGCACGGCGGGAACGCGACCGCTTGCAACTGCTCACCGGAGGTGCAGCGCCAGCACCGGCACCAGCGCCGGCGCAGACTCCCCCGAAGAACTGACTGCCAATACTGTTGAGACGGGGCTCGCCTCGTCTTCGGCTGGCCAAATCTGACGCGGCAAGCCGCGTCTCTACAAAAATGCAATCACGCGAAATCATGGAGCTGGAAGAAAGCCTGGGCCACCACTTCCAGCGTCCGGAACTGCTCGAGCAGGCGCTTACCCACAGCTCGCAAGCGCGCGAGGTGGAGGCGCTCGCCGCGGGCAGCGGTGCGTCCACTGGTTCGGGCAGCGGCGACAATGAGATGCTCGAGTTTCTGGGAGACGCCGTGCTTGGGCTGGTCACAAGCGAGGCGTTGTTCCATCGCTTCCCCAAATTCCAGGAAGGACATTTGTCCAAGCTGCGCGCGCATCTGGTAGGACAACGGCATCTGTTGCGAGTGGCTGAGCAGTTGCAGGTCGGCCATTACATGCGTCTGGGACGCGGCGAAGAAAAAAGTGGCGGCCGCAACAAGGCAAGCTTACTGGTGGACGCACTGGAAGCGATTCTGGCGGCGCTCTATCTCGACGGGGGGTGGCCGGTGGCCCGCGATTTCATCGTGCACGTAATCGTCGAGCCGGAGCTGGCCCACATGAAACTGGAGACAAGCGCCATCCCGGTGATGGATTTCAAGTCCGCGTTGCAGGAAGCCCTGCAGGCCCGAGGAGGACCACAACCGGTTTACGCCCTGGTAAAGGAGGAGGGTCCGGAACATAGGAAGACCTTTACGGTCGAAGTGAGATTGCCGGAGGCTGCGACCGGGCAACCTGCAATGAAGCAATTCGTGGGGCGCGCTCAAGGCGCGACCAAGAAGCGGGCCGAACAGGATGCGGCACGGCAAGTTCTGGAACAACTGGCAGCGTTGCCGGGGGGACGGCATCCGAATACTGGGAAAGATGGAGATGCATCATAGTGAGAGGGGCGTCTGATCTCCCGTAGAGACGCGGCTTGCCGCGTCTCAGACCGAACGCAACATTTGGGGCACGGCACGCAGAAGACGGGGCAAGCCCCGTCTCTACAGAAGAGTTATGTCCTGGAGTGAGAAGATTTCCGCTGGTGATTGGCCCGCGACCACTCAGTCGGTCGCGGGAACGATTGTGATTGCCGTTTTTGTGGTTACATTTCTCCTGCAGGCATTCACCATCCCTTCGGAATCCATGGAGCAAACGCTGCTGATCGGCGATTACCTGCTGGTGGATAAGTTTTGCTACGGCGGCAGCGTGGGGTGGAACCGTCTCTTGCCTTATCGCAGCGTCCGGCGCGGTGACGTGATCGTTTTCCATTATCCAGTGAATCCGGCGCAGGACTTTGTGAAGCGTGTGGTGGCTTTGCCCGGAGATCGCCTGCGTCTGGTCAACAAGCGCGTCTACGTCAATGGTTCTCCTTTGCAGGAGCCCTATGTGCAGTACATCAGCACGCTCCGCAATTCTTATCGCGACGACTTCCCGCGCACTGATTCTCCCGACTACGGAGTGGACGCGAGATGGTGGAAAGAAATGCCGAAACTGGTGGAAGACCACCAGTTGATTATTCCCGAAGGCCATTATTTTGTACTGGGCGACAATCGCGACGACAGCCAGGACAGCCGGTACTGGGGATTCGTACCACGCGAAAATATCATCGGACGTCCGCTTTTGATTTACTGGTCAGCGGGCAATTTGAACAATGATCTTCCCGGATCGCCAACCGTCGGTGATAGACTTTTTCATCTTGCCTACGCGGTGACGCATTTGTTCCAGATCACGCGCTGGGAACGTACCTTCAGGCTGGTGCGGTGATGCTGGTTCGCTGATGCTGGTTCGCTGGTGAGAGCTCGCTGATGAAGACGCGCCAATGAGGATGCGGTTCGCACAGACGGGCGGAGAAGAAATTCTATAGACCGGATGGCAAACGTGCCCAAGAAAGAAAAAGAAGAAGTCGTAGTTAAAAGCAAGATTGACGAGAACAGTCACGAAAACGATAGCGAAAAGCCGCGCGAGACGACCGTGGAATTCCTGGCCTCGCTCGCCGGAGTGCTGGTCACCGGCCTGTTCATTATCACGTTTATTCTGCAGGCGTTCGAGATTCCCTCCAGTTCCATGGAGGACACGCTGCTCATCGGCGACCACGTGTTCGTGAATCGGGAGCAGTTTGCCGCGCCGACGCATTGGATGGGTCCGTTGATGCCGTATCGCGACATCCGCCGCAACGACATTGTTGTATTCCTGTCGCCGGAAGAGCAAGGCCTGTTCGTGGTGAAACGCATCATGGGCGTCCCCGGCGACCGCATCCACTTGCGCGATGGCGTTGTCTATCGCAATGGTGAAAAGCTGGTTGAACCGTACGTCCTGCACTCAGTGGGCAATTACGATCCCTACCGGGACAACTTCCCTTCAGTGCCGCCGTCTGAAATGTACAACGTGCGAAACGAAAAATGGACTCAAGAACTGCCTTCTTACATCCAGGGCGGCGACATCGTCGTGCCCCCGGACAGCTACTTTGCCATGGGCGACAACCGCGATGTAAGTTACGACAGCCGATACTGGGGATTCATTCCCCGGAAGAACGTGATCGGGCGTCCCATGTTCATCTACTGGTCGTTTGTAACTCCACCCGACCAGTACCAGATGCGCAGCGCGGGCGACCGGCTGGGATTCCTGGCGCACATCATCATTCACTTCTTTGATGAAACGCGCTGGTCGCGCACCTTCAGGCTGCTGCGCTGAGAAAGAATTTTCTGAACCCGATGCCGAACCTGCCGAAAAACGTGCCCAGAGAAGAAGTGGTCGTTGACAAGAAGCCGCGCGAGACGAAGGTGGAATTCTTCGCCTCGCTGGCGGAACTGTTGGTCATTCTCCTGTTCATCATGACGTTTGTTTTGCAGAATTTTGAGATCCCTTCCAGTTCCATGGAGGACACGCTGCTCATTGGCGATCACATTTTTGTAAATCGCGAGCAATTTGCGCCGCCCACGCATTGGCTGGGGCCCCTGCTGCCGTATCGCGACATCCACCGCGACGATATTGCTGTGTTCCTGTCGCCCGAGCAACCGGGCCTGTTCCTGGTGAAGCGGATCATCGGCGTTCCCGGCGATCGCATCCACTTGCGCGACGACGTCGTTTACCGCAATGGCGAGCGACTCGATGAGCCCTTTGTCCGCCACAAACGGGAGCACAACCCCTACACCGATAATTTTCCCGCCGTGCCGCCAGCGGAAATGTACGGAGTGCGAAATCAAGCATGGGCGCAGGCAATGCCTTCGCACATCGAGGCAGATGACATTGTGGTGCCCGCCGACAGCTACTTTGCCATGGGCGACAACCGCGACGTGAGCTACGATAGCCGTTTCTATGGTTTCGTTCCGCGCAAAAACTTTATTGGGCGGCCCATGTTCATCTACTGGTCATTTATTACGCCCGAGGATCAGTACCAGATGCGCGGCGCGGGCGACCGGATGGGTTTCATGGCACACGTCATCCTTCATTTCTTCGATGAGACGCGCTGGTCGCGAACCCTCAGGATCGTGCGGTGAAATTTCCCCGATTCAAATTTCTTAGGCCTAGATTTCTGCTGACGGGGCGCGGTGCAATTGCCGTTGCGACTCTTCTGCTGATCCTGTTTCTGTTCCGGCCCGGTGTGCACCCCTTGCGAAACCGGATTGCCAGTTCAATCGGAAATGCTCTGGGGCGCAGAGTGGCGCTCGACAACGTCCGCCTGCGCCTTCTGCCGCGGCCGGGCTTTGATCTTGAGGGACTAGTTATTTACGACGATCCCGCGTTTAGCGCGGAGCCGATGATCCGCGCGCAGGAAGTTTCGGCCGCCATCCGCTTTCGTTCCCTGTTGCGCGGGCGACTCGAGATCGCCACCCTAAGCGCAAACGAGCCCAGCATCAACCTGGTGCGCAACGACCAGGGCCGCTGGAACCTGGCGAGCCTCGTCGAGCGCAACGCGCAAATTCCCGCGGCTCCCACCGGAAAGCCCGCTTCCGAGCGGCGCCCGGCATTCCCTTATCTTGAAGCCACCCATGCTCGCGTCAATTTGAAGATTGGACAGACGAAGAAATCCTACGCGCTGATGGATGCCGACGTGGCGCTCTGGCAAGACTCCGAGAATTCATGGTCCGCGCGTTTAAGGGCAGAGCCCGTGCGAACGGACTTTAATCTCACCGACACCGGGCTCGTCCAGATCAACGCCACCTGGCATCGCGCTCCTAGCCTAAGGCTGACTCCGTTGCAGATCGCCGTGCAATGGCAGAACGGGCAACTCGGACAGATCACCAAACTGCTGAGCGGAAGAGACCGGGGATGGCGCGGCGGAGTAAACTTGACGGCCCAAATATCCGGCACTCCAGAAGCGCTGCGGATCGAGAGCCAGGCCGGCATCGACGATTTCCATCGCTATGACATTGCTGACAGCGAGAACGTGCGCCTGACTACAGCTTGCTCGGGAAAATACGCCGTGTCCACGCACTCGCTAGACGATCTGCTCTGCGAATCGCCGGTCAACGGTGGGATGCTCCGCCTGCAGGGAGGTTTGGTGCTAGCCACGCAAGCGCCCGCCTATGATCTGACGCTTTCGGCTGAGAAAGTACCGCTGACCTCCGTGGTGCGATTGTTGCGCCAGGCGAAGAAGCAAGTGCCCATCGATCTCACAGCAAGCGGGCTGCTGAGTGCGGAGTTCCACGCCACGCGCAATGCTCCTAAACATCTCGAGGACGGTTTGTTGACGAAATGGAACGGCAGCGGCGCGGCGACCAATGTCCACCTTTCGTCGAATGCGGGAAAGGACGAAATCGCGTTCGGAACGATTCCGCTGACCCTGGTAAGCGAGGATGCGCACGCGGGCAAATCTGTCCACGCGAGGACAAGCGAGCAAGCAAGAAATGAAAAAGACCAGGAGCCTGCTGAACCACACCTGAGGATCGGGCCAGTGGCGCTGACCATGAACGCCTCCGCGCCGGTGAACGCCAGCGGCTGGGTATCCGCGGCCGGATATCGTTTCTTTCTGCTGGGCGATATGGATCTGAAAAACCTGTTCCGCCTGGAGAACGTGCTGGCCTTGCCGATGGCGCGCCCAGCGGCGGAAGGCTCGGCAAAGTTAGAGGTTAGCGTCTCCGGGGCCTGGCAGGGCTTTGCCCCTCCCGCCGCCCTTGGGACCGCTCAACTGCGCAACGTGCGCGCCTCGATGCGCGGTCTGAATGTTCCGATTGAGATTAGCTCAGCCGCCCTGACTCTCGCTCCGGACGCAGTGTTGATGCGGAGGATTTCCGCGCGAACCGGAAGCACGCATTGGAGCGGCGGGGTCACGGCGCCACGTCATTGCGCCGCTTCGAACGCTGCGCCAGGTTCCTTTCCCGGCGCCGGTCTGAAAGTCGCTCTGAACTGTGAGTTTCAGTTCGACCTCACGGCCGACCAGCTTTCGACGGCAGATTTCGCCGAATGGTTTACGCCGCATCCCGCCAAACGTCCGTGGTACCGCAGCTTGAACTCTGATGCACCCTCGGGCCGCTCGCCGCTCCTCGCGATTCAGGCGCACGGCAACCTGCACGTGGGCCGGTTCGGACTGAAGAAGGTATTCGCCACCCAGGTTGCAACCCGCGTGGAACTGGATCGAGGCAAGATCACACTAACCGCGCTACGCGCGCAACTGCTGCAGGGCACCCATCAGGGAAACTGGACCATTGATCTTTCGAACCATGACGTGTCGATTCATGATGCAACGGGCGACGACGCGTCCACGCGGATCGTGCGGTTCCACGGCGCTGGCACACTGAACGACATTTCGCTGGCGCAGGTAGGCACTTTGGTGAGCGATACGATGAACGAGGACTGGATCACCGGAACAGCCGACGGGAACTTCGATCTGGATGGATCCGGAGACAGTCTTCGTGGGCTAGCGGCGCGCTCCGATGGCAAGTTACAGTTCGTGATGCGGAACGGCAGCTTGCCGTATGTCGAGATTCCGAACTCGCCCGTGCCTCTTCCTGTCCACCGGTTTACCGGAGAGCTCCGCCTGAAGAAAGGCGTCTGGGAAATCTCTGGCGGCAGGCTGGAATCGCGCGACGGTTTCTATCAGGTAAGCGGGACCGCTTCCGCAGGCGCTGGTTTGAACTTTGTTTTGACGCGTGGTGACGAGCAATCGTGGACGCTCACCGGGACACTCTCCAAACCACAGGTCGCGCCCGGCAGTCGAGCCGTGGCCAAGCGTACGGAGGCAGACGCGAAGCGTGCCAAACCATAGGACTGATGTCAGCTGTCAGCTTTTAGCTCTTAGCTTTTGGTTTCGTCCCGACGCATCGCCATGGTGCCAAGCATAATCCAGAGTACGAGCGCGAGCCACTCCCAGCCGGAAAAACTTCCTGGCACAAATGGCATAAGCTTCATCAATACCATTGCCAAGCCAACCAATGCACCCAACAGAGCGATTGCGCTGTCGGCGATTCGCGGCTTCATCCCTTGAGCCTTCATCAAAGGATAGGCAACGCAGACCGCGAACCATCCGGTCGCGGAAGCGACCGATCCAACCTCGGAGATCGGAACCAGAATCGCGCTGCCGAGAAACATGCACAACCCGGTGGCGACGCCAACCGAGACGATCGCCGCGGCGGGCGTTTGATTCTGCGGATGCACGCTGGCCAGTCTGGCATCAACTAGGCCGCGGCGTCCCATGGCAAACAGCAAGCGGCTGGCCGCGATGAAGTTTCCGTTGAATACTTTGAACAGCGAAAGCAACGCGGCGCTTAGGATCACGCTCACGATCCAGCGCGAACCGACAGCATGCTCGAAAGCGACGGCCGTCATGAATGGCTCGCCGGTCAGCGCGCGCCACGGAGCGACAAAACCTACTGCCGCAATCACAATGATGTAGAACACCGCGCCAACGACGATCGCCGCATAGATGGCGCGAGAGAATCCCTGGGCGCGAAATTGCGGATTGGCTTCCTCGGCGGCTTTCGTCACCGATTCATATCCCGTCATGTAGTAAGGGACGATCTGCAGCACCAGCAAAATGGAGACAAACGGAGTATGCGTAAACAGAGGCGGGAAATTGGCGGGCGATCCGCGCGCCACGCCAATGGTGACGAAGACCACAAAAAGCGCCAGCGTGCCGAACGTGGTCCAGTTTTGAAACGTCGCGCTCAGCCGTATGCCGCGATAGTTCACCACCGTGACCAGTGCCGTAAGCGCGAGCCCGATGGCGAGATGCGGCAGGTAAACCGCTTTTCCCGCCACGCGGTATAACTCGATGGAATTGAGCGCGGGAAAGATGTAACCGGCGATGCGGCCGACAGCGACGGCCTCCCACGGACAGACGATGAAGTAGGCAAGCATCATCATCCATCCGGTGTAGAAGCTGACCGGTTGCGGGAAGACGCTCGCCGTGTAAGCGACCTCGCCCCCCGCGTCGGGCATAGCCATTACCCACTTGCCGTACACGTAGCCGATGGGCAGCAGGAGAACGCCGCCAATCGTGAAACCGAGAATGCCGCCGAGCGGGCCGCCGCGCAGCAACCAATCGTCCATGACGACGAGCCAGCCCACGCCGACCATCGTTCCCCAGCCGAGAGAGAAGTAGTCGATGATGCGCAGTTTGCGGGCGAGTTGGGTCATCCGGAGGGATCGAGAATCGCGAGCGTCGACAAAAGGAGATGGCGGAAGTTTTGCGGGCGTGGGAATGAAGGTCCAAGAGATCCGGCAGGCGGCCGATCCACGAAGTTCAGCTGCCCGTCCTGAGACCTGACACCTGAGACCTGACACCTGACGTTGGGCTGCATGGGCGCGAATTATATCGCATCGCGCCCTTGAGGTCGGTCACCTAGGCAATCGCGTAGCGCGGTGGGCATTCCTTGGCGCGCAAGATGCATATTGCTTCTTTCAGGGAAGAAATCTCAAACAGCGGCGCGAGGTGGGTGGCTTCGAGCAATTCGCGGAAGAAAACCGGCGGGTTCACCAGTTTCATTTTGGCTCCGTTCCGCGTTGTCCAACGGCGCACCAGCAGCAGGGTTCCCAAGCCACCGGCATCCAGTTGCTCGACTTCGGAAACATCCAGCACCAGCACCCGGACACGTCCGAGTTGCTCGATCCGGCGCCGCAATTCATCGAGCGCGGCCCCGCGCACCATGCGTCCCGAGCAGTTCACGACCGCCACATCCTGCAAGCATTCGACTTGAAATTGGAGTTCCATATGTCTGTTCATACGAACCTGCCTTGATGCTATTGATACGGATCAACCCTGGAAGAAGTTCCCTGATCTCGTGTCCCTGGGTTAGACGAGGCGGATGCGGAAAAGTGAGCGAACCGGGGTCTCCAGCAGGCCCGGTTCTGGCCTGCTGGCGTGGCGCAGCGAAGGACCTCATGCTTGGCGAGTTCAAGTACATAGGTCCTTCGCTTCGCTCAGGATGACATTCTTAATGGATTTGTTCACGGCTACAATCCCGCTTCAATCCTTGATCTTGGATCAAGCAGGTCGCGCAGCGCGTCGCCGATAAAGTTGAAGGCTAGTACTGCGAACATCACTGTCACCGCGGGGAAGAGCACGAGATGCGGAGCATCGAAGAGGTGCGAGCGGGCGTCGTTCAGCATCGATCCCCAACTCGCGGTGGGCGGCGGGACACCTAATCCCAAGAAACTCATCGTCGCTTCCGCTAGAACCGCGCCCGCCATTCCGATGGCCGCCTGCACAATCACGGGCTGAATAATGTTGGGCAGAATGTGTCTGGTAATGATGTGGAGATCTCCGGCGCCGAGCGCTCGCGCCGCTTCGACAAATTCGCGTTCGCGCACGGACAGCACCTGCGCTCGCACCAGGCGAGCGTAGCCGACCCATCCTCCGAGCGACAGGGCGAGAACGAGATTGAAAATGCCGGGGCCGCGGAAGGCCACGAAGGCAATCGCGATGAGAATTCCCGGAAACGAAAGAAACGCATTCATCAACACGACGTTGATGAAGCGGTCGATGCCTCCACCGTAGTATCCGGCAAGGCTGCCGATGATGAGGCCGAGTAAGAGCGAACACGCCACTACGCTGCTGCCGACGAAAAGCGATATGCGCGCGCCCCAGATCAGGCGCGAGAGGATGTCGCGTCCGAGTTCATCGGTTCCGCACCAGTGCTCGGCCGAGGGCGATTGCAGGCGGGTTGGGAGATCGATGTGCGCGGGATCTTGCGGAGCGATCCAGGGCGCGAAGATCGCGGAGAATGCGAAGATGGAGACGAGCACGACTCCGACGGCCGCCAACGGATTGTGGCGGGCTACGCGCGGGAGCGAGATGGCTAGCGTGGACATGACGGAAATTCTATAGTTTTTCGCCCATAGCTATTTGGCCGACGAGAAGAAATGTCTTGGGATACTTACCGTCGCCGCACAGTTTGAAGGAGCCGAAGTCTTTATACCACTTCCCTGTTGGGACAATCGGCTTGGTCTCCAGCCAAACCCGGAGTTGGTTGAGATCGTCGAGGCTGATGTTGCGGTCGCGCATGCGCTCGATGAGATGATCGCGGATGGCGGCGGGAAATCGCGGCCAGCTTTCGATCTGCGGCATTACTCCCCGAAAACCAGACGGCCCAACTGGTCGCCTAACTGCTTCGCTTCTTCGGGATCGCTCGCGCTGCGAAAGCGTTCGGCCAGCTCGAAGAATGCCTTCTCTTTCTGCTTCCGCGCTTCAATGCCCAGCTCGATGAGCTCCACCAGGACACGGTTATCGCTCAAGCGCTGGCTCTTGGCCATGCGATCTACTTGTTTAGCAATGGGAGCGGGGAGGGACACGCTCCGTCGGACATGTTTGGTTGCGGGCATGGCATCATTATACACCAGTTTGGTGCATTTCACAGCGGCTCACTCATTCGCAAAGAACGCGAAGGAGTGGGGCACCCGGCAAATTCAATAGCCTGCATAAGCTACGTCGCAGGTTTCGTAGATGGTGTTAACGTTCACACTGGCTTCGCAGCGTATAAAATGAAACAGAAAATGCCCAAACTGTTTTGCCTTCCAGAGGGCGTTGAGGATGGTCAGCTCGTCAGAATCGTGTTGAAGTTCGTTCGAAACAATCCCGAAGACGCTCACCGGCGCACGGAGGTGCTCATCGCCAGAGCTTTGCGAGAATCATATCTATGCCAGAGCAAGTAGCTGGACCGCAGCACGTGTAGGCTGGTGGTGAACTATAATCCTGCGCATGACGTGCAACGGCAAATTTAGCGACGACGAAATCCGGCGGATACGGAAACAGGAAAGTGAATATGTCTCTGTCGTGATGGGCACCTGTGAAAAGTGTGGCCGCAAAGTTCCTCCGGTGCATACAGGTGGAGAAGTTCGGCCTGAAAGGCACGACGTGCCGCGCGGCTATCAATCTGGCAAAGGATCAAACACCAAGCGCAGCAAGCGCTAGTTTACCCACAGCCAGATGCCCAACCCTTCGTTTTGTGAAGGGTAGGA
Organism: Terriglobales bacterium; assembly: GCA_049512435.1. Classification (GTDB taxonomy): domain Bacteria; phylum Acidobacteriota; class Terriglobia; order Terriglobales; family Acidobacteriaceae; genus Acidiflorens. Next base: position 12,295 of record JBEKXC010000020.1, on the reverse strand, counting down.
TTCCACAGTCGTTTCCTGCGTGGGGTTTCTCTGACTCCAGAGGTGTCCCTCGTACCCAGTATGCATGGGTGATCCCAACACCCACCCTTGCGCACAGAACGCGCAAGGATGGGGCACCCGTCGTTCGTTAGTCGGTCGGCGTCTTCTTACTGCCTGATCCTCGGGTTCACCGCCGAGTACAGCAAGTCAGTCAGAAAGTTCACGGCTACATACGTCAAGCCAATCGCCAGAATGCATCCCTGCACCAGATAGTAATCGCGATTGGCTATGGCTTGGATGGTTAGGCGTCCTATGCCGGGCCAGGAGAAGATGGTTTCGGTTACTATGGCTCCGGCTAAGAGAGCGCCGAATTGTAATCCCAGGACGGTTAGGATTGGGATCATGGCGTTGCGCAGGGCGTGACGATAGACTACGGTCCGCTCGGGCAGGCCTTTGGCGCGCGCGGTGCGGATGTAGTCTTGTCCTAACTCCTCTAACATTGATGTTCTCACCATGCGGGTCAGGATCGCGGCTAAGGCTCCGCCCATGGTAATTGCTGGTAACACTAGATGAGCGAGGGTACCGGAACCGCTTACGGGGAGCCATCCTAACTTGACGGCGAAGAACAGGATCAGCACAGGACCTAGCGCGAAGTTCGGGAACGACAGGCCGAAGAGACTTACTACACTTAGGGCGCGGTCATCCCATTGATTGCGTCTTTGGGCCGAGCGCACTCCTGCCGGAATGGCCAGCGCAATCGCTACTAATAATGACGCCAGAGTTAGCTGCAGGGTATAGGGATAGCGCTTTGCGATCAGACTTGTAACTCCCTGGTTGAAGCGCACTGACTTGCCTAGATCTCCGTGGAGGACGCCTCGCCAGTAATTCAGATATTGCTGGCCTAGCGGGAGATCGAGGCCATAGGCGTGTCTTGCGGCTTGAATGTCTCCTGCGGTGGCGCCTTCTCCCAGCATCAGCTGTATGGGATCTCCGGGGACAAAGTGGATCAGCAGGAAGACGGTGGAGACTACTAGCCAGATGACGGGCAGGGTGTAGAGGAGCCGCCTGAAGATTTGATGGAGCATAACGAAAGCTATTCTCTCAATTCGAGCGGCCAGATCCAAACTGCACCACTACCGCCCGTTGGCTAAGGTTGCAGTCGCGGCAATTCGGATCGTATCATCCCTCGTCGTATCATCCATCAATGAAGTACCTTCGGGGAATGCACATGCACACCGCGATAGTTGCAATTGTCCTCGCGTTCTTTGTTTTTTCCGCTCTCAGTTACAGCCAGGCTCCGGACGCCACTACCGGCGCCGCTCCCGCCGAGTATCAGCCTACGGGTTCGATACGGGAGTACTTCTTAGGGGCCTGGAAGCTGGTTTCAACAGAATACAAGTATTCCGACGGCCACACGACGCCCTATCCCGACCTGGGGCGGGACGCAGTGGGTTTCGTCATGTACACTCCTTCCGGCCACATGTGCGCCCAGTTGATGAAACCCGGGCGCCCTCGCTGGTCGGAAGCGAACACGCCAACCGCGCCGGAAGCTGCCTCGGCCCTCGATGGATTCGCCTCCTACTGCGGAGCCTTCGAGATACGCGAAAAGGAGCACATCGTCATTCATCGTCCGGAAACGGCGTGGTCCCCCAACTATCCAGGAACAACTCAGGAGCGGCCGTATCACCTGGTGAACCAGGACCGCTTTTTCTTCCGTGGTACGGGCACGGAAAAGCAAAAGGACGGAACCGAAGTTCCCGTAATTTGGACGATCACTTGGGAACGGCTGAAGTAGTCAAATCTCCAGCTTGTTGGGTTGGGGCTGTAGGCGTCGGTTCGATCCGGACGGTTGCGATGCGATGGCCTTCCATTTTTTCCACTACAAAACGCCTCCCCTCATAATCGAACGCCTCGCCCCCTGCGGGCATCTTCTGCAAGCGTGACAGCAGGAAACCGGCTAGAGTCTCGTAGCCTTCGTCCTGCGGAAGTTTCAGCTCGTATTCGGTTTCCAGGTCGCGAATGTTGATCGCTCCGTCGAGCACGAGCGGCGCGTTCGCGTCGGTAACTGCGGGCTGCGTGGATGCGACGTCGAATTCGTCCTTCACTTCGCCGACCAATTGCTCGAGCACGTCTTCCACGCTTACCACTCCCGCGGTGGAGCCGAACTCGTCGACCACCACCGCCAGATGCCGCTTGCGCAACTGGAATTCACCGAGCAGGTCGAGCAACGATTTGGTTTCGGGCACGACCAGCACATCGTGCATGATCTGGCCGATCTTCATCTGGGAAATGCGCAAGGCAGCGGGGGGATCGGCTATGAGTCCTAAGCGCAGGCGGGTCCAGCGCATCAGGTCCTTGGCGTAAAGCACGCCGATAATGTGTTCGGGACCGCGTTGCGGATCATAGACCGGGACGCGCGAGTGTTGATCGTCGACTACACGGGACAGCGCCTCGTCCAGGTTGAGGTCGGAGGGCAGGGAAAATATTCTGGTGCGCGGCACCATCACCTGACGGGCGGCAATGCTGTCCAGTTCGAGCGCGTTCAGCAACATCTCTTCTTGAGCGGAAGAAAGCTGGCCGGAGGTGCGCGCCGCGGTTACGATCAACTTGAGTTCGTCGGGTGAGTGCACGGATCCGTGGCGGATCTCGCGCGTCCCAAAGGCGCGCAGGACAAAACCGGCGGCGCGGCTCATGCCGACCGTCAGCGGCCGCGTGATGGTCAGGAAAACGTCCATGGGAGCCGCTACCGCCAGCGCCACCCGCTCGGCGCGTTGCAATGCCAGCGACTTCGGAACCAGTTCGCCGAGAATCACGTGCAGACTGGTGATCATGACGAAGGCGATGGCGACGGCGGTGGCATGAGCGTAGATGGTGGCATGGGGCACGCTTCCGATCCAGGTCTCAAACAATCGCGCCAGGACGGGCTCGCCCAGCCAGCCGAGGGTGAGGCTGGTAACGGTGATTCCCAGTTGCACGCCGTTCACGACGCGGCCGAGTTGCTGGTGAAGTTTGAGGACGGTGCGGGCGCCAGCGCGCTGAGCTTCGATCAATTGCTGGATGCGGGTTTCGCGCACGCTGACGAGCGCGAACTCGGCTGCGGCAAAGAAGGCATTGGCCGCCACCAGGAGCAGGATGACGAACACCCGCAGCAGCACGTATGCAACCATGGAACTTTAATTCTAACATTCCAAAGGGATAAACTTGCGGGGGCCGGGAACTCCTCGATCATTCGACAAGGGTTGGAACAGGCACGCGGTACAATTAAGACTTAACCCCTAATAGCTAGCGCAACTTATCGCTTTCCTTTTCATTTCCCGCCGGTCTAACTATGTATCGGGGCGGCGGAACGAATCTGATCTAGCACAGAGACGCGGTTTGCCGCGCCTCCTGCCGCAGAGTGAGACGGGGCAAGCCCCGTCTCTACAGCTAAGGCGGAGAGTTTTTGGAACTATTCCGGGGTTTCTCCCGTAACAACTGGTGAATGCCAGTTCTCAGATTTAAAAGCAAGCAGGAGGCGGTCGTGGAAGGCAACGGCAATAACAATGGCAGGAAAAAGCGGCGCAAGCGAATCATCATCTGGAGTTCGATAGCAGTCGCTGTCGTGGCTTTGATTGTTACCGGCGTGGTGATTGCGTCCACTAGCGGAACCAAGATCGACCCCTCGAAGCTGGCCAAGGTCGATCGGGGAGATCTGGCGAAGAGCGTGGTGGCGACCGGCAAGATCGAGCCGATCACCAAGGTCGAGATCAAGTCCAAGGCCAGCGGCATCGTGAAAAAGCTCTACGTCGAATATGGCGATAAGGTGAAGAAGGGCCAGGTGCTCGCCGAACTCGACCGGGAAGAGATTCAGGCTCGCGTCGATCAGGCCCGCGCGCAATTGGAGGGATCGAGCGCCAGCTTGAACGGCACCCGCGCCGACCTGGAGCGCGCCAAGGTTGATGCCGAAGGCCCTGACGTTCCGCTGCTGAAACGCGCCTATGAGCGCGCCCAGGGCATGGCGAAGGATGGAGTGGTTTCCGCTTCCGCGCTGGACGATGCGGAGAAGAATTACGAGATGTCGCTGAACAAGCAAAATGTGGCTAAGGCGCAGTTACAGGTTTTGCAGGCCAAGATTGGTCAGGCACAAGGGCAGGTGTCACAGGACCGCGCCAATCTGAAGCAACTGGAAGAGCAGCTGAGTTACACAACGATTGAATCTCCGCTGGATGGAATTGTCTTATCGCGCGACGTGGAGATTGGCGATGCGGTGAGTTCGATTCTAGTGCTGGGCTCGACGGCGACGCTGGTGATGACGCTCGGCGACACCAGCGAAGTTTACGTCAAAGGCAAAGTGGACGAGAGCGATATTGGCAAGGTTTATCTGGGACAGCCCGCCCGGATTAAAGTCGAGTCATTCAAGGACAAGACCTTCACCGGCAAGGTGACAAAGATTTCTCCCATGGGCGTCGAAAAAGATAATGTTACAACGTTCGAGGTGCGGGTCTCGATCAACAATCCCGAGGGCGTCCTGAAAGCCATGATGACGGCCAACGCCGAGATCATTCTCGAAGAGCACAAGAACGTGCTCCAGATTCCGGAAGGCTCGATCCTTTACGACAAGGATAAAAAGGCTTCGGTTGAAGTGCCGGATTCGAAAGGCAAGGAAGGCAAGCGGAAAGTCGCTGTCAACATTGGCATCTCGAATGGCGCCAAGACCGAGTTGCTGTCGGGTCTGAAGGAAGGCGACCAGGTGGTACTGCAGTAAGAGTAGCAGGTCTCGGTCTCAAACAAACCGCTGCTCGCTGGGCTACGATTTCGTGACATAAAGCACACTGTCAAACCGACTTGGAGTCAAACCGCTATGACTAACCCTTCGATGTTTCGCCACCAAGCTACTCGCACGCTGGTCTTCGTTTTGGCTACTTCGTTGGCTGCCTTCGCTTCGGTCATCGGAACCTTTGACCGTTCGTTCCAGGTCAGTGGCAACGTCGATCTTGAAGTGCTGACTCGCGCGGGTGACATCACCGTGCGTCCCGGCTCCGCGGGCATGGTTTCGATTCATGCCAAGATTCAGTCGGGCAATTCCTGGTTCGGCGGCGATCACAAGGCGGAGGTGCAGGAGTTGCAGACGAATCCTCCCATTCGCCAGAACGGGAACAGCATTCGCATCGACTACGTGAACATTAACAACATTTCGATCGACTACGAAATCACCGTCCCGGAAAACACCGCGCTTCGGGCCCACACCGGCAGCGGCGATCAGATTGTCGAAGGCCTCAAAGGCAACGCGGAACTCGAAAGCGGGTCGGGCGACTTGAAAGTGGCGCGCCTCACCGGCGACATGCGTTTCCAGACAGGTTCGGGAAACGTGCGCGGGCGTGAGATTTCGGGTCCTGCGAAAGTCAAAGCGGGCAGCGGCGACATCGAAATCGACGAGATGAGTGCGGGCGACATGGACATCCGCACCGGATCGGGCAACATCACGGTAAACGGCATCAATGGCGGATTTCATGCCGAATCAGGCAGCGGCGACATTCGCGGCAAAGGCTCGCCGAAGAACATGTGGAGCGTCCGCACCGGCTCGGGAAACGTGAATCTGCAGGTCCCCTCTGATGCAGCCTTCGACGTTGACATCTCCTCCAGTTCCGGGAACGTCACCCTCGGCCATCCTGTGAGTACTACCGTTCAGGGCCGGGTCGAGGAGTCGAGGAAGAGCGTGGTTGGCAAAGTGCGTGGTGGCGGTCCCATGATTTCGGTGCACACCGGTTCCGGGGATGTGCAGGTCGACTAATCTCCTGTAAGGAGGATCGCGATGTCGAACTTCATCCAAGTCACGCCTTTCATGCATGTGGAGGATATTGAAAAGGCGCTGGCGTTTTTCAACGACATCCTCGGATTTGAGACGCTGCTTCGCCAGCAGAACTATGCGTATTTGCATCGCGAGACCGTGGGTTTCCGTATTCTGGAACAACGCGGAGCCGACGGCGCTCCGCCGGGCAATCGGCGCTTTGCGTACTATATCGATGTTCGCGACGTCGATCGGCTCTACGCCGAACTCAAGCCGAAGCTCGACACTCTGCCCCAGGGTGATGTCTTCGGGCCGGTAAACCAGCCCTATGGCCAACGAGAGTTGTTGGTGCTCGCGCCGGATGGAAACCTGATTGCGTTTGGACATGCCCTAGGCGGAAACTGAAGGTGCCAGTCACTCCCGTACCTTGACGCACCGCCTTCTGACACTGGATACTTCGTGAGTTCCTGAAAATTTTCAAGCCCGACGAGGTAACGGATTGGCACTCATTCCCACTATCACTCTCACCACCGATTTCGGACTCAACGATCATTTCGTCGGCGCCATGAAGGGGGTTATCCTGGAGATCACCCCCGAAGCGCAGATCATCGACATCAGCCATGCGGTGCAGGCGTTCGACATTCTGGACGGCGCTCTGACCATTTCGCAGGCTTACTCGTACTTCCCTTCGGGCACGGTGCACATGGTGATCGTCGATCCCGGGGTGGGGACGGCGCGGCGGCCCGTGCTCATGACCGGCGACCGCCACCTGTTTGTCGCTCCCGACAATGGCGTGCTTTCTCTGGTTTACGACCGCGAACAGCGGATCTCCGTCCGCCACGTCACGGCCGAACATTATTTTCTGCAGCCCCGCAGTAACACCTTCCATGCGCGCGATATCTTCTCCCCGATCGCCGCTTATCTTGCCAAGGGAGTTGAGCCCGATCGCTTTGGCGAAGAGATCACCGACTATGTGCGCTTTGGCGCGCCACGGCCCAAGCCGGTGGATGAACGGACTTTGCGAGGCGTGGTGCTGAAAGTCGATCGTTTTGGCAATCTCATCACCAACATCACTCCCGAGGATGCGCCCCAGCTTTTCGGCGCCACGCCGCCCGCTTTCAAGATCGCGATTGGAACCAAGGCCCAGGCAACGCGCATGTGCACAAACTACGCAGAAGGCACTCCCGGCGAAGTCTTCGGAATCCTCGGCAGCATGGGGTTTCTGGAAGTCGCGGCCAACCGCGGCTCGGCTTTCCAACTGCTGGGCGCGGGCAAGGGTAGCGAAGTGAATGTGGTGATGGGCTGACGGAGCGACAGCCGCCCTCGGCTGTCCGGCGGGGCGAAGCCCCGCCGCGCTCTTGATCGTCAGCATGAATGGTCGTCAAGATTAACGGACCAATCCCCGGCGAGCTGGCGCTCGCCTGGACAGCCGAGGGCAGCTGTCGCTACGAGGTCTTCGCTCCGGTATGGACGTAGCGATCCATCTCCGCCGTCCATTTCAGGAAACGCCACAGGTCGGCTCGCTCCGTCCACAAGAAGGTCCAGAATTCCAGAAATCCGATGTGCGTCATCTTGACGCCGGTGTAGGTCTCAATCCGCCATAGAAGATAGGGACTGCGCCAAGGGGCAATCCGGTGGCCACGGGTGGAGTTCCAAAGGAAGCGCAGCATCGGCCGCATCGGTTTCCAGTATAGCGCCGGGAGACGGGACAAGCCCCGTCTCTACTTTGTAATCTCTACGCTGGCGCGGGTGTTTTCCCACTCCATGCGCAGCGTACATTTGCTGCCGGCGTGGTCGAAGGCGATCAGGAAATTCTCCACCGGCGCAGTCGTTTTGGAGACTTTCATCGGCACGCGTACCAGGTCTTCTTTCTCGCCGGGATAGTCCGTTCCCCACTCGCCCGTCTTCTTGCTGATAACCAACCACCACGCGTCGGCCTTGGGGACGGTAAAGATGGTATAGCTGCCGGCCGGCACAGCCTTGCCGGCCACCGTCAGATTCACATCGCTGACAAAGGTAGTCGCTTCATTTGCGCCGGTGCGCCAGATTTCCCCGTACGGCACCAGCGCCTTCTCGCTCGCCTCGCCGAAAATCTTTCGCCCTTTGGCGCGCGGACTGGAATAGTCCACCTTGATGGTTTTGCCGTCCGCAAACTTGCACTCCGCGCTGGCCGGCGGACTGGGCCGCTTGGCTTTGTCCTCCGACATGTTCATCTGCGCCGAAGCCAGTATGGCAATTGCAAAAACAAAAATGAAGAGTGACGCTGCGATTAAGGCAAACTTCTTCATGACTTGTTCCCTCCTGAGAGCAGTCAGCAATTGCAGAGGTCAGATTGCAGAATTGAAAACCTTTGCCCCATCGATCAGCGCCGAAGGCCGAGCCTTCTACCTCTGCAATCTGACCTCTGCAATTGCTGACTGTTGTTCCGCCAAGAATTATACTCATATCCCCGCTACAATCTGCCTATGGCCGTCTTCAACGAAAAGCAGGAAGAAATCGAGCACTACGAAATCCGCATGGGCGTGCCCCGCGGGCGCCTTGCCGTCACCATGGATTTGGTCACCGACGCCATGGCCCTCGTCGGGCAGCATGGCGTCTACTGCCAGAGCCAGCGTTGGCCGGGCAAGCCGGTCATGGATGTGCAGCTCATCCTGAAAAACCTCACCGATGCCAAGGAGTTGATTCAGAGTGTGATGGAAGAGCTCAAGCCTAAGGGCTGATGGCAGCGGAGTAAGACGGGGCAGGCCCCGTCTCTACGGCGGCTGCCCAGATGCGAAACCGAAGTTTTCCTTCAGGCTGCTAACTCTGATCGTGCCGGGCGCAAAAGACTTACAATCCAGAGTATGGAGCGCAAGATCTTCTGGGGCTCAATGACCGTGCTCGGGCTGCTGGCCGATTTGATTCTGCCTTTGTGGTGGGCGTTGGGCGCGACCATCCCAATCATCTACTTCTCGTGGTGGATTGCATACCGTAGCGGCTGGTTCGAGTAGCACAATTTTCTTCTCGCCGCCGATTTGCGCTTTTCCCAACTGCCATTCATAATTGCGTACCTGCAATTCCAATCTCACAGGGGCAATGAAATGAAAATGCAGTGGAAGTTGTCAGCCGTGCTGAGCTTCGTCTCAGTCTTCGTCCTTGCGCTGGCCCCAACCAGCATCGCTCAAACCACCGCAACTCCGGCGCCGACGACATTGTCAGCCGGGGAGCGTGAAGCTGCACTCAAAAGCTTGCAGTCTACTCACGACGCCTTTCTGCAATCCATCGCGGGATTGTCGGAGAAGCAATGGAGATTCAAGCCGGCCCCGGACCGCTGGTCGGTGGCCGAGGTGTCGGAACACATAGCGGTCTCCGAGTCCTCGCTTCTTGGATTGGTTCAGACCAAGTTCATGACGTCGCCCGCCGCGCCGGAGAAGCGTGCCGAGGTTGCGGGGAAAGACGAGATTGTTCTCACGAGGGTTCCGGACCGCAGCCACAAAGCGCAAGCGCCGGAATTTCTGAAGCCAACCAATCGCTGGGCGACGCGCGAAGAACTCACCAAAGCCTTCGAGGAGAGCCGCAAAGCGACGATGGATTACGTCCGGACCACCAACGACGATCTGCGCGACCACTTCGGCCCGCATCCGGCGCTGGGGACGCTCGATGCTTATCAGTGGATTCTGCTGATCTCAGCTCACTCCGAGCGCCACACCAAGCAGATTGAAGAAGTGAAGGCGGACCCCAACTTTCCGAAGGAGTGACGTGATCCCTATGGTGGAGAGACGGGCGCATCGCCCGTCCAGCCGGGCGGGGACGCCCGGCTCTCCACCGTATGACTCATAACTTTGCCGCCTATGCCAGCTGGTACTTCCCTGCCTCAATCGTCTTCTGCGCAATCTGCTGGCGTAGCGCAATCGTGTTGAACGGCTCGTGCTTGGACAACCGCCGCACGATCGCCAACTGCGTCCGCAGCATGTCGCCTTCAGCCACGTCGGCAATGACTTTCTTTGCCGCCGCTTCGACTTTCTCCAGCGCTTGCGTCAGATACACTCTCGTCATCGCAATCGGCAGCGCAGACGACGCTTCGCCTCTCTGTTCAACCATCTTCTGCGTGCGCAGCACAGCCGACTCCATGGCGTAGATTTCGATCGTCATATCGGCGATCGCGCCCATCACTTCTTGCTGGTCCTGAATCGCCTGCATATATTTCTGCGTGGCCGCTCCGGAGACGAACAGGCCAAGCTTCTTCGCCTGCGCCACGAGCTTGCGCTCTTCCGCAAGAGGACCTTCAATCTCCTCGCCGACGGACGGACCACTCAGCACTTCGTCCATCAACTTCTTGATCGCCGGCATCAGCGGCAACTGGCCGCTCATCGCGCGTTTCAGCAGAAAGCCCGTGATGATCAGCCGATTGATTTCGTTCGTGCCTTCAAAGATGCGGTTGATGCGCGCATCGCGATAGGCACGCTCGGCGGGATACTCTTCCACAAAGCCGTAGCCGGCAAAAATCTGCAGCGACTCGTCGACCACGTAATCGATCATCTCCGAGCCCCACACTTTCAGGATCGAGCACTCGACGGCGTACTCCTCAATTGCCTTGCGCCGTTCTTTGGCGGCATCGGGGCTCGCCGAGTCGATTTCCGAGAGCAACTCGTCCATCATCCCAACCGTACGATAGACGAGTGCTTCGCCGACATAGATCAGCGTAGCCATATTCGCGATTTTTTCGCGCACCAGGCCAAACTCGCTGATCGTCTTGCCGAACGCCTTGCGCTGCTTGGCGTAACCCACAGCGCTCTCGACCGAAACCCGCGCCCCGCCCACGCACATCGCGCCAAGTTTGAAGCGTCCGATGTTCAGAATGTTGAAGGCGATGATATGGCCCTTGCCAATTTCGCCAAGCAGATTCTCGACCGGCACTTTGCAGTCATTGAGGATGATGGGGCAGGTGGAAGATCCGCGAATGCCCATTTTGTGTTCTTCGCCGCCGACGGAAAATCCCGGAAAAGTTCTTTCGATCAGAAACGCCGAAAACTTCTCGCCGTCAATTTTCGCGAACACCGTGAACAGGTCGGCAAAACCGGCGTTCGTGATCCACATCTTCTCGCCGTTCAGGATGTAGTGCTTGCCGTCGGGCGAAAGCACGGCGCGGGCGCGGCAATTCATGGCGTCGGAGCCGGACGTCGCTTCTGACAAGGCATACGCGCCAACCATTGCTCCCGTGGCCAGGCGCGGCAAGTATTTTTTCTTCTGCTCTTCGGTGCCAAAATAAACGATGGGCAACATGCCAATGCCGCTGTGCGCGCCCCAGGTAGTCGCAAACCCGGCGTACTTGGCCATGTGGTCGGCGATAATAGCCGCCGTGACTTTGTCCATTTCAAGGCCGCCGTAAGCCTCGGGAACCTCGACCCCGCTGAGGCCGAGGTCGCCAGCCTTTTTCAGCAGATCGCGCGAGACCGAGAAATCCTTGTGCTCGATCTTCTCGGCTTGAGGCAGAATCTCATTGACAGCGAACTCTTCGGTCGTTTGCCCGATCATCTGTTGCTGCTCGGAAAAATCTTCTGGGGTGAACACATCGGCAGGCTGCCGCTCTTCGAGCAGAAAGCTGCCGCCGGAAATCTTAGTTTTAGGGATTGCAATCGTCGCCATAATTACCTCGATGAGTTAATTACACCACGGAGACACAGAGACAGGGAGAAAAACTTTTCTGGTTCTCTTTTTTTTGGTTCTCAGTGACCTCCATGACGTCCGTGGTTACGAAAGATTCTCAAAAATCCCCGCCGCGCCCATGCCGCCGCCAACGCACATCGTCACCATGCCGTAACGTCCCTTGCGGCGCTTCAGTTCGCGTATCACGCTAGCCGTCAGCTTCGCCCCGGTACATCCCAGCGGATGGCCGAGCGCAATCGCTCCTCCATTCGGATTCACGCGCTCCAGATCAAGCCCAGCCTCCCGGATTACCGCCAGCGACTGCGCGGCAAACGCCTCGTTCAGTTCGATCACGTCAATCTCCGAGAGCTTCAAGCCCGCCAGCTTGAGCGCCTTGGGGATGGCAAACACCGGCCCGATGCCCATTTCTTCCGGCTTGTATCCAGCGGTAGCGAACGCCACGTAGCGCGCCAACGGAGCGATCCCCAGCGCCTTAGCCCGCTCGGCCGACATCAGCACGGCCGCCGCCGCGCCATCCGACATCTGCGAAGAATTCCCCGCCGTGGTTATGCCCTTCACGTGAAACGCGGGCTTAAGCGAGCCCAGAGCCTCGAGCGAAGTATCGGCGCGCGGGCCCTCGTCCACTTTAAAGGAAATCTCATGCTTTTTCGGCTTCGATCCATTGGGAGTCGTGAAGCTCACCGGAACTGCGACCGTCTCATCCGCAAACTTGCCCGCTGCGATCGCCGCCAGCGCCTTCTGATGGCTGCGCAGCGAGAACTCGTCGCACTGCTCGCGCGTGATGCCAAAGCGCGCCGCCACCCGCTCCGCCGTCAGCCCCATCGAAAGATAAGCATCGGGATAATGATCCACCAGCCAGGGGTTCGGCGAAATCTTATTCCCGCCCATGGGGATCATCGACAT
>JBEKXC010000019.1:0-39600 GCA_049512435.1 Terriglobales bacterium | reverse complement strand
AACCTCAACAGTTTAGGTGCCGTCCTGGGCAACGACGTAGCGATTAACGCCTACCGGGAGGGGAAGCTTCCGTTTCCGGACGGCACGATCATTGCTGCTTTGCATTACCGTAACGTCCCATCAGAGGAAAACAACAAAGTCTTTGGCCAGGCTCAATCTTTCGTTCCCGGGCCCCCACGAACATTCAGTTTATGGTCAAGGACTCAAGAAAGTACGCCGCAACCGGCGGCTGGGGGTTCGCTCACTTCGCAGACGGCAAACCTGGCGACGCGGCGTTTATGAAAAGCTGCTTCCCCTGCCACGAGAAGGCCAAAGCGACCGATCTTGTCTTTACTAGTTATGCACCTTGATGCTGACAACTAGAGAGTTTTTTGTGTGGTACCTGCGCAACTTGTCACAGAGGGACGATCACCCAGAGACCTGGCATATGTTGAACCGTCTCTTGCGCAGTATGCTCTTATTCAGAGGGAGCACACATCTCGACGGGCCACAATGGCTTGAGGCACCGGCGCCCTCTCAGGAGCAGCAATGAACTACATCAATCTTGGCAAGACCGGCCTCAAGGTTTCCCGCATCTGTCTCGGCTGCATGAGCTATGGAGCTCCTGCTACCGGTAAACTTAAACCCGGCAGCCATGCCTGGGCTCTGAGCGAAGAAGAGAGCGAACCCTTCTTTCGTCAGGCGCTTGATCTCGGGATCAACTTCTTTGACACGGCTAATGTTTATTCCGGCGGGGCCAGCGAGGAGGTGCTTGGGCGGTTCTTGAAGGCCAATATCCCCCGCGAAGCCGTCGTCATTGCCACCAAGCTCCATGGCGTCATGCGCGACGAACCCAACGGCCGTGGTCTCTCGCGCAAAGCGATCTTTTACGAACTCGACCAGAGCCTCCGCCGTCTGCAGACCGACTATCTCGATCTCTACCAGATTCACCGCTGGGATTACGAAACACCGATCGAAGAAACTCTGGTGGCGCTGCACGACGTGGTGAAATCCGGCAAGGTGCGTTATATCGGCGCCTCGTCCATGCATGCGTGGCAATTCACCAAAGCTCTCTATCTCGCCGACCTTCACGGCTGCACCCGTTTCGTTTCCATGCAGAATCATTACAACCTGCTCTATCGCGAAGAAGAGCGCGAAATGATCCCTCTTTGCCAGTCTGAAGGTATCGGAGTCATTCCCTGGAGCCCTCTTGCGCGTGGCCGCCTGGCTCGTCCGTGGCAAAGCGAACACACCAAACGCTACGAAACGGACCAGTTCGGGAAGAGCATGTACTCGCAGAGCGAAGAAGCTGACCGTAAAGTTGTGGACCGCCTGGGTCAGGTCGCGGAACTGCGTGGCGTTGCCCGCGCGCAGCTGGCTCTCGCCTGGCTGCTCAGCAAGCCGGTCACCTCGCCCATTGTTGGCGCAACCAAGCCGCATCATCTTCAGGACGCCGTAGCAGCGCTCTCGCTCCGCCTGACACCGGAAGAGGTTGCTTCTCTCGAGGAGCCGTATGCGCCGCATCCTGTCCTGGGCTTCAGTTGAATTCAGGTCCGAATTCGCCGGTGGAAGCAGAGGCAGGGGTAACAGCAGATATCCATAGCTTATCGACGTGCTGGTCAGGCTCCCACCCGCTGGCTTTGAACGATTGTCGCAGCGTTTTTCGCGAGGCTAGCTTTATCCAAGTCGTTGTCACGGGTAGAAGCGACGATGGCGGCATCGACGGGTATCCCTTTGCTCAAGGGACAACCAGAGGAGACATTCATAATGCGAAACGCAAAAAGAAAGATTCTCGTCACCGGATCATCCGGTCAAATCGGCTCGGAACTGGTGGTTGCGCTGCGGGCGCGTCATGGAAAACAGAATGTCGTTGCATGTGACGTCAAGCCTTTGGAAGCGGGTCCGGGACTCTTCGAACTCGCCGATGTTACCGATCGCGAAACCCTGCAGGGTATTATCCGGAAGCACCGTATTGGGTCCATCTACCACCTCGTATCCATTCTCTCCGCCGCTGGGGAGAAAAATCCTGAGCTCGCCTGGCGTGTCAATATCGAGAGCCTCAGGAGCGTGCTGGATCTTGCCCTACAATACAAGATGGACAAGGTCTTCTGGCCGAGTTCGATCGCGGCATTCGGGCCGCATACGCCTCGAATTCACACGCACCAGCTCACCGTCATGGACCCCAATACCATGTACGGCATCACCAAGGTGACGGGAGAGCTTCTCTGTAACTACTATTTCGTGAAATATGGACTTGACGTGCGGTGTCTCAGGTATCCGGGCCTCATCAGCTGGAAAACGCCTCCCGGCGGCGGCACAACCGATTATGCCGTGGCCATTTTCCACGGCGCACTTCATCAGGGCCGTTACGAATGCTTTGTCTCCAAGAACACTGTTATTCCCATGATGTACATGCCCGATGCCATCCGCGCGGCCATTGAATTCATGGAAGCGCCGCGCTCTCGGCTGCGCACACATTTGGGATATAACCTAGCGGCAATGAGCTTCTCCGCCGGGGAGTTGGCAGTCGAAGTGAAGCGGCACGTGCCGGGTTTCGTATGTACGTACAAGCCGGACGAGCGTCAAAAAATCGCCGACTCCTGGCCGAAGAGTGTCGATGATACGTGTTCCCGGAAAGACTGGGGCTGGAAGCCTGAATTCAATTTGCGCAAAACCGTCGACGATATGCTGACAAATCTCCGCTTGTTCCCTATCCTTCAAATAAAAACACTGAGACGGCATCGCCCGGCGAAAAAAGCCGCAAAGTTATAGTATGAGTCTGGCAGTCCGCATCCAGTGGAGGGATCCGATGAGCGAGATGATTCAGTTCAAGCGACCGGACGGAAAGATGTGCCCTGGGTATCTGGCACCTCCCAAAGCAGGATCAAACGGGCCCGGCTTTGTCGTCATCCAGGAATGGTGGGGGCTCAACGATCAGATTAAGAAGACCGCTGATCGGCTCGCCGAAGCTGGCTATCGGGCGCTCGTGCCGGACCTCTTCCGAGGCAAGGTCACCAAGGCCGCCGACGAAGCAAACCACCTGATGACGAACCTCAACTTCCCCGATGCCGCCAGTCAAGACATCCGCGGTGCCGTGCAGTACCTCAAACAATCCTCGAAGAAGGTAGCCGTGGGCGGGTTCTGCATGGGTGGGGCGCTGACCATCTTGGCAGCGGTGTGGGTGCCGGAGATGGACGCTGGCGCCTGCTTCTATGGCATCCCGCCTCTCGACGTCGCCGATTTGAAGAAAATTAAAATCCCCCTGATTTGTCACTTCGCGAACAAGGACGACTGGTGCACACCCGCCAAGGTGAATGACCTCGAGGCCGCGCTGAAGTATTCGAAATCAGAGTTCGAGCTCTATCGCTACGACGCGCACCACGCGTTCATGAACGAAGCCCGCCCCGAGGTGTACGACCCAGCATGCGCTAAGACAGCGTGGCAGCGAACGCTCAAGTTTCTGAAGAAGGCGCTCACGTAGCGGGTTGCCCGCCTCGCGTGCCCAAACTAGAACATGCGAGGGTTTCACCTAGAGAGTGGACATCCCGTGGCAATGGTGCCTTCCGCATCCCCTCCACCCGCTTCGAGATCATCGCAAATCGCTCCCGGCCGCTCTTGCTCTTGTTGATTTCGGCAACTACGCACTTGCTGGCTTGGCAAGGGGATGAGCTTTGTTGCTGACCTTCTTGAGCCAAGGTTGGTGCAGTCTCATTCGACCGGCGTTATCCCACTTTACAAGCGCATCGTCTTCGTTCGTTTGCTCAACTGTTCCGAATTCTCCGGTCGGTTTTCCAAAATCAGCCAAGCCCTCGACACGATCACCGGGATTCAGTTCCGAGTCGGTAACAGGGGGTTGGACAAGCGGTGGCCTTCTGGCTCGGTCTGCCTCAGCAGATGCTCCGACGTGTGACAAAGGCGGTTGCGGAGCTTTGCGCAGTTTGGGTGTCAGTTTATTGATACGGCTCATATTGCATTACCCCAGAGGCTTGCCTTCGCCTGTTCATCTGCTCGTTAAGGTTCATCTGCTTGTTAAGTATGAGGATAGGCTTGAACGCATGGCTCCGCTGATCCAAACTGCTCAGTCCTGAGACGAATTTGGCAGCAGGCAGCGGTCTAAGATAAGCGCAGACTCGTGAGCGAGGCGCGAGCCGCTCCTCGACTGATGTCGGGCACAATGACCAATTCAAGAACGGTGACAGCCGAGAGTGCAACTTGAAATTCCTCGACCTCGCGGGTTGCGTTAGGAGGACTGAAATTCCATTGCTGCCGCACAATTTCTCGAAACGAGCGTCCACCATCCCCAGACCATCGCAAGACGAACTCTTGGGTACGCTCGGTCTCGGTTTCTTCGAAGACGAGCGAGATGCGTGCGAGTCTTTGCGGCTCGTCGAAGATTAGCCGGATGGTTTGACTGCCAGAATCGGCGGCACGCCAACCCCGCATTTCTCCTGAGACCAGCACAGACTCGACTGGATGTTCCTTATCTTCCGACGTGACCTCGACCACGGCTGCACGGTCGAGGTCGAGCCAGCCCTCATTGAGCGCCGGAGCACTTTGGGGAATCGGAGCGATTAGGTGCTTTCGCATAGCGCAAGTTTACACTTGGTCTTGCTCTCGTGACTTCCGCTCTTCGCATGACAAAAGTAGTGACAGAGGAGAGCGCAGCCTGGTCAATATTGAACATTTTCAACGATCTTGCTGCACGCAGTCTATTTGCTTAACTCAAATCGGCTTAGGACCTCTAGTCGCCACCAGCACCTCTAACAAAGTGGCCGCGTTACGAACGGTTCCCGCGATTGTCATGAGGGGTTCTGACATGAGCGGATGTTGCTCCGCCAGTGCGTTAAGGCGCGTGCTGACGCTTTGGAGTTGGTTGACTTCGCGCAAGATCGCTTGAAAAGGCATAGACACACCGCTCTCTCGCTGAAACGCCTAAGGTGGGAGAACTTCAGATGGACTGGCTTAGGTCAGAAGACCTGAAAGAGGAGAAGGTGGTATCCGCCCCACCGCGACTATACCACGCCAGAAGGTGGTGTGCTTCCAATAAATTGACTGGACCTCTGATCGATTCGCACTCGTGACATCACGGGACTATCCGCTGAAAGAAAACCAAGAAAACAATAAGCCAAAGCGACGCTCACCGAAGGTTCGTCGAGGCCGTAGCGAAGTACAAGAGGGTTGGCGCGCGATCTCCGGCGCCTTGTCGGCAGGTAGCCGCCCGATGCGCCGCAACAGCGAGCCCAAATCTTCTCCGTCGATGAACTCCATCGACAGGAAGACTTGGCCGTCCAAAACGGAACCGGAGAACTTCGGCGTGCCACGCCATCTGAATTGCTTCCAGTTTGGCTTCGTTCGACTTCGCAGGATCATCTTTGAAACCGGGGAGCGCGATCACGTATTTATGCAGATCGGTGAAGCGAACCGCCAGCGGGTCGAGTTGCGGATGAGTTTCAGAGAGCAGAATCCCGATATCTTCGGGATCGCTCCAGGTAAGTTCTTTTGCCATGAATGATCTCCAACGGCCAGGTTTCAAAGTTTCAAGGTTTCAGAGTTTCAAAGATTCTCGTCGCGAGGATACTGCCTTTTCCTTGAAACCCGGGATCTCCACGACTACTTTGCCCGGCTTCTTGATCACGGTCTGGCATCCGAGGCGTGAGTTTAACTGAAGATCGGCGGCCATGTCGAGCTTGTCGGCTTCGTCATCTTCCATTTCCGAGATCAGGTCGGCACCCTCTTTCACCCAGATGTGGCAAGTCGTGCAGGCGCAGTTTCCTCCGCAAGCATGATCGAGATGAATGCCAAAGTTCAACGCTACATCGAGCAGCGACTCTTCCTTGCCATGGTCTTTATACGGCAGCTTGCCGTGTTCGAAGGTCACTGTCTTGCCTTCAGGAAGAAACGTGACCTCAACCGTATTTTCACTGGGAGCATCCATTGTGGTTGTTCCGGTTCCCTGCGTTTTTTCTTCAGACATAGAAAAATCCTCTATTCAAAATCCGCTTTCGCCACCGGATGGCCGGCCTGCGGCACGTCCTCCAGATCGGTGTCGGCTTCATCCATCGCCTTTCCTTTAAGCGCGGTCGAGACGGCGGTATCCATCATTAGTTCCGCCAAATGCATCGTGGCCTCGTTCAGCGTGTCGATACCACTGCGAATCGCGTGATAGTCGTCGCCATCCTTCACCGCAACCAGAGATTTCTCCAGCGTCTCGACGTTGCAACGTTCGTCGGCCGAGAGCTCCTGCCAGGCCTGATTCTTTTTCCCTTTTGCGAGCGCGGTCAAAATCGTATCCGCTTCGCGGCGCGCTTCAATCACCTGTCGCTGCCGGAAATCCTCCTCCGCATAGTCGAACGATTCGAGCAGCATGTTCTCGACCTGTTCGTCGGTGAGTCCGTAACTGGGCTGGACGTCGATTTCAGCTTCTTTTCCACTGCGTTGCTCGCGCGCCGAGACGCGCAGGATGCCGTTGGCGTCGATCAGAAACTTCACCTCAATGCGCGGCATGCCGGCGGGCATGGGCGGAACGCCCTTCAGATCGAAGCGCGCCAGCGACCGGCAATCGCGCGCGAGTTCGCGTTCGCCTTGCAAGACGTGAATTGCGATGTTGGTCTGGCCATCCACCTGGGTGGTGTAGTACTGCGTTGCCGATGCCGGTACCGTGGAGTTGCGCAGGATGATTTTGTCGGTCACGCCTCCTGCCACTTCAATTCCCAGAGAGAGCGGGGTTACGTCGAGCAATAGCATTTCTTTCGTAATCTCGGAACCGCCGCCTAGAATATTTGCCTGCACGGCCGCGCCGAGCGCCACCACTTCGTCGGGATTTAAATCCGTATGCGGCATGCGTCCGAACAGATCCTGTACTAGACGCCGTACTTTCGGAATGCGCGTGGAGCCCCCGACCAGCACGACTTCGTCAATTTGTTCAGGCTTCAGGCCTGCGTCTTCGAGCGCCTGCTTGCATGGGCCGACCGTGCGGTCAACGATCGGCTGGATCATCTGCTCGAAAACCTCACGCGAAATCTCGCGCTGATATTTTTTCCCTCCGGGCAGATCGACATCGAGCTTCGCTGTCGGCTGCGACGAAAGAGCAATCTTGGCCTCAGTCACTGCTTTCCGGATGCGGGCGACCGCTTCGCCGCTGTGCCGAATGTCGCGCCGCAAGTCGAGTCCAAGATCGCCGCGAATATCGTCGAGCGCGACCGCGATCAGTAGATTGTCGATGTCGTCTCCGCCAAGGTGCGTGTCACCGTTGGTCGAAATCACCTCGAAAATCCCGTCGTGCAGCTTGAGAATCGAGATGTCGAACGTACCGCCGCCGAGATCGTAAACCACCACGATGCCGTGTTTCTTCTTGTCCAAACCGTACGCGAGCGACGCTGCTGTCGGTTCGTTGACCAGGCGCAAAACATTCAGCCCGGCAATGCGGCCGGCATCTTTCGTGGCCTGTCGCTGCGCGTCATTGAAGTATGCAGGGACGGTGATCACCGCGTGGGTTACCGGCGCTCCGAAAAAGCGCTCGGCGTTGCGCTTCAGTTGGCGCAGTATGAGTGCCGAAATCTCAGGTGGCGTGTAGGTGCGCTCGCCAATCTTGATCCGCAGAACCTCTCCCACCTGAAGATCTTCCGCCAACTGGAACGGAAACAGTTTGAGCTCGTCCTGTACATCCTCGACGCCGCGCCCCATCAGACGCTTGATCGAGTAAACCGCCCGCTCCGGCGTTTCGATCAAATACCGGCGCGCGGCGTTCCCCACTATGATCTGATCGTGCTCGTCGAGCGCCACCACCGAGGGCACAAGGTTCAGCCCGTCTTCTCCGGGGATGACGACCGGGGAATCTCCCTGCATGTAGGCCACGAGGGAATTCGTGGTGCCGAGATCGATGCCGACGATGTGATCAGTTGCCATTGTGTTCAATTGCAGAGGTGCTTTCCATTGCAGAGGTCAGATGGCAGAGGTAAAACCCATAGAGATTCTAGCCTCTGCAATCTGACCTCTCACCTCTGACCTAGCGTTTTACCTCTGACCTAGTTTTCCATTGCCTCATTCACGTCCCGTACCAGATTTCGAACGTAGTTCCTGCGGTTCAGCACATCCAGCATTTTGTCGAGTATCTTTCGCCGGTCGGCTTCGGTTCCGCTGTCCACGGCTTTGTCCCAGTGATTCCACTCCGTGGTGAGTTCGTTGAAGAGCGCGTCGTATTTTTCTCCCAGCGAAAGCTTGGCCTTGCCGATTTCTTCAAGCAGGGCCGGATCATCTTCGCCCATCTTTTTCTGGAGTCGCAGTTCCTCCAGATGCATATTGAGTTCGAAGACTTCCTCCAAGAGATCGGGAGGTACGACCTGCTTCTTCAATTCGCCGGTGGCGCGCGCCTTTTCCGTCGCCTGTTTCGATTGCTCTTCCAGTTCGATGCCTTCGAGGCGCAACAGGTACTCCGTACGCTTGATCGGATCTTTCAGCGTGCGGTACGCATCATTGAGCATGGAACTTTGTTCCAGACTCCAGCTTCGTTCCCTTTCGTCAGCTTGCCCAAATACGTCAGGATGCAGCCGGCGGCTCAGCGCGTAGAACTCTTTTTCCAATGCGGCCGTGTCCAGGTTCAGCTTGCGGGGAAATCCAAAAAAAGTGAAATAGTCGACCGGGACCGGCGGCTGCACCTTGCCGCACGAACTGCAGAAGTGCACCGCACGCATGGTGCCGCACGACCAGCAGCTTGGAGTTGCCTCCGCGGGCGCTTGTCCGGGAATGATCATCGATCCCGAAGACGATCCCGACGATTTGGATTCTGCATTTGCCATAACAAAATTTAAGGCGAGCGCGCGGCCCGCCCTCACCATCCTCGCCACACTTCTATTACGAGAAAGAGCTTCCACAGCCGCAGGACTTGGTCGAGTTCGGGTTCACGAACACGAAGCCCTGTTGCATCAGGGTTTCCTGGTAATCGAGAGTCATCCCGTGCAGATAGATGAAGGACTTCGGGTCCACGAAGACTCGCACATCTCCGAACTGAAACACGCGGTCGCGCTCGCGCGGTTGCGTATCAAATCGTATGTTGTAACTCAGTCCCGAGCATCCGCCGCCTTGCACGCCCAGGCGAAGGCCGCCCTGCTCGGGCGCAACGTTTTCTTTCACCATAGCCAGGCGAATCTTCTTGAGCGCGTTGTCGGTCACCTGGATGCCCTTGGCCGGAGCCGCGGGCGGAGCGGGTTTGACGGTTTCGTCTTTTACTGCTTGGTCCATGATTGGTTCTAATTTTCCGTAGAGACGCGGCTTGCCGCGTCTCTTTTTGCGGCGGGAGACGGGGCAAGCCCCGTCTCTACTACTGTGCTACCTGCGCTGCTACCGGCTTCGAGGCTTCCTGCTTCTTCTTCCAGTCGCCGATTGCGGCTCGGATGGCATCCTCGGCCAGCACCGAGCAGTGAATTTTCACCGGCGGCAAGGCCAGTTCCTTCACGATCTCCGTGTTTTTGATCTCTAGGGCCTGGTCAACCGTTTTGCCCTTGACCCACTCCGTCGCGAGCGAGGACGACGCAATCGCCGAGCCGCAGCCGAAGGTCTTGAACTTGGCGTCTTCGATGATGTTGGTCTGCGGATTCACTTTGATCTGCAGCTTCATCACGTCGCCGCACTCGGGTGCGCCGACCAGACCGGTGCCCACATCGGCATCCTTCTTGTCCATCGAGCCGACGTTTCGTGGGTTGTTGTAATGGTCGATTACTTTATCGCTGTATGACATTTTTCCCTCACAGGTTTCAAAGTTTCAAGGTTTCAGCGTGATTCGGATGGTTGTCAAAGTTCGAATCAAGGCACCTTGAAACCTTGAAACCCCGAAGCTTTGAAACCTTGCTTCTAATGCGCTTCCGCCGCCCATTTCACACTCTTCAGATCCACGCCTTCTTTCGCCATTTCGTAGAGTGGCGACAGTTCGCGCAGACGCAGTACCGTTTCGACGACGCGGTCGGCCACATAATCGATCTCCGCCTCTGTGTTGAATCGTCCGATGCCGAAGCGGATCGAGCTGTGCGCCAGATCGTCGCCGGTGCCGAGAGCCTTCAATACATAAGATGGCTCAAGCGTCGCCGAGGTGCATGCCGATCCGCTCGAAACCGCAATATCGTTGATGCCCATCAAGAGCGACTCGCCTTCAACATAAGCAAAGCTGATGTTCAGATTGCCCGGCAGGCGCTGTTCCATGGAGCCATTGATATAGACCTCGTCGAGCCGGCTCATGATGCTGTCTTTCAGACGGTTGCGCAGGCCCGCCATTTTGCAGGATTCCTGCGGCATCTCTTCCTGCGCGAGGGCGCAAGCTTTGCCGAGGCCGACGATGCCGGGAACATTGAGCGTTCCGGAGCGCATGCCACGTTCGTGCCCGCCGCCATCGATCTGCGCCACCAACTGCACCCGCGGATTCTTGCGCCGCACATACAGCGCGCCCGCGCCTTTCGGCCCGTAGAGCTTGTGTCCGGTGATCGATGCCACATCGATGTTCGTCTTGTTCACGTCCACCGGCACCTTGCCGATCGCCTGCACGGCGTCGGTGTGGAACACCACGCCGCGCTCGCGGCACATTTTGCCGATCTCCGCGATCGGCTGCAGTATGCCGATCTCGTTGTTGGCCGCCATGATTGTTACCAAAATCGTTTTGTCGTCGATAGCGCGCTTCAGGTCGTCGAGGTCGATCAATCCATCCTTCTGCACCGGCAGATAGGTCACGCGAAAGCCCAGTTTCTCAAGGTGCTTGCAGGTGTCGAGTACGGCCTTATGTTCGGTAACCTCAGTGATGATATGGTTGCCCTTCTCGCGATACATCTCGGCAACACCTTTGATGGCGAGGTTGTCGCTTTCGGTGGCTCCCGAGGTGAAGATGATCTCTTTCGCGGACGCGCCGATCAGCTTGGCGATACGCTCGCGCGACAACTCGACCGCTTCTTCCGCTACCCATCCAAACGGGTGATTGCGGCTGGCGGCGTTGCCGAACTTCTCCATGAAGTAGGGCAGCATTTCTTCGAGAACCCGCGGATCCATCGGCGTGGTCGCGTGATTATCCATGTAAATGGGCAGCTTGATCCCGTTGGGAGCCGTGTGCTGTTCCGCATCGTGCTGGGTCGCCGTCTTGCCATTCGTGCTCATGATCACCGTTCTCCTTAAAAAGTGCTTACGAAATCGTTACCAACTCCGCCGGCTTCTTCATCTCCTGATTACTCACTCGGAGGACTTCCGGCTCTTCCTTCATCTGGGAAATTTTGATGTTCTTCAGAACCTGCTCGATGCTTTCATTCACTTTGCGCAGTGGCTCGCGAATCGTACATCGATCGCTCTGCCCGCATTCGCCGCGAACGGTCACGCAGGAGGTAATGAACAGCGGACCGTCAATCGCCTTGATCACTTCGAACGCCGAAATCATTTTCGGATCCCGCGTCAGCGTATAACCGCCGTTCATGCCATGCTGCGACCGCACCAAACCGACCTTTGCCAGCCGTTGCAGAATCTTGGCTAGCGCTTCCTGCGGAATCCCGTAGGCCTCGGCCACGTCCTTGGCGCTGCATGCGCCCTGGTCAACGTGCTCGGCCAGATGCTTCATGGCCATGAGCCCGTAGTCCGCCTTTTTTGTCAGTTTCAGCATGCCGTCGAATGCCGACCTATATGGTCGGATAGAACTCCGACTGTTTAGGTCGTATTTAGATTTTAACCGCAGTGGCTATTTCGCGCAAGTGTGGGCAGGCAGTGGCAAGATTTCGTGATCGAACGGTAAGTTGCAGCAGTTAAACCGCTTAACGGTTATGGCGCCAACAATCACTAATTTTTCATCCCCAGACTTGAGGTCGATGTTCGGCACGTGATATCGGAGTTCGATAGTTGCCAGATGGTGGCTTCAGCATGGCCGACTATCCGTCCAGCGAGTCGGATACCGCCAACACCTGTCTGATCGAGAGCGGAAATCCGTCGACGGGGTGATCACCAGACGTGTGGTACCAACCGGTAACGAACCTTCTGGAGATATTCCTTGTAGCCCTCCAGATCGCGCGCCAACAGCTTCTCCTCGCCAAAGATGCGCACAACCAGCAGCCCGATCATGGCGAAGGCTAAGAGGAGGCCGGAAATGGAGCCGAGCAGCAACGCGCCACCCACGAACACTAGACTTGCCCCAAGATACATGGGGTGGCGAACAAAGCCGTATACGCCGGTATCAATGACGTGCTGGCCGCGCTCGGTCTGAATACGCACCAGCGGCGACGCAAAGGTGTTATCGGTGAACGCGCGGAAGAATGGGAAACTACCCCCGAGGAGCAAGATGCCTCCGCATACTTCGCACCACAGCGGTAGACGGGGTGTCCAACCGAAGCGCACATCCAGCGCCGGCACAACGATCAAAGCCAGGCCACACACTTTTATCCCGATGAAGATAGCCAAATCGGAGCGCGATTCACCGCCGCTGCCGGGCATGCGGAAGCGCTCGGCCAACAGCGCAGGGTCCCTGGAGCGAAGCCACAAGAGAATGGCGGCAAAGAAGGATACCCACCAGACACCGAAGATCCAGCCCTCCACCCAGTGCCAATCGCCCGACAGCCCTAGCAGCAGTCCGAGAAAAACAACGGGGAGAGCCGCCAACTGGAGCCCGGTGATGATCGGCGTGGGGCGCATCGGGAGCTGAAAACATCATACTGCCGAGACGTGCTTGCCTTCTACTGGTGGAGCGGATCGCCTCGTGAGGTTTGACGGGCGGCAAGATTCCTTTGGTGGGATGACGGACCCACTCGGAGGGAATCCCGTCCTGAGTTAGCGCCTACTTGGGGTGGCGCGTACCTCGGGACGCAGTAGAGTTCGCGGTTGGCTCCAGTTCGCCTTCGTTTCAGCGCAGCGCTCGTCGCTTCAACCCCCTGCAGCACCAGCCCGCAAATTTCGTCTGGTGGCGGACCACGTCAGCTGGCATATGGCACTTTTTCCGCTGCACGCGCCTTGGCGGCCGCGCGGGTTGCTTCGCGACGCCGCGATAGAATCGCTTCTGCGTCTGGAGCGGCAAGGACGACAACCTCCATATGTTTGAAGAGGTCCGCCTCGCCACTGGCGGCGCGCAACTCCGCGAGATACGGGTGGATCTTGCTGAAGGTTACGAATATCTCTCCATGTGCCGCCCGGAACGCATCAGCATCAATCGCACCGGTGGTTACGAGCGAAGCGGCCATATCCCAATAGCCGAGTACCATGCGAAATGCTGCGTTTCGCTGACCGCTCACGATGGTGATCAATTCGGCGAAGCTCTCTGGATTCAATTCGCGCACGAACCAGTCGCGCGCTTCTCGCAATACAGGTTCGCGGCGGAGATCAAAGAGCTGAAGGTTCAACTGCGCGCTCTCGAAAGGCGTCGGCATAGTTAGCATATTATCTGAGGGGGCCATGAGCCTGCACGTTCGCGGTCGGCTCCAGTTCGCCTTCGTTTCAGCGCAGCGCTCGTCGCTTCAACCCCTGCAGCACCAGCCCGCAAATTTCGTCGGCGAAGCTTTCGTTGAGCTTGTCGTGGCGGATCAGAAAGCGCATATAGATCGGGCCGTAGAGCGAGTCGAGGATGAGATCGAGGTCGCTGTCGTCGGGAAGTTCGCCGCGGTCGACGCCGCGTTGCAGAGTTTGATAGGCCTGTCTGCGTCTGGGCCACAGAAATCTGTCGCGATAGGCCTCGATCAACTCCGGATCCGATTGTCCTCCGGCGAGCATCGCCGCGACGACCTTGCCGCGCGGCGATCGGAAGATACGAATCAGGCGCCTCATCTGCAGATTCATGTCGCGTTGCACCGAGCCGGTATTCGGGAATTGGAGTTCCTCCTCGGCGCTGGCGGAGAAAGCATCGGCGACCAGCGCGGCTTTGGTCGGCCACCAGCGGTAGACGGTTGTCTTGCCAACATTGGCGTCAGCGGCGATGGCCTCAATACTCAGGTCCGCGAATCCACCGTCCTGTTTGAGCAGTTTTAAAGTGCTGCGCAGGATCGACTGCCGCGATTCCTCACTGCGTGGCCGCCCCGGCCCGCGCTTCGCGCCCGTTCCATTGCCTCCGCCGGGTCCGTTACTTCCGTTCCGGCTGCCCGCGCTACGGATATGATTTTGAGCCATGGCTGAAGTCTAATATAATTTAAATCCGAAACGTACTGTTTTGAATCTTAATTGGGAGTTGGCGCTTTGGTGGGGCTCGCGGCGGTACGTTCTTGGCCCGGCTCAGGTCGGCACTCACAGTTTTCGTTCCTCTTATGTGGATCGTCGCATTAGCGCTTCGCCGTCCTTATACGTTTGTGGTGATGGCACTGCTCATCATCATTCTCACGCCCGTCACCATCCTGCGTACCCCGGTCGACATTTTCCCCGAAATCAACATTCCCGTGGTCAGTGTGATTTGGAGCTATGACGGTCTGTCTCCGAGTGAAATGGCGGACCGGATTGTGACCAACTCCGAGCGCGGATTCACGGTTACGGTCAACGACATCGAACATCAGGAGTCGCTGTCGGTGAACGGAAAAGCAGTGATCAAGATTTTCTTCCGGCCGGGTGTCAACATTTCCATGGCGGTGACACAAGTGACGGCGATGAGCCAGACCGTGCTGCGCGCACTGCCCCTGGGCACGACTCCGCCGCTGATCGTTACTTACACAGCATCCTCGACGCCCGTGGTGCAACTGGGCTTGAGCAGCAAGACGCTTCCCGAACAGCAGGTGTTCGATCTGGGGCAGAATTTTCTGCGCACGCAGTTGAGCACTGTGCAGGGTGCGGGCACTCCCTATCCTTACGGTGGCAAGCCGCGTCAGATCCAGGTGGACCTCGATACCGCCAAACTTCAAGCTTATGGCTTGTCGCCCAACGACATTGTCAATGCGGTGGCTGCGCAGGCCCTGATTCTGCCGACGGGTACGACGAAAATCGGGCCGACAGAATACACGGTGCAGATGAACGGCAGTCCGCAAACCATTGCCGAACTGAACGATCTGCCGGTGAAGACTTCGAACTCGTCGACCCTTTACCTGCGCGATGTTGCGCACGTGCGCGACGGATTTGTGCCGCAGACCAATATCGTGCGTCAGGACGGCGTTCGCGGCGTGCTGATGTCGATTTACAAGCTGGGTGGATCTTCCACGTTGACTGTGGTTAATGGCATAAAGGCGATGGTGCCCTTGGCGGCGCAGTCTCTGCCACGCGATCTCAGTATCAAGGCTCTGTTTGATCAGTCGCTTTTCGTGCGCGCGGCGATTCAGGGAGTGATCCGCGAAGGCCTGATTGCCGCCTGTCTGACCGCCGCCATGATTCTGATCTTTCTTGGCGATTGGCGCCCGACGGTGATCATCGCGGTCTCCATCCCGTTGTCCATCTTCGTCTCCGTTATTCTGCTGAGCGCGCTCGGCGAGACCATCAACATCATGACCCTGGGAGGTCTGGCGCTCGCGGTCGGAATCCTGGTCGATGATGCCACGGTTGAGATCGAAAACATCGAGCGCAATCTGGCCATGGGCAAGGAGATGAAGACGGCCATCCTCGACGGCGCGCAACAGATTGCGGTGCCTGCGTTCGTGTCGACCCTGTGTATCTGCATCGTGTTTGTGCCGATGTTCTTTCTGACGGGAGTCGCAAGGTTTCTTTTCGTGCCGCTGGCGGAAGCGGTGTCCTTTGCCATGCTGGCGTCCTACCTGCTGTCGCGGACCCTGATCCCGACCATGGTGATGTTCATCATGCGCGGCCACGAGCACCGCGCCGCGGAGACGAAGAACCCATTCGTGAAATTTCAACGGAAATTCGAGCGGTGGTTCGAAAAATTCCGCGGCGGCTATCAGCAACTGCTCGAAACCACGCTCGAACACCGGAAATTATTTTCCATCTGCTTCGTGATTTTCTGCTTCTTGTCGCTGGGGCTGGTGTTTTTTCTGGGACGCGATTTTTTTCCCCAGGTGGACGCGGGCCTGATTCGTCTGCACTTTCGCGCCCGTGCCGGCCTGCGTGTGGAAGAGACCGCGCGTCTCTGCGATGAAGTAGAGCGCGTGCTGCGCAGCGAAATTCCGAAGGAAGAGTTGGAGACGGTGTTGGATAACATCGGCCTGCCCTACTCGAGCTTGAATCTCTCCTATAGCAGTTCGGGCGTGATTGGCACCAGCGATGCCGAGATTCTGATTTCGCTGAATCCGGAACATCATCATCCTACGGCGCAGTACATTCGCAGGTTGCGCCGCGAGTTACCGGCACGTTTTCCGGGCGTGGAGTTCTTCTTCCAGCCTGCTGATATCGTGTCGCAAATTCTTAACTTTGGATTGCCCGCCCCGGTCGATATCCAGATCATTGGCGCCGATATGCGCACGAACTATGATATCGGCCAGCAGATCGCAAATAAATTGCGCTTGATTCCCGGTGCGGCGGACGTCCATGTGCAGCAGTTGATGAGCCTGCCCGCGATCTACCTGGATATGGACCGCACGCGCATCAACCAGGTCGGGCTGACTGCCCAAAATGTCGCGCAAAGTGTCTTAATCAGCTTGAGCAGCAGCAACCAGACGACTCCCAACTACTGGCTTAATCCCAAGAATGGCGTAACTTATCCAATCGCGGTTCAGACGCCGCAGTATCATGAGACGTCGCTGCAGCAGTTGATGAACACGCCGGTAACGGGCGCAGGTATGCAGGCTCCGCAGGTGCTCGGCAACCTGGTTCAACTTAAGCCTGTGACGCTTCCGGCAGTGGTCAATCATTACAACGTGCAGCCGGTCATCGATGTCTATGCCAGCACCCAGGGGCGCGATCTGGGCGGGGTTGCGTCGGACATCATGAAGGCGCTCAAACCATTTCAGGACCATCTGCCGCGCGGAACGCAAATCGTGGTCCGTGGTCAGGTCCAGACCATGGAGTCCTCGTTCTTCGGCTTGGGCGTTGGCCTTCTCGGCGCGATCGTTCTCGTCTATTTGCTGATCGTGGTCAACTTTCAGTCCTGGCTCGATCCCTTTATCATCATTACAGCATTGCCCGGAGCGCTGGCGGGAATCTGCTGGTTCCTGCTGATTACACGCACCACCCTCAGTGTTCCGTCGCTGACCGGCGCGGTCATGTGCATGGGGGTTGCCACCGCGAATTCGATTCTGCTGGTTTCGTTCGCCCGCGATCGCATGGATATGGGAGTTCCCGCGCTGCAAGCTTCGATCGAGGCGGGCTATACCCGTATGCGGCCCGTACTGATGACGGCCCTCGCCATGATTATCGGCATGCTCCCCATGGCTTTGGGCTTCGGCGAAGGCGGGGAGCAGAACGCGCCCCTGGGTCGGGCCGTGGTGGGCGGCCTGCTGTTTGCAACCGTAGCCACCTTATTTTTTGTGCCGAGTGTATTTACCATTATTCATGGCCGCCGCGAAGCGCGGCTGCAATCGGAGCAACAACAGTAGAGCAAAAGCAAGAGCAGAGAATTTGTTGGAGATCGCTATCATGCCCGTGCCATCGCCGCCCGTAACGAGAGAGCAGGACGAGACGCATCCCGCGCACCCGGAGCACGTTCATCCGGAGATCGAGCGGCCTCCGGACTTGCCTCCCGCTCCGGCGAGCCGCGGGAAGATTCTGGTCGGGGCCGTGCTGCTTGTCCTGATCACCGCTGGCGCGGTTACGTTTCTGAACCGGAAGAGCGAATCCGATGCCCTGGCCAAAGAAACAGATGCCATAGCGATTCCCACCGTCGCCGTGGTGCAGCCGCAAACCGAACCCGGAAACGACGAACTCGTGTTGCCCGGAAACTTGCAGGCTTTCATAGAATCGCCGATTTTTGCTCGCACCAACGGCTACCTCCTGCGCTGGTACAAGGACATTGGAAGCAAGGTTCAAAAAGGCGAACTGCTGGCGACGATTGACACTCCCGAAATTGACCAGGAACTGTCACAGGCCCGAGCCGCCCGCGAACAGATCAAGGCGGCGCTGGCGTTGGCGAAGATCTCCGCCGACCGTTGGGCGAATCTGCGCAAGACCGACTCGGTTTCGCAGCAGGAAGCCGACCAGCAAGCGAGCGGCTACCAGCAGGCGCTAGCCAACCTTGCCGCCGCGGACGCCAATGTTCGCCGCCTTGAGGACATGGAGTCTTTCAAGAGCGTATACGCTCCGTTTTCCGGCGTGCTGACCCGGCGCAATGTCGATCCGGGCGCGCTCATCAATTCTGGGGCGCAAGCAACTGGCAGAGAGCTGTTCGATATCGCCCGCGTCGATCCGCTTCGCGTCTACGTCAGCGTTCCGCAGGCGTATGCGCCGAATATCAAAGTTGGGATGAAGGCCAACGTTACGCTGCAGGAATTTCCCGGCCAGAAATTTACGGGAACGGTGGTGCGCACCGCCGAGGCGATCGATCT
Organism: Terriglobales bacterium; assembly: GCA_049512435.1. Lineage (GTDB taxonomy): Bacteria > Acidobacteriota > Terriglobia > Terriglobales > Acidobacteriaceae > Acidiflorens. The sequence goes on along the minus strand of JBEKXC010000019.1, from coordinate 21,280 downwards.
CGCAACTCGCACCCTGAACACGGAAGTGGATGTTCCCAACCCGGATGGCAAGCTGCTGCCTGGTTCTTTCGGCCAAGTGCATTTTGCGACCGGAACTTCTGTTCCAAGGATTACGATCCCGGTAAACGCCATGCTGTTCCGCGCCCAGGGACCGCAAGTCGCGGTCGTCGACAAGGACGGCAACGTGCATTTGCGTGCGATCAACATTGGGCGCGACTTTGGCGCCACGCTTGAAATTCTGGGCGGGCTCGACGTGAGCGATCAGATCATCATCAACCCGTCCGACTCACTCGAGGAGGGGCAGAAGGTGAATGTCGCCAAGCCGGTTGCGGGAGATACGCACTCGTAATCCTTCACCACGGAGTCACTGAGAAAACCAAATTCATGATTTTGTCCGCTTATAAAGCAATAGCCATCGCCGTGAAAAAACCTTCCTCCGTGACTCCGTGTCTCCGTGGTGGGTGTTGCGTTTTGCTGGCTGGGGCATTGCTCGCGGGCTTGGGCTGTACCGTCGGGCCGGGGTATAAGCGCCCCACTGCGCAAGTTCCCGACACGTGGAAAGGCGAAGGGCCGTGGCAAACGGCAGCTCCGAAGGATGCGATTCCCAAGGGCGCGTGGTGGCAGATATTTCACGACGCGGAACTCGACCGGTTGGAGCAGGATCTGCTGCAGGCAAATCAGTCGCTGGCGGCGGCGCAGGATCGCCTCTCCCAGGCGCGGTCGCAGGCGCGAATTGCAACTTCCGCGTTTTTTCCCACGCTCAGCGCCGATCCCGGTGGGCAGCGAACGCGCATCTCCGGCAACCGTCCGCTTGATGGCGGCACGCTTCAGACCGTCAAAGTCGACACCGAGAACGATTTTACCGTCCCCTTTTCCGTTAGCTACGAGCTTGATTTATTCGGACGCGTACGCCGCAATCTGGAAGCGGCCAACGCTTCGCTGCAGGCGAGCGCGGCCGACCTGGAAAATGTTCGCCTGGTGTTAACCGCCGAACTTGCTGCCGACTATTTCAACCTGCGCGAACTCGACCGTGAGGCGGGAGTAGTACGGCAGTCGGTTGAGATCCAGCAAAAAGGACTGGACCTGGTCAATCACCGTCACGAGGGCGGAGTTGCGAATGGGCTGGAAGTCGCGCAGCAGGCCGCGTTACTCGAATCGACCGCGACGCAACTCTCGCTCGTGCAGCAACAGCGCGCGCAATACGAACACGCCATCGCGGTACTGTTAGGGAAGTCTGCCTCGGCTTTCAGTCTGGCGGAGGCGCCATTTACTGCCGCCCCGCCTGCGATTCCCAGCGGCGTTCCATCCGAGATTCTGCAGCGCCGGCCTGACGTGGCTGCCAGCGAACGTCAAATGGCGTATGAAAATGCGCAAGTCGGCATAGCGATGACTGCGTTCTATCCGCACATCACGTTGTCGGGAAGTGGCGGATGGGAAAGCCGCGACATCGCTACGCTGGTCAATGCTCCTAGCGCTATGTGGTCGCTGGGCGGCGATTTGCTGCAGCCGATTTTTAATGGCGGTCGCAACCGCGCCAACCTGGCGATCAGCCGCGCTGCTTACGACGAATCAGTCGCCAACTATCGCGAATCCGTGCTGGAGGCGTTTCAGCAGGTGGAGGATGGGCTCTCCGGTCTGGCGCTGCTTGATCAGGCCGCGAAAACTCAGCAGGCAGCGGTTACCGACTCGCGCCGCGCACTCGAACTCGCCAACAATCGTTACGTCGGCGGCCTCACGACGTACCTCGACGTGATTACCGCACAGTCTACGCTGCTGAGCAACGAACGCCTGGCGACGCAGTTGCTCGGTGAGCAAATGACCACTTCCGTTTACCTGGTGAAGGCTCTGGGCGGCGCGTGGGACGCCTCGGAAATTCAGCACGAACAGGTAAAACCGAAGCTGATTCAGGCTGTACAGCAGTAACACCGCGCTGTGGATATTCAAACTTGGTTTCGAGCGCAGGTTGTGTCGCGCCCGGCGACTAGCTCGTAGGCGCGCTTCGCTAGGCGAAATTCAGCTCTCGCCGGAATTCAAGCTCGGATCGCCCCGATCTACGCTGTCGTGTGCCGCGCCAATGTGCCGTAACGCGAGCGGATCTCGTTTTCCGCCATCAGCCAATCCTGATTCTCATCGCCATGGCCGTTCTCGCCGCCGGCAGTCGCCCGGCGCTGGAGGTAGAGTTCGTACGCGCGGCGCCGAATCTCTTCTTCGATATTGAGATTGAGATTGGAGGGAACGACATTGCCAGGAACCACGCTGACCGATTTCCCATTCTTGGGAACATCCTTGCCGAGTTCGGCGGCAACCTGCACGGCGGCAGGCTGAATCGTGGCTGCGGTTTTTTTGCTGCGATTGGTGATAGAGCTTCCGGTCGTCTTGCGAGCCATGCAGTACTCCTTACAGATACCCAATTCCAAAAATGGTTGTAGGTAATGAATAAGCGACATTCGCATACTCCGATCGCCGCTATCCGACTATTTGCAGTGATGTTATCTAACTATATCCCGAACGGCTGTGGAATTGTGGTGCAACCCATCGAAAAATTCGTTCCGCCGCATAAGAAAAGTCACTCTCTTGGATAGCGCCAAGCTTGCATTTCCGAAAAACTGGAAGAAAGTACTCTGGTAACTTGTCGAAAACTCGCTCGTGCCTGCACGATATGTGAAGGACAGCCTCAAGGGCACAACTATGTCATCGACTGGAAATCTAGGGTTGGGAGCGAAGGCCGCCAAGGCCAGCCTCAGCGAATTGGAGCGCATGCTTTCGGAATCCCCGAGTTCGGATAGGGTTTGCCTGAAGCTGGCGCAGATCCTGAGCGTGCGCCGCAGCGAGGTCGCACTGCTCAGGTTAGAGAAGGGTAGTCTGCGATTTATTTTTCCGCCGGAACTGCGATCGGCGGGCGTGTTGCCTCTAACCGGATCAGCGGTGGCAGCGCGGACGGCAGCGACTCGATCTCCACTTTTGTCGAATACCTTCATGCGCGTAAAACATGTCAGCTTGTTTGAAGCGGTCAAGCTCGGGGCCGGAGCCGACGAAGAAGATCGAAGCCAGGAGCAACTGCCGATTCAGAAAATTATGTCCGTTCCCGTAGCGTCCTCTGGGGGAGACGTGGTGGGAGTGGTGCAGGTTTCGCGCAAGGGGCTGGATGCCTCGGTTTCGGGCGCAGATTTCACCAATGACGACCTGAGGCAACTGGAGCAAGCCGCGGAAATTCTTGCCCGCATGCCCTTCATGCAGGACGGCGCGGAGATCTAACCCGCGACAGATCTAACCGAAGACATGCAAGGCCGCATCGCGTGCGGTCACATCGTTTAGCCTGACGATCATTGTTCTGACGATCATTGCTGATAGTTGACTCAGGCGTGCGAATATGGGCTTGTCCAACGGTTGTCAGAAACCGGCTGTCAGAGACGCGACGTTTCGACAACAACCCACCACAGAACTACTCTCGCCGGAGATGAAAAACCTTTCACATTGACGCAACCCGAAATTGGGCAGACAATCGCACTGTTTTTTGGGTTTGACCTGACGGCCCTTCCAGGAGGAAATTCAATGAAAATCAAAAGTGTGGTGGTAATCACTCTTTTCGTTGTAGCCTGCAGCTTTGCGTCGGCCCAAACCTTCGGCTCGCATCTGTTGGCGGCAACTTATATTGCGACTACGAACAGCTCAGTGGGTCCGGCGGCGACCTATGGGTGGGCTTTGATAACCTCAGCGCCTGCGGCATCAACCACAACGCCACCATAATCGGCATTACCGCAAAACTTCCCAAGGCGGAAAATCCTGCTGGAGATTTTTCCATCGACGGTGTTGCGTATGCTGACAACATTTACGATGCTATCTCGGAAAGCTACACGGGCATACAGATCTTCAGGGTCACGAATCTGAAGTGCAGCACGAAGAAATACGGCTGGATCCTCTTTGCCGGCTACGGCGGATCTATCTTTGGCGACAACTTTGGTTTCCTCAGCTGCAAGATCCCCGGAAAAGATGGAGTAGTCGCAACCCGCGGCCTTTCGACCGGCAGCAAGATCCCTGTGAGAAAGTAGCAAATCAAGTCCTCACACCGCCTGTCCGGCGCAGAATCCCGACGCCCAGGCCCACTGGAAGTTGAAGCCGCCGAGTTGCCCGGTGACGTCGACCACTTCTCCAATGAAATAGAGGCCGGGCACTTTCCTGGATTCCATGGTCTTGGCGGAGAGTTCATCGGTATCGACGCCGCCAGCGGTCACCTCCGCTTTTCCGTAACCTTCCGTCCCTCCGGGCTTTACTTCCCACACATGCAGTTGCCGTTCTGCGTCAGCGAAGGCGCGATCGGAGTTGCCGGCTAAAGGGTAAGTTTCGAGCCAGCGATCCGCGAAGCGGCGAGGCAGGACATCTCTCAGCAGCAATTTCCAACTCGACGGGCCGCGACGGCCCCGCATTCGCAATTCGGCCTCGAGATTGCGATTGGGCGCAAGGTCGAGACGAATCAGCGCCTTGCCATCCCAGTAAGAAGAGATCTGGAGAATCGCCGGTCCGCTGATGCCGTGATGAGTGAAAAGCATGTTTTCCCTGAACGAATGCAACATCTGTTTCGTGCCGCGAGTGGAAGCAACCACCTCGGTAGAGACTCCCGCCAGATCGCACCAGCGCTTGCGGTCCGGCTCGCTGAAGACGAAGGGAACCAGGGCGGCGCGTGGGGGCACGATCGCCAGGCCAAATTGTCGCGCCAAGTCGTAGCCAAATGAGGTGGCACCGATTTTCGGGATGGACAAGCCTCCGGTGGCGACGACGAGACGGGGCGATGTGAAACACGCGTCTTTGGATTTGGATTGGGATTGCACGGTGGCATGCACGGTGAACGGATCGTTTTTCTGCACTTCGTTGCGCGCTTCTGTGATGCGCCCTTCTTTGATTTGAGTGTTGCAGAAGATTTCTACTCCGGCATCGCGGCATTCCTGCTCGAACATGGCAGTGATATCGCTTGCCCCCCGATCGCAAAACAGCTGGCCGAGTTTTTTCTCGTGATAGGGAATGCGATGCTTCTCGACGAGACGAACGAAATCCGCCGGAGTATAGCGGGCGAGCGCTGACTTGGCGAAGTGCGGGTTGGCCGAAAGAAAATTCTCTGGGCTGGCGTGCAGGTTGGTGAAATTGCAGCGCCCGCCGCCGGAGATCAGGATCTTCTTGCCGATTCGATCCGCACGTTCGAGCACGAGGACGCGCCGCCCTCTCTTGCCGGCCTCCACGGCGCACATCAGGCCGGCTGCACCGGCTCCGAGAACGATGACGTCGTATTTCTGATTCATGCAGAACGGATTTATCCAGACTGGTTTGCTTAGCAAGCTGCGGAAAAACTCCGGTTTCGTATCAGGGTATCGCTTCAGCGATACCGCAAGTGCTTCGAAATCAGTCGCCCCTTTAGGGGCTGGGAGTCGAGTTTCGACTTTTTCCGCAACCTCCAGCCATGAGCTTAGCAAAGGGAGCGGTCAGCTGCCCCGGTTTGGTATGCTAGTCGGAATCTTCCTGGCGCAAACTGTGCGCGGATTTGAGCATGTTAGCTGGCATTCGAACTCGCGACTTGCGCAAGATCTACACGTCGCCGCCGCCTCTCGCCTCCGGTGGCGGCTTCGGTTTCGGCGCAGCCCCCGGCAAGGGCAAGGACAAGGACAAGGACAAAGCGAAAAAACAGGCGAAGCCCGAGATCGTTGCGCTCGACGGCATCTCTCTGGAGATCTCACCCGGGGAGATCTTCGGTCTGCTGGGACCGAACGGCGCGGGCAAGTCGACGACCGTGGGAGTCCTCACCACCCGTGTGCGTCCGACGAGCGGGCAAGCCTGGATCGGCCAGCATGACGTGTGGGCGGAGCAGGTCGCGGTCAAGCGGCTGATTGGCGTGGTGCAGCAGCGTCCGAACCTTGATTTTTCTCTCACCGCTCGCGAAATTCTGCTTTTCCACGGCGCTTATTTCGGCATCGACTCGCGGGAGCGAGCCGAGCGGGCGACGACGCTGCTCGATCGCTTCAAACTCACCGACCGTGCCGACCAGATGGTCCGCGGATTCTCCGGCGGAATGATGCAGCGTCTGTCGATTGCGCGCGCCATGATGCACGACCCCCAGGTACTTTTCCTGGACGAGCCCAGTGCCGGACTCGACCCGCAGACCCGGCTGCTCCTCTGGGAAATCATCCGCGAATACAACCAGAGCGGTAAGACCATCCTTCTGACCACGCACAACATGGAAGAGGCGGACGCTTTGTGCCAGCGTGTGGCCATCATCGATCATGGAAGAAACATCGCATTGGGCACTCCTGCGGAATTGAAGGCTTCGGTTCCCGGCGGCTATCTGCTGCGCTTGCGCTTCGGCCAGCGCTCACCGGAATTACTGCAGCGCCTTCAGGCTTTGGCGGGTGTAAGAGAGGTGCGGGCGAGCGAGAATAATGGCGACTCCGCCGACGTGTATGCTGACCGCGGAGGCTCGCTGGTTTCTGAGATTGCCAATCTTGCCTCCAGCGCTTCGGTCGAATTGTGCGATGTGCACATCTCGGAGCCCAGCCTGGAGAATCTTTTTCTGCATCACACCGGAAGGAGCTTGCGCGATTGAACTGGACAACTTTTCTAGCCCTGCTGGGGCGCGATGCTCATGTCGCTCGCCGCAACGCTGTACCTATGCTGCTGCAGACTTTCTTGCAGCCGATGATGTTCGTGTTTATCTTCGGACGGGTCATGGTGTCGAGCGGCTACATGCCCGCCGCCTACAAGAGCCTGCTCTTGCCCGGGATCATGGCGATCAGCATGGTATTCACCGGCGTTTGGGCGGTCGCCATGCCTTTGATTGCTGAGTTTCAGTTCACGCGCGAGATCGAAGACCGTTTGCTCGCGCCGATAGAAATCTCCTGGCTGGCGATCGAGAAAGTGATCTTTGGCACGCTGCAAGCGCTCGTCGCCGGCTTAGTAGTGATCCCCATGGCGTGGCTGTTGCTGCGTCCTGGAGTGGAGTTCAACCTGCACTCTCCCCTCGGCTTTGCCTGCGTAACGCTGCTGGTGGCCCTTTTCTCATCCTGCGGCGGTCTAGCGCTGGGTTGCAGCGTCAGCCAAACTCACATCGGTTTGATGTTCAGCATGGTTTTGACTCCGATGATCTTTTTTGGCTGCACCTATTATCCATGGAGCGCTCTGGGGCACTTTCCCATCCTGCAAAAAGTCGTCCTGATAAACCCTCTGGTTTACGCGAGCGAGGGACTGCGTGGCACGCTCGTGCCCCAGTTCCCGCATCTTCCGGTGCTGGCAGTGCTGATAGTGTTGACGGGGTTTGACGCATTCTTTCTGACGGTCGGGCTGCGACAGTTCAAAGGAAAAGCTGTCAGCTAGTTTCACCGATACTGCAGATACCCAATCCCGACCCGCATGTGGTGCAGCAAGCTATCGGGCGTTACCAGAAAAATAGTCAGCCCCAGCATGGCGTGAATAATGCCGATGGGATAGATGCTGCGAAAGCGGCGAAACATTTCACAGAAGAACAGGGCGCCTATGAGCGTAGCGGTGGTGAGGATGGGACTGGGCAGATGCGCAGCGGCAAAGAGTGTGGCCGCGATCCAGACCGCATTCGAGCCGCCATAAAGTTCTTCAAAGCGGTTGAAGAAAAATGACTGCAGTATGAATTCCTGAATCAGCGCCCAGATCAGATATCCCCAAACCGACCGCAAGGCCGGCCAGGTCGGATTGGCGGGGATGGGCCCGCCCGCCAGGTGCACGAAGATCACCATCAGGATAACCATCGCAAAACCAATTCCCAGCACTATGCTGGCGCCGAAGGTTTTTGGCAAACGGAGACCGAGGCGCTCGAGCGACGGCCGGTCGATCAGCACAAGCACGAGAAGCGTGAACATCGCGACGACGGCCCAGCGGTTCCGGATAGGCGTGGTCGGCGCCCAAAGCGCAAACTCCAGAAGGAGAAACACGATGACGATCTGAGCCCAAACGAAATACCGCCGCCAGGCGAAGGGTATCCCGAGGCTCCGGTCACTGCTATTGCTATTCCTATTGCTATTGACATCGCTCTCGCCTGCCGAAGGGATCGCGGAAGGGTCCGCGCGAAAGGTTTTCGACTCAACTGCCATTTTGTTCCGTCTCTATATGTTCATATTACCCGCAGGCTCGAAAACCGCACCCGTCTAAAACCAGAACGACCAGATGGCGTCGACGCTGGCGTGAGTGATGGCGGAGGCCGGCACTCGCCGTTCGTCGCGCCATGCCCGACCGTAGAAGATCCCGGCGATGCTGGCCAGTATGACGTAGCGCCAGTTGAAGTGCGTCGAACGTTTGTTGAAATGGGAGAGGCCAAACAATACCGCCGTAACCGCCAGCGCCGCTCTTCTTCCTACACGCCGTTCCAGCAGATTCTGCACCCACGCACGAAAGAAAAGTTCCTCGGGAACGGCAATGAAAATGAAAATATAGATCCACTGCAGAATCATCCTCGGAATAATCGAGAACCGAAGCGCGTAGCTGTGCGGATGGACAAAGCCGAGCGCCAAACCCAGTCCCAGAACCAATGGCGTAAAGAAAACCAGTTCCCGCAGGCCGGTTTTCCAGTCGCTCCAGCGGAAATGAAAGTCAAACCCGGTGCCGCTGAGCCGGCGGATGGCGACGAATCCATACAATGCGGCATCGACGAGGAGCAGTTTCCCCAGGCCCGCCAGCCCGTCCGGCCATGCCCGCTCGAACCAGCGCAAATCCACCGCCAGCCCCAGCGTCAGGAGAATGATCGCGTCGCGCCAATTGCCACGTTGTTCGGGATCGGCAATTGCGGCCCGCGCCAACAACCAGGCGATCGCCACGGGCAGCGCCGCGTAGAGAGCGCACCAACGCCACGAAAACATCTGGTGCGAACAGGAAATTAGAATGTAAGGCAGAGCGCAGAGCACCGGTAAGGCGGTCCGAATCGTTGCCGGCCAGCGCGCGCATGCCTGCCCAATCCGCTCCCCGGCCAATCCAAACGCTGTAGCTGGTATAAGCTCCAGCACAAGCACCGTAATGGCAGCCGGCGTTGCGTTTTGCATGGTGACTATTTTAATTCGGCAGAGAATTCTGCAGAGCGGTCAGACCGGTGAGGGCTTCGATCTCCCGTTCGAGGGCCTCGAATTCGCGCGCGCTCCAACCGAGATTTTCATCATAACGCTCGACCCGGCAGTCGGTGAATGAGATGTCCATGCCCACCAGATCGGCAAGATGAATTTCAATCTCGCGGCGATAGGGATCGTCATCCCTGAGGCTGCTGAGGCGGTCGATATCAATGACCAGATGGCAATGCGGTTCGCCGAACTGCCGCGCTAGCAGCCACATGAAATAGAAGATGAAGTAAAGCCGCCGCAAAACTGTCTCATCCACGAGCTTGCCCCGGAAGGCTTCGCGCAGGCCGGACGATTCCAGCAACGCTGGTAATTCGATGGCTGCGAGCAACAGCGCGAAGGCAGGCTCTTCCATGTTGTGGCGGAGAATGACCACGCCGCGTTGCAGAAAATAAGGATTGCCCTGCACCGCTTGGCGCAACATCGACATGAACTGCCGGCGCGGCTCGCGGCGAATGAAGATATGCGTGCCGGGCATCCGGGCGCGGAACCAACCCACCCTTAAATCGGTGCGCACAAAGCCATACACCGGACGCCGGCCGAGCCGTATGGCGTGCTCCGCCAAATGGGCCAGATACGCTTCCAACTCCGGCAAAGAGTAATCACTCGCGGCGCAGTATCGCCCGAAGGTGAGATGCGCGGGAAAGCCTTTTATGCCAAAACCTTTTATGCCAACACCTGGTATGCCGCCGTCGCCGTCTCTGTTCCTGCGGATCAGGGGACGAAACTCTTCGAGATAGGGGGCTTCAAGCGCGGGGTGATTGGCAAAAGCCCAGGGGACAAAACGATCGACAACTTCCTCCGTCAAAGTAAAGAGATGTTCATTGAGCGGTTCGAAGTAGCAGTAGGTATCGGGCCGCTGCCGGAACTTCGCCCAGACGTAAGTGCTCGCCGCGCGCCAGCTCGAATGCAGGAAGATCGCTTCGTCGCTAAACATTAGTTGCCGCTAAGTCTCGGCGCTAAGTGTCGCCGTTAAGTCTCGTCGTTAAAGTCTCGTCGTTAGAGTCTCAATGACCAGAGCAGGTCTCATGCCAAAGCACGCAATCTGAATGGAGCCAACCTGCACAATCTCCTCCACAAGACGGACACGCCCAATCGTCGGCTGTGGTTGACATCGATTGGGACGTTAGCGCGGTTCCGGCGTCGATCCCTTCGCGCCATAGAAGCGCGAGGCGTGGTCACCGACGAATTCGTAGGGGCCGGAGTGGGTTAGTTTGCTGGCGGCATCAATCCAGATCTCGCCGCCGATCCGCCGCCAGCGCACGCAAAAGGAGTAATCCTCGCTCAGATAGGCGCCGGTCTCCGGGTCGATGATGCAATCGAAGAGCGCAAAGAGATTGGAACTCTGCGTCGTCTCGCGTCGCGAACCGGTCATGGGCATGCTATGCACGCGACTGAAATGAGTTTCGGGATAAGCGGCAATCATTTTCTCCAACGCGCTGCGGCGGATCAGCTGAAAGCCCCCACCAGCATAAGTTGCCGTGACAAAATCGCCCTCCTGCTTACGCTCCGCCTCAGGGCAGAAGGTTCCGACATAAGAGAGGGCGGCCTGCTGTACGCTTTCGCCGCGCTCCACACAGCGCTGCGGGATGAAATCCCAATCGATTGACTTCAGCGGGTACAACGCCCCAGTGAAGTCGTGATCAAAGCCCAGCAAACGGTCGACCTGCTGCGGCTCAAAGCTGATATCGGCATCGACGAACAGCAGATGAGTAGCCGCCGGATTATCCAAAAAGGCGGCGACCAGGGTGCTGCGCGCCCGCGAAATCAGCGCATCATAGCCAAGCAGCGATAGCGACACATCGAACCCGGCAGACTTCGCGTAGCTCATGAGCCGTATCACCGACAACATGTAACTCTGCGAAACCATGCCGCCAAAGCATGGGGTGGCGACCAGAATCAAGGGCTGGGACATGACCCTCCCGAACGATGGTTCTCTTGCACTCATCGGGCCATTGCCGGATCGGGCGATCTGACGAACCGGGCCGTCGGGCCATCGAAACCCAAAGACCGTTGACTTTAGATCACCCCATGACCCGACCACCCGTTCAACCCGGGTCGTCCCGCACTCTCTACAGTGACGTGGATCACAGCCCCTAGGCAGGCAAGACGGGGAAAATAGCAGAGGAGTTTAATGGAGGCACAGTGTTCAAAATCGTAAACGCCCAGTTCATTGCCCCTGGGATCAAGCGCTTCATGATTGAGGCGCCCCGCATCGCGCGCAAGCAGCAGCCAGGTCAATTCGTAATCATCCGGATTTGCGAGCAAGGTGAGCGCATTCCGCTGACCATCGAGCGCTCCGATCCGGAACGCGGCACCGTCAACATCGTGGTGCAATCCATCGGCAAGACCACCCACCTTCTCAATTCGCTCGAAACCGGGGACAGCATTCTCGATATCGTCGGGCCGCTGGGCAAGCCTTCGGAAATCGCAAGTTACGGCACCGTGGTCACGATCGGGGGCGGCGTCGGAACAGCCATGGCCTATCCCACGGCGGCAGCGATGAAGCGTGCCGGCAATCGCGTGATCTCCATTATTGGCGGACGAAACAAAGACCTCGTGATCCTGGAAGACGAGATGCGCGGAGTCAGCGACACGGTTTTCGTCACCACCGACGACGGCAGTTACGCCGACAAGGGACTGGTCACCGATAAGCTGCGCCAATTGATCGAGAACGGAACCCGCATCGATCTGGTGCTCGCCGTCGGCCCCATTCCAATGATGCGAGCGGTCGCGGAGATGACGCGCAAGGAGCGCATCCGCACCATGGTCAGCCTCAATCCCATCATGATCGACGGCACCGGCATGTGCGGCGGCTGCCGCGTACTGGTCGAAGGCAAGAGCGAATTCGCCTGCGTGGATGGGCCGGAATTCGACGCACACCGTGTTGACTTTGCTGTCCTGGTGCAGCGCAATGCCATGTACCGCGACGCGGAAAAGCGGTCGATGGATCAGTATCGGCTGGAAGTTGAAACCAGGAAACCTGAAGCGAAGCAAGCTCCGACCGAAGCGGTGATGGCGGGATGCGCCCTGGAGGCGAAGCAATGACGACGGAAAAAACGACAACGACAACCACGACGACAACGACGAAGACAAAGTCGAAGAATCCCGTACCCAATCGCGAGCGCATCAAGATGCCGCGGCAGCATATGCCGGAGCAATTGCCGGTGCTGCGGGCGCAGCAATTCACCGAAGTCAACCTGGGATATTCGGAGGAGTTGGCGCGCCAGGAGGCGATCCGCTGCCTGGAGTGCGCCAAGCCTACTTGCGTGGCCGACTGCCCCGTGGGCGTGAAGGTGAAGGAGTTTGTGCAGTTGATCGTGGAAGGCGACTTCATGGGCGCGGCAGCCAAGATCCGCGAAGACAACGTGTTGCCGGCTATCACGGGACGAGTCTGCCCGCAGGAAGATCACTGCGAAGGCGCATGTCTGCTCAAGAAGAAAGGTGAATCGCTCGGCATCGGCTATCTGGAGCGCTTCGTAGCCGACTATGAGCAGCAGCACTTCGATGTCAAGCACATCGTGAAAGCGCCACCGACAGGGAAGAAAGTGGCGATCGTGGGCAGTGGGCCGTCGGGACTGACCGCGGCGGGCGATCTGGTGCAGAAAGGGCACTCGGTGCACGTTTTCGAGGCGCTGCACGAAGTCGGCGGCGTGCTGGTGTATGGCATCCCGGAGTTCCGGCTGCCGAAGAAGATCATTCGCCAGCAAGTCGACTATATGCGCGCCATGGGCGTGGATTTCGAAACCGATGTCGTCGTCGGACGCACCGTTACGATTGATGAACTGCTCGAAGAAGAGGGTTTCGACGCGGTGTTCATCGCCACCGGCGCTGGCTTGCCGCAGTTCATGGGCATTTCCGGCGAGCACCTGAACGGCGTGTACTCGGCGAACGAGTTTTTGACTCGCATCAACCTGATGCACGCTTACGAGTTTCCAAAATATGACGAGCCCATGGTCGATTTCCGCGGCAAGGACGTGGCCGTAATCGGCGGCGGAAATACCGCGCTCGATGCCATCCGGTCGGCTTTGCGGCTCGGTGCGCGGAAGGCGTACGTCTTGTATCGGCGCAGTGAGGCTGAAATGCCGGCGCGCGCCGAGGAAGCAAAGCACGCCAAAGAAGAAGGCATCGAGTTTCAGGTGCTGACCGCGCCGGTCGAGTTCTTGTCGGATGGCAAAGGCTGGCTCACCGGAGTGCGCTGCCTGAAGATGCAACTAGGCGAACCCGACGCTTCCGGAAGACGGCGTCCGGTGCCGATTGAGGGATCGGAGTTTGATGTGCCGCTTTCGGTGGCCGTGATTGCGATCGGGACCACCGCCAATCCCATCGTTCAGAGTACGACGCCGGGACTCGATACGAATAAGCGGGGTTACATCGTGGCCGATGCGACTACGCAAAGAACCTCGCGCAAAGGAGTATTTGCCGGCGGCGACATTGTTACGGGAGCCGCGACGGTAATCCTGGCGATGGGAGCGGGGCGCAGAGCAGCCCAGGGTATCAACGAATATCTGGCCACGGGACAGTGGGATCTGGCAATCCCGGCCCTCCCAAATCCGGCGTAGGCGGTCCCCGCGAGCGCTGCCGATGAGGTCGTCGATCACGCAGCAGTGTGACCGGCATCACCACCTATGGCAATCATCCCGGTGTAGTTATACTTGGCGAGGTTCGGCGAACGCGGCAGTGTGATTTCGCTTCACGGAAACATGGGTGGCTATTCGGCAGTGGCCCGCGCGTTCCCCCTCACAAGGAGCTTGATATGAAGCGGTCTTCCCCTCTGTTCCTTCTGTTCTCGTTAGCGATTTCCGCGGTTTTATTCTGCGCGGGGTGCTCGAAGGGCCCCGAAAATAATACCTTCAAGATCGGAGTCATCACCTCCCTCACCGGCAGCAACGCCGCGTTTGGGCAGGCCCACAAGAACGGCTACACCATTGCTCTGGAAGAAATCAACGCCAGGGGTGGCTTGCTCGGCAAGAAGGTCGAACTCGATTACTACGACGACCAGAGCCGTCCTGATCAGGCGGTGCAGGGCGTCTCGAAACTGGTGGACCAGGACCGCGTGCCCATCGTGCTGGGAGCCTACTCCTCCGAGAGCACGCGCGCCATCGTGCCCGTGGTAACACAGAAACAGGTTCCGCTGATCATTCCCACCGCGGTCGCCGACAACGTCATGGAGAGCAACTCGCCGTGGATCTTCCGCATCTGCGCCGGTTCTGGCTCGTTCGCAGCGGCGACCCTGGATTTCCTGAAGAACAACGGCGACCCAAAGAAGCTGGCCATCGTGTATGAGAACACGAATTTCGGTCAGTCGAATAACAAGTCGATGACCGAAGCGGCGAAAGCCGCCGGCCTTGACCTGGTAGACAATGAGGCTTACCAGGCCAGTTCGCCCGACTACAAATCGCTGTTGCAGCGGGTGAAGGGCAAGAATCCCGAAGTGGTCTACTTCGCTTCCTATCTGCTGGACGCCAGCACGCTCATGCGCCAGTCCGAACAGCTTGCTCTGAACCCCAAGTACTACACCTCAGCCGGAACTGGTTTTGCGGCGGCAGAATTTCCTACTCCCGACAAAGGAGCAGGCAAATATGCCGAGTACACGTTCTCGGTTTCGCAGTGGCTGCCCTCGGCCAAATGGAAGGGCTCGGCGGAATTCGACCAGAAATACTTCGCGCTGGCTGGTTCGCATCCCGCCTATCACGGCATGGAGGCTTACGCAGTGCTCATCGCGGCAGCGGCGGCCATCGACAACGCGAAGTCCGACCAGCCGCAGGCGATTCGCGATGCCATCAAGCAGTTGAACCTCGCGGAAACGCCATTCGGCCCGGTAAAGTTCGACGCCCGTGGCCAGAACCTGCATCCTGTGCTCGTCACCCAGGTGCAGGGCGGACAATACAAAGTGGTTTGGCCCGCGGATGCCGCAGAGAGTAAGCCCATCATTCCAACGCCCGAGTGGTCGAAGCGAAAATGATGTTGCGTTCGGCAGGGGGACCGAAGTAAAGTCAGCCGACTGTCGCGCTCGGTTGCATGCACGGAAAAACTCGTGTAGAGACGGGGCTTGCCCCGTCTAGGGGCCATCCGAGAACTATGGGCGAGCACGAACGGGAAGGGCACGGCTTCAGGCGTGCCGCGAGTGCGCCAGTATCAACGCGCCTTTAGGCGCTGGACTTCGAAATTCGAGTTCCACCACAGGGCTGCTATGGTCAACTGGTTCTATATCCCTCTGCAAGGGATCATCAACGGTCTGCTGACCGGCGCGCTCTATGCGCTCATCGGGATGGGTATGGCTCTCATCTTCGGCGTGATGCGCATTGTGAACTTCGCTCATGGTGCGTTTCTGATGATGGGCATGTATGCCACCTACGTGGTGTTTCAGGCCACCGGTGTGAGCCCTTATTACGAATTCCCGCTGGCGGGCATTCTGTTGTTCTTCGTCGGTTATGCCACTTACATGGGGCTGTTGCGGCCGATCCGCGGACAAGTGGATTTCATGGTGATCCTTTTGACCATGGGGTTGGCGCTGGTTCTGACCGATGGAGCGCAGTTGGTTTTCGGCGCCGACTATCATCAAATCAACATTCCGCTTCTCTCCCGGAACATTCATCTCGGTTCGCAGATCTCCATCAACGCACCCTGGCTGGTATCCTTCGCCATCGCGATGGCGCTCGCCGGCGCCCTCTATTGGGTGGTGACCCATACCATGTTCGGGCGTGCCGCGCGCGCCATCGCCCAGAACCCTTATGCAGCGCCGCTGATGGGAATTAACGTGAACCGTGTACAGGCCGTTGCCTTCGGGATTGGCTCCGCCGCCGCCGGCATTTCCGGAGCCCTGCTGCTTCCCGTCTTTTATCTTTTCCCCGAGGTCGGCAACCAGTTCAAGCTGAAGTCTTTTGTGATGGTGGTGCTCGGCGGCATGGGCTCGATTCAGGGCGCGGCCATTGCCGGCCTGGTGCTGGGCGTCGTCGAGAGCCTTACCAGCCTTTATTGGGGCAACGAGTGGGCCCTCGCGGTAGACTTTGTCCTTTTCATCCTGGTGCTTTCCCTGAAACCGAGCGGAATCTTTGGGAGCCAGCGCGCATGAGAAAGTGGCAGCTGCTTATCGCCGCTGTCTTCTTGTTGGCCGCGCTGTTCGTTCCCCTCTTCGGTCTTACCGATTACACACTGCAAATTCTCTTCCGCGTCTTTCTCTTCGCCGCCCTGGGCCTGGCTTGGAACCTGGTTGGCGGATATGCCGGACAGTTGTCTCTGGGCCATGCCGCTTACTTTGGAGTAGGCGCTTATGGGCTGGCGCTCTTCTCCAAGCTGGGGATTTCACCATGGGCAGCGGTTTTATTGGGTGTGGTGCTGGCCATGATCTGTGCGGCGATGATCGGCAGCGTTTCCTTTCGCCTGCGC
This sequence comes from Terriglobales bacterium, assembly GCA_049512435.1. Classification (GTDB taxonomy): domain Bacteria; phylum Acidobacteriota; class Terriglobia; order Terriglobales; family Acidobacteriaceae; genus Acidiflorens. Next base: position 4,778 of record JBEKXC010000019.1, on the reverse strand, counting down.
GGCCCGTATTTCGCACTCTGTACCATCGCCTTCGCGGAAGTGTTGCGACTGGTGGCCAAGAACCTTCCCAACGTCACCGGCGGCGACGTGGGAGTGCAGGTGCCGCTGTTGTTCGCCCACTCCCCGGTAAGGTCTTTCTACTGGTCGGTAGTGCTGTTGACCGCATTTGCCCTCGGTCTTTCGGCGTGGATTGAGCGCTCGCGCTTCGGCTATTACCTGATGGCCATCCGTGAAGACCAGGACACGGCGCTCTCCGTGGGCGTGAACGCTGCGCGCTGCAAACTCTGGGCCCTGCTGATCAGCGCCGCGATTACCGGCCTCGGCGGCGCGCTTTACGCCAGCATGTTTCTCTTTATCGTCCCCGATCAGGTGCTGCCGATGGAAATTTCGACGGAGATTGCCATCGTGGCCATGCTGGGCGGCGCCGGCACGCTAATCGGCCCGTTGGTCGGTTCTGTTCTTCTGGAGAGCGCCGCCGAGATCTTCAAAAACGTGTTCAAGGAAGCGAATCTGCTGATCTACGGCGTGCTGATTATTGTCGTCGTGCTGTTCATGCCCGAGGGTATCGTAGGTACGTTCACTCGGAAGCTGGCGCTGTTCAAGAAGGCGCCCGCGGTGCCCTTCGCCGCGCCCGTTCCCGCGACCATCGAAGCAGAGTCCGAAAGAGCTGCCCTCAACGAATAGGAACATCAAAGAATAGGAACGGCTAAACAATGTCGCTTCTTGAAGTCAAACGCGTCAGCAAACGGTTCGGCGGCCTGAAGGCGATCAACGACGTCTCGTTCTCGGTGAAGCCGAGTGAGGTGACCTTCATTGTCGGTCCCAATGGCGCGGGCAAAACCACTTTGTTCAACCTGATCACGAGTATTTTTCATGTGGACAGCGGCTCCATCAACTTTGATGGGCGGGACATCACGCACTTGACGCCCAATGGGGCCGCGCAGATCGGAATCGGCCGTACCTTCCAGTTGGTGAAGCCGCTGCGCAACCTTACCGTACTGGAAAATGTCATGCTGGGCGCATTCCTTCGTACCTCCAGCCGCGCCAAGGCTGAGAAGGAAGCCACGAAAGTTCTCAGTTTTCTGCAAATGGAGAAGGTTATGCATCTGCCCGCGCGTGGCATGGGATTGCCCACGCTGAAGCGCCTGGAGATTGCGCGTGCTTTGGCGACCCAGCCCAAACTCATCCTGCTCGACGAGGTCGTCGCCGGGCTGCCCACTTCGGAGGCCATCAAACTCGCCATGCTCCTCAAGCGATTGCCGGAGTGGGGAATCTCCACCATCGGCGGCATCGAGCATGTGATGCAGGTGGTCATGCGCGTTGCCGACCGGGTCATCGTGCTCGATCACGGCACTCTGATCGCCGAAGGCGTCCCGCAAGACGTGGTTCATCGCCCCGAGGTTATCGAAGCCTACCTTGGCAGCAAGTACAAGGAGATTGCCTTGTGAGTGACGCTCTCCTCACTCTGAACGATGTGCGCGCCAGTTACGGTGATTTTCAGGCGCTGTTCAACATGACCCTCGAGATCCGAGCTGGTGAAATTGTGACCCTGATCGGCGCCAATGGAGCGGGCAAGACTACGACTTTGCGAGTGATCTCCGGATTGCTGCGCAGCCAGCACGGGCAGTTGCAGTTTGAAGGACAAGACATCTCCAGGCTTCCACCCCATGAGATCGTGATCCGCGGGGTAAGTCATGTTCCCGAAGGGCGGCAACTTTTCCCCCACATGAGTGTCGAGGAGAACCTCGCCCTCGGGGCTTACATTGCACGGGTGCGTCCCAGACTAAAGGACCTCATGGAAGAGCAGTTCGAGTTTTTCCCCCGTTTGAAAGAGCGCCGTAAGCAACTCGCAGGCACGCTCTCCGGCGGCGAGCAGCAAATGGTCGCCATCGCGCGCGGACTCATGACTGCTCCCAAGCTGCTTCTGCTGGATGAGCCTTCGCTTGGCCTGTCACCCAAGATCGTCGAGGAAGTTTTTGCCAAGGTGCAGCAGATCGGCAAGTCGGGGCTCACCGTGCTGATCGTCGAGCAGAACGTCGTGGACGGGCTCGCCATTTCGGATCGCGGTTACGTAGTGGAGAACGGCGCCATTACCTTGCAGGGAAATCCGAAAGAGTTGCTCGGCAACGAGCAGATTCGGGCGGCGTATTTAGGTCTGTAGCTCGGCTTTACTTCCCAGTGGTGAAAGCCGGCAGGCCGCGCAGGTTCGGCGGTAGTGTCCGAATTTGCCTCTTTTCACCACGGAGTCACCGAGTCACGGAGACAACCTTGAACCTGCAAAAGCCAGAAGGAGAAGGTTTTGCCAAGCGGTTGGGGTTCTCCGTGTCTCCGTGACTCCGTGGTGAAGAAACCAAGTCAGGACACCACTGGTTCGGCTACTTTCTTGCTGGCCGCAAACGCAGTAGCGTATCATCGTGGTGTGAACTGAAGTGCGGAACTGGATCTATCGCATCCTGATACCGCCAATCGCTGCGCGCCTTGGGATTGATTCCCACTGTGGGGAGACGCTCGGTGTCTGACTCAAACGCCACTCTGTCCGTGGGAGATATAGTCGGCAACTACAAAATCCTCGGCCTGGCCGGAGCCGGGGGAATGGGCGTGGTGTATCGCGCGCTCGACGTGAAGCTGGAACGCACGGTCGCGCTGAAGTTCCTGCCCGAGCACCTCGTTTCCACGAACGACGACAGAGAGCGGTTTCTGCGCGAAGCGCGGACGGCATCGTCTCTCGACCATCCCAACATCGGCGTGATCCACGGCCTGGAAGAAACCACCGACGGGCGCTCCTTCATCGTGATGGCGTACTACGCGGGCGAAACGCTGGTGCGCAGGATGCGCCGCAGTCCCCTCCCCATGGCCGAAGCGGTCGATATCGCCATCCAGATCGGGGAGGGCCTGGCCGCGGCTCATGCGGGTGCGGTGGTGCATCGCGATATCAAGCCCTCGAATGTGATCCTGACGCAGAGCGGAGTGGCGAAGATCGTCGACTTCGGCCTGGCGCGGCTGGCCTCGACCGGCACCACGCAGAGCATCAGCACGGCGGGAACGATCGGCTACATGTCGCCGGAACAAACAGTCGGCAAGTTCGTGGACCAGCGCACGGACATCTGGTCGCTCGGGATCGTGCTGACAGAAATGGTCACCGGAAGGAATCCGTTTACGCGGGATACGCCGGCGGCGACCATTTTCGCGATCCTGAACGAGGCGCCCCCGCCCATGGACGAGATCCCAATCGATCTGCTGCGGGTGATGTACCGCGCGTTGTCGAAGGAACCGGAAACGCGCTATTCGAGCTGCCGCGAGATGGTGGCCGACTTGAAAGAGGTGCGCAGCCATCTCGATCCCACCGCGACGGCGCCGCAAACCGGCAGCCAGCCGTCGTCCCGGCCATCGTCCCGGCCGTCTTCCCGATCATCGTCCGGGCTGTCGTCCGGGCTTTCCTCCGAACTACGAAGGCACGTTGAGCAAGCCTCGCGCCCAACCTGGGGCGCGCCAGTCGCGGCTCCCAGTTGGCACCGGTGGCTGGCTGGCGTGGGCGCGGCCGTGGTGCTGTTGGCCGTGCTCTCGTTTCTTCCGCCAGTGCGAGACCGCGTGGCGGGATGGTTTGGCCGGTCCGAAGATCACATCGCGGTGCTGCCGTTTGAAAATGTAGGGAATGATCCGACGAACGAAGCCGTGTCGGCTGGATTGATGGACAATCTCGCGAGCCGGCTGACTAACCTTGAAGTGGGCAAGCAGTCGCTCTGGGTGGTGTCGCCCAGTGAAGTGCGTGCCCGCAAGATTGCCGATGCGTCGTCGGCGCTGCGTGAACTCGGAGCGACGGTGGTGGTGGAAGGAAGCCTGCGCCGCGACGGACAAGCGATTCACCTCACGGTGAATCTGGTGAACACGAAGAACCTGCGCCAGATCGGCTCGGTGACGCTTGAAGACCGCGCGGGAGACTTCTCGTCGCTGGAGGATGAGGCGGTAGCGCGCATCGCCAAGTTGATGCGGATCGCGGTGACACCCGAGATGCTGCGCGCGACTGGCGGCTCAGTCAATGCCGGCGCTTATGAGTTGTACCTGAAGGCCCTCGGCTACACCCAACGCTACGACAAGGCGGGGAATCTGGACCTCGCCATCGCGGCGCTCAACAACGCGGTGACGGCGGATCCCCATTTTGTTCTGGGCTTTGCTCAGCTTGGTGAAGCCTACCGCCTGAAATACCAGTTGGACAAAGACAAAAAGTGGCTCGACGAAGCTCTGGCGAATTGCCAGAAAGCGCAGCAACTGGATGATCGCTTGCCCACGGTCTATGTGACGCTGGGGAAAATCCACCGCGTCACCGGGAAATACGATCTCGCCTTGCAGGAGAACCAGCGGGCGCTGCAACTCGACCCGCGCAACGCGGATGCGATCATCGGTCTGGCCAGATCCTACGAAAGCGCGGGACGCGCCGCCGATGCCGAAGCTGCCTTCAAGAAGGCCATCGCGCTTCGTCCCGATTCCTGGGATGGGTATAACCAACTCGGAGGTTTTTTGTATGATCATCAGCGCTACGAGGAAGCCGTGGCGCAATATCGGCACGCCATCGAACTCACCCCCGACAATGCGGCGCTCTATCTTAATTTAGGTGCGGCCTACAGCGACATGGGCGATAAGCACTACGCCGAGGCCGAGCAGATGCTGCGGAAATCGATTGCCCTTGAGCCCACCTATCCCGCCTACGCCAATCTTGGACATCTCTACCTGCAGGAGCAGAAGTTTGGCGAAGGCGCCACTGCGACTGAGAAAGCCTTGCA
>JBEKXC010000018.1:0-34295 GCA_049512435.1 Terriglobales bacterium | reverse complement strand
CAGATAAAGACAAACGGAATTGAAGTCCTGGAAACGCGGGAGTGGCTGGACTCGCTGGATTATGTGCTCTCGCACGGCGGCCCGGATCGCGCGGGGCGGCTCTTGCAGCAACTGGCGCTGCATGCTCGGCGCGAGGCTGGGATCAACCTGCCGTTTTCGGCGACCACTCCCTACCAGAATACGATTCCTTCCCGGCAGCAGCCGCCGTTTCCCGGCAGCCAGGAGATGGAACGCCGCATCAAGAGCCTGGTGCGCTGGAATGCCATGGCCATGGTCGTCCGCGCCAACAAGATTCAGGAAGGCATTGGCGGACACATTTCCACGTTTGCCTCGGCGGCTACGCTCTACGAAGTCGCATTCAATCACTTTTTTCATGCCGCCACTGAATCCGGCGACCGCGATGTTGTCTATTTTCAGGGACACGCTGCGCCCGGAATTTACGCCCGTGCCTACCTCGAGGGGCGTATCCCGAAAGAGAAATTGGAGAACTTCCGGCGGGAAATGAAACCGGGCGGCGGACTCTCGTCCTATCCGCATCCCTGGCTCATGCCCGACTTCTGGGAGTTTCCCACCGTGTCGATGGGACTCGGCCCGATTCAGGCGATCTACCACGCTCGTTTCATCAAGTATCTGGAAAATCGCGGCTTGAAAACCTCGACCGGCGGAAAAGTCTGGGCGTTCATGGGCGATGGCGAAATGGACGAACCAGAGTCTCTCGGGTCGATCACGCTCGGTTCGCGCGAGCGGCTCGACAACCTGATTTTCGTCGTCAACTGCAACCTGCAGCGCCTCGACGGACCGGTGCGCGGGAACGGCAAAATCATCCAGGAACTGGAAGCGATATTCCGCGGCGCGGGATGGAACGTCATAAAGCTGATCTGGGGCGGCGATTGGGATCCGCTGATTCAGGCCGATCGCGACGGCCTGCTCGTCCGGCGCATGGGCGAGATCACCGACGGCCAGTACCAGAAATATTTCGTCGAGAGCGGCGCGTATTTTCGGCAAAACTTTTTTGGCACCGATCCCCGGCTGCTGAAGATGGTGGAGCATCTTTCGGACGAACAGCTTGCCCGCATGCGGCTGGGCGGTCACGACCCGATCAAAGTGTATGCGGCATATAAATCGGCGGTCGATCACACTGGATCTCCGACCATCATCCTGGCCAAAACTATCAAAGGCTACGGACTCGGCGAAGCGGGCGAAGGCAAGAACATTACGCATCAGCAGAAAAAGCTGAATGACGACGAGTTGCAAGTCTTCCGCTCGCGCTTCGGGATTCCGATTCCGGACGGCGAGCTGCACGATGCGCCCTTCTACCGTCCGGCTGATGACAGCGCGGAAATCAAGTACATGCAGGAACGCCGGAAACAATTGGGCGGCTACATGCCGGTGCGGAAGGTGCGCGCCACGCCGCTGAAACCGGTTTCTGAAGCCATCTTTGAAGAATTCTACAAAGGCACCGAGGGTCGCGAAGCTTCGACCACCATGGTCTTCGTGCGCATGCTCTCCAAGTTGCTGCGCGACCCAGAGGTTGGGAAGTTCATCGTGCCCGTAGTTCCCGATGAAGCCCGCACCTTCGGCATGGAAGCGCTCTTCCGCCAGGTCGGTATCTATTCCAGCGTAGGCCAGCTCTACGAACCGGTCGATATGGATACCCTCCTCTATTACAAGGAGGCAAAGAACGGACAGATTCTGGAAGAGGGAATCACCGAGGCGGGATCGATGTGTTCCTTTATCGCCGCCGGTACCGCGTATGCCAATCATGGCATCAACACGATTCCCTTCTTTATTTATTACTCGATGTTCGGATTGCAGCGTATCGGCGATCTGATCTGGGCCGCGGCAGACATGCGCTGCCGAGGTTTCCTGATCGGCGGCACGGCTGGGAGAACCACGCTGGCCGGCGAAGGCCTGCAGCATCAGGATGGAAACAGCCACGTCCTGGCTCTTCCAGTCCCGAATCTTCTGGCCTATGATCCGGCTTTTGCTTATGAGATCGCCATTATCATCCAGGACGGCATCCAGCGCATGTACGTCGATGGTGAATCCGTCTTTTATTACTTGACCGTCACCAACGAGCCGCTGCCGATGCCCGAGATGCCCAGCCAGACGGGCATCCGCGAGGGCATCCTCAAAGGCCTTTACCGTTACCGAACTTCTGAAAAGAAGAACGCGAAGCTGCGCGCCCAGTTGCTGGGCAGCGGCACCATCATGTTTGAAGTGCTGAAGGCGCAGGCCATTCTGGAAAAAAATTACGGCGTAGCCGTCGACGTATGGAGCGTAACCAGTTACAAGGAGCTCTATCGCGAGGCAACCGACTGCGCGCGCTGGAACATGCTGCATCCGACACAGGTGGCGAAAATACCGTATGTTACTCAGACCCTGAAGGGCGCCTCCGGCCCATTCATCGCCGCGTCGGATTACCTGAAGGTTCTGCCGGACAGCATCGCCCAGTGGATTCCGGGCAAGCTGGTGTCGCTCGGTACGGACGGCTTCGGGCGCAGCGAGAATCGCGCGTCCCTGCGAGACTTTTTCGAGGTGGACGCAAAGCACATCGTGCTTGCCACCCTGCACGCCTTAGCAGGCGAAAAGAAGGACGGCGGCGAAGGAGTCAGCGGGAAAACCCTGGAGAAAGCCATCCGCGATCTCGGCATCGATCCGGAAAAACGCAACCCGGCGATTAGCTAGTGTGCTGTCCTGAAATATGTGAGACGCGTAACAACAGAATCCAGCCGGAGGGGCGAACTAACTTAGCCCAGCCCTTCAGCGCTGGGTAAAACCGAACTAGATGATTGAAGTCCCGGAGGGCCGACTGAGCTCTCTACAGCGTTAGAGGAACAAGGAGAAAATGGCAACGGAATTTAAGCTCCCCGAGCTGGGCGAGAATATTGAGAGCGGCGATTTGGTCCGCTTGCTGATCAAGCCCGGCGCCAGCATCGCCGAAGGCGAGCCGGTGATGGAACTCGAAACCGACAAGGCGGTTGTGGAAGTGCCTTCGTCGGTGACGGGCACCGTTGGGGATGTCCGCGTCAAAGAAGGCGACAAGCTACGGGTGGGGCAGGTCATCTTCACCGTTGAAAATGGGACTGGAGTTGCTGCAGCGCGGCCGTCGAAGACGGAAGCACCAATCGCGCAGCCCACATCGTCCGCAGCCCCGGTTTCAGCAATCCAAGTTTCAGCAGTCGCGGCGAAGCTGAAGCCCGCGCCAGCACCGCAGCCAGACCGGCGAGCCCAACCCGCCGTCGCTGCAGCCAGCGAGTTCAAGCTGCCGGAATTGGGAGAGAACATCGACTCCGGCGATCTGGTGCGGCTGATGATCTCGCCGGGCGCGAGGGTTGCTGAAGGCCAGCCGGTTATGGAACTCGAAACCGACAAAGCAGTCGTCGAAGTTCCTTCCTCAGTCAGCGGCGTAGTGCGCGAGATCAAAGTCAAAGAGGGCCAGAAGGTGAAGGTTGGGGAGGTCATTTTTACGCTGGAGGGTGGCGTCGCAACCCAGGCAGAACCTCCGCGCAGGCACGAGCCGGTGGAACACATCTCCGGACAGCAAGCCGCGCGGCTCACCTTCCAGTTGGCCATGCAAGCCGAGGGCAAAACTGAAGAACAGGCGCTGCCACCGGATCAACCGCCGGCCCCCACACCGGCTTTCAGCATGCCCGTGCAACTGGATAAAGTTGCCGGCACGGACCATGATCCGGTGCCGGCGGCGCCGCACGTGCGTCGTCTGGCGCGCGAGATCGGTGTTGAAATTCGCAGCGTGCAAGGTAGCGGCCCGGGCGGGCGCATCAGTGAAGATGACGTAAAACTATGCGCCAAGAATGCTCTCCTCGCAGCGGCAGCGGCCGCACAAATTCCACGTGGCAGCTTCGTCGAACCCGAACTGCCCGACTTCGCCAAGTGGGGCAAAACGGAGCGGGTTTCGATGCGTGGAGTCCGGCGCAAAACCGCCGAGCACCTGCGTCAAGCGTGGAACACGATTCCGCATGTTACCCAGCAGGATCGCGCCGACATCACCGAACTAGAACAGTTGCGTGCCCGCTTCGCACCGCGAGCTGAAGAAGCCGGCGGCAAGATGACGGTGACCGCGATCGCGCTAAAAGTCTGCGCGTCGGCCCTGAAAGTCTTTCCCCAGTTCAACGCCTCGATCGACATGGCGAAAGAAGAGATCGTCTACAAGCAATACATCAGTATCGGCGTCGCGGTAGATACCGATCGCGGGCTGCTGGTGCCGGTGATTCGCGACGTAGACAAGAAAAATATCGTCGAGCTGGCGGCGGAGATGACGCAACTCTCGAAAAAAGCGCGCGACCGCAAGCTCACTCCCGAGGAGATGGAAGGCGGGACTTTCACGATCACGAATCTAGGAGGAATCGGCGGCACCGGGTTCTCGCCCATCGTGAATCATCCCGAAGTCGCGATTCTCGGCCTGTCGCGTTCGCGCATGGAGCCGGAGTGGGTAAACAACAAATTCGAGCCGCGCTTGATTCTTCCGCTCTCGCTCTCGTACGATCACCGGTTGATCGACGGAGCCGACGCCGCGCGTTTCCTGCGCTGGATCGCGGAAGCATTCGAGCAACCGTTCCTGCTGTCGGTCCAGGGATAGGTGTTGCCGCATATCTGGTCTGACGTTTGCGCATGCGACACTTTTATGAATTGTCATCCCGAGCGGAGCGAGGGATCTTGCGCCGAACTGCAGATCCCTCGCTCCGCTCGGGATGACAAAAACACTTGAGGGATACCTAACGAAATGGCAAACTCTTCGAATCTCCGTGTGGCAGTAATCGGTGGCGGCCCCGGCGGCTACGCCGCTGCCTTCCTGGCGGCCGACCTGGGCATGAAAGTTACGCTGATCGATCTGGAAGTGAACCCCGGCGGCGTCTGCCTGTATCGCGGATGCATTCCGTCGAAGGCCCTGCTGCACGTGGCCAAGCTGTTGGAGGAAGCCGAGCAGGCCAAGAATTGGGGCATCGAATTTGCCGAGCCCAAAGTCGACCTGAACAAACTTCGCGGATGGAAAGAAAGCGTCGTCACCAAGCTAACCGGCGGTCTTGGACAACTCTCGAAACAGCGCAAAGTCGAGTTCGTTCGGGGCAAAGCGTCTTTCGTGAATTCGACCACTCTGAAAGTAACGAAAACCGCTGCCGGCGGCGAAGAGAATCTGACTTTCGACCGCATCATCATCGCGACTGGATCGCGTCCGACCGTGGTGCCCAGCCTCAAGCTCGACAGCCCGCGCCTGATGGATTCAACCGGCGCTCTCGATCTGCCCGACATTCCCAAAACGCTGCTCGTCATCGGCGGCGGCTATATTGGATTGGAACTGGGATCGGTTTACGCCACGCTAGGGACCAAGGTGACCTGCGTAGAAATGATGCCCGGCTTGCTGCCCGGTGCCGATCGCGACCTGGTGCTGCCTCTGCACAAACGCCTGGAAAAACTTTTCGCCACGATCCTGCTGAACACCACGGTCAAGTCGCTCAAGGACGAAAAGACCGGGATTCGCGTAACCCTCGAGGGTCCCAACGTAAAAGAAAAAGAGCAGGTTTTCGACCGCGTATTGATGTCAGTCGGACGCCGGCCGAATTCCGAAATCCCCGGGCTCGACCGGACGAAAGTCAAAGTCAATCAAAAAGGATTCATCGAAATCAACGAGCAGCGCCAGACCGCCGATCCCACCATCTACGCGATCGGCGACGTCGCCGGCGAACCGATGCTGGCCCACAAAGCAATGCATGAAGGCCGCACCGCGGTTGAAGCCATCGCCGGCCACAAAGTTGCGTTCGAACCGAATGCGATTCCCGCCGTCGTCTTCACCGATCCCGAAATCGCGTGGGCCGGACTGACGGAAACGCAGGCCAAGGAACAAGGGCGCGAGATTACCGTAGCCAAGTTCCCATGGGCCGCATCCGGCCGCGCCATCACCATCGACCGCCCCGAAGGTCTCACCAAGTTGCTAATCGATCCGAAGACGGAACGCGTACTCGGCGTCGGCATCGTGGGCGCGGGCGCGGGCGAGTTGATCGCCGAAGGCGTGCTCGCGATCGAAATGTGCGCGCTGGCGGCCGACGTGGGCATGACCATCCATCCGCATCCAACGCTCTCGGAGACGATGATGGAATCGGCGGAAGTATTCTACGGTCAGGCCACCGACATCTATCGTCCCAAGAGATAGTGGAGCGCCGGGCGTCTCGCGAACCTGCACTGAGCGAAGCCGAAGGGTCCAGCCGGGCGGGGACGCCCGGCGCTCCACCTACTGGTACCTCGATGAAAAAACTGGCGCTGTTGGTTCTTGTCGTTTGCATTCCTATCCACGCACTGGTGGCCCAGTCCGTGACCAGCCTGCTCCCGGGTGCGGCGCAAACTCAGGGACCAACTCCCGCGTCCGCCGATCAACTGGGACGCGGGACGCCCTCGGGAACCGTACTCGGATTTTTGCAAGCCGCGCAGTCCGGAGATTACAGGACCGCCGCCGACTACCTGCAGATGAGCGCCGGGCGCCGCCAGTCCCAGGGCCCGGAGCTGGCCGAGAAACTGAAGTTGCTGATGGACCGCGCCTTCGTCGGCAGCCTGCGCCGGCTCAGCGCCAGCTCCGAAGGCAATCTCGAGTACGGCACCGCGGACCAGCAAACCATCGGCACTTTTTCCTATGGCGATGCCGACGTTCCCGTCGTTCTCGTCCGCATCACAGATCCGAATTTCGGAAAAATCTGGCTCTTCTCTTCCGACACGCTGAGCAAAATCCCTGATTTATATGACAACGTCGAAGCTCACCAGGTAGAAAGCAAACTCCCGCAAAGCCTGGTGCGAAACGCACCTCTCGGGATGCCGCTCTGGCAATGGCTGGCGCTTTTCGCCGCGATTCCAGTCGCCATCGCGATTGGCTGGGCGATAGTTTTGCTGCTGGCGATTCCGCGCCGCCTCTGGCTCAAGTTCAGACATCGCCCCAACCTGCACTCCTACAGCCGTATGTCGAAGCCGCTGCTGGTTTCGTTCAGCGCGCTGACTCACCGCGTGATAGCTGGCTACTTTGGCCTGCCGTTGCTGCCGCGTCTTTATTACTACCGAACCATCACCGTTCTCATCAGCATCGGCTTCTTCTGGTTTCTGCTCCGCGTCACCACTCTCACCATGCAGCGGCTGCGTATCCATGCCATCAACGCGGGCCGCATCGGCACGGGAACCCTCATGGTGCTGGGCGAGAGCTTGCTCACGGCACTGGTGGTAATTGCCGCGATCGTGGCCGCGCTCGGCATCATGGGTTTCAACCTGACCACCATGCTCGCCGGTCTCGGCATCGGCGGCCTTGCCATCGCCTTAGCCGCCCAGAAAACACTCGAAAATCTTTTCGGCGGAGTTTCCGTTCTGGCCGACGAAGTCATCCGCGTCGGCGATTACTGCCGCTTCGGCGACCGCACCGGAACCGTGGAAGACATCAGCCTGCGCTCCACTCGCGTTCGCACCGACGCACGCACAGAGCTTTCCATCCCCAATGGCGCGCTCGCGACCATGAACATTGAAAACTTCACCCGGCGCGACAAGATTCAGTTCAGTCCCGTGCTCGCGATCCGGTGTGAAACCACAGCAGACCAGCTGCGCTATCTGCTGGCGGAAGCTCGCCGCATGTTATACGAGCATCCGAAAGTCGAAAGCGACAGCGCCAGCATTCGCTTCGCCAATTTCGACAACAGCGCCTTGCGCCTTGAGATCGTGAGTTACGTTCTCACTCGCGACGCCAACGAATTTGCCGCGATCCGCGAAGACCTTTTGCTGCGCATCATGGACATCGTCGATAAATCAGGCAGCGGCTTCGCCTTCCCGTCGCAGACCTTATATATGTCGCGCGATTCCGGCCTCGACAAGGAGAAAGCCGCTGCGGCCGAACAGCAGGTCCAGCAATGGCGGGACCAGCACAATCTGCCGTTCCCCGATTTTGCGCCCGCCGACAAATCCGCCTTCCGCGGCTCGATTGTCTATCCTCCGCCTGAGTCGGCGACCGGGGAAAACCACCGGCTTTCCTGAAACTACGGGGTTCGCCTCGCTTACTCCCGTAACTTGCGGCTTTCGGCGGCGGTTTCTAGCATGAAAGAGCTATGCCTCATGCTCTGCTGTTGTCGCCGGATGACCAGGCAGTCAGCGCAATTACTGGCGTTTTGGAAGAAATGTCGGTGACCTGCGAGCGCCCCCTGGACGGAGTGTCCGCTGCCCAAAAGCTTAATTCACAGAGCTTCGACCTGGTGTTGGTCGATTGCGAAAATCTGCCGGCGGCCAAACTGATTTTTGACGTCTGTCGCCGCGGAAAAAACGGCAACAACCCCGTCCCCATCGCGATTGTCGATGGCCGCGCCGGTCTCCCCACCGCTTTTCGCCTGGGCGCGGAACTGATTCTGACCAAGCCGGTCGCGAAAGACCAGGCCCGGGGCACCATCCGCACCGCGGTCAGCCGTGTGCGAAAGAACGTCCAGCCGAATGAGAATGCCCCCACGCAGTCGTTGAATCCGGCCACGACCGCCTCGGCCCCGATCACCTCGGTAATGACCGAAGAACGCGCTGCGGCGGCCGCCGTTTCTTCACAACTCACCAGCTTTGCAGAGCCGGCTCCGAGCTTCGTCCCGAGTCCCCACGCAAGCGCTGCTCCATCCGTCACGACTGAGATGAATTCCGCTGTGGATGAGGTCGAGATTGATGCCACAGCCGCCGACCGAAAGTTAAATCCACCGTCGGCCACTTTCTCAGAATCACATTTGTCAGAGTCATCTTCGGTTCCCGCTGGTTCCGTGAATTCGAAACCCAAACTCCCACTTTCCGACGATCCGGTGCTTGCGGATCTGGAGAGAACGGATCTGGAAGAATTGGAACTGGCGGAATCGCAACCGGCAGAGTCGCGGAGACCAGAATCGCAAGCGCAAAGTTCAGAGTCTAAAACAACGCCAAATTTACCAGCAGCTAAGTCGGATACGCCGGTGTCTCGGTCCCGCCGGCAAGGCCGGCAGAAAACGCGCCGTCCGCTAGTCGCGTTGCTAATGCTGACGCTCGCCGCGGGCGGCTTCTATGCCGCATGGACGTATCAGCCCGAGTTCCGAGCCATCGCCCAACCGCAGATTGATCGCGTGCTGGCCCTCGTCGGAATGGCGCTGCCGTCGACTCCGGGGCCAAGTCCCGCGAAGCCTTTGACTCAAACGGCTCTGGCCAAAGCACCGACCTCGCCGACCAATCCGAATACGTCAACATCGACGGTCCCGGATTCCGCAACCAGTTCAGCGGCCGGTTCACCAACCGCCGGTTCACAGACACAAACAACGTCTGCTGCGGCGACCGCTCCCGTCCAGCCGTCGGCGGCTGCGGTTACGTCTACGACCGTCGACATGGGGCCGGGCGTCACCAAGAACGACAGCAAGAACGACAGCAAGAAGGGCGGCAAGCGAGACGCCACCAACGCCGCCGCAACTTTGTTGAACGCACAACTGGCTGGGGAAAACAGTGCGGTCATTCTCACTTCCAAGGGTGCGGAAAATCGGCTGGCTCACAGCGTTGCGCCGAAATATCCCGCCGAAGCGCGCGCGGGTGTAGCGCAGGGAACGGTTATCCTCAAGGCGGTGGTGGATGAGAACGGCAAGGTTGAGGGCCTGCGGCTGGTCGAGGGGAACGCTACCCTGGCAACCGCCGCCATCGAAGCCGTGAAGCAGTGGCGCTATCGACCCTACGTCCGCGATGGCAAGGCGCAGCCGTTCCAGACGGTCGTGATCGTCGACTTTCAGCGGCCCTAGTCCCAATCTTATTACCCACGTAACTTGCTGGTACCCATCCCATTACCTAGGATGGCCTCATCATGGGTTACCAAGCCTTACTCTTCTGTCCCGATGAAAAACTGGCGAGCGTCGTAAATCAGGTGTTCAACGAACTGGACTTTACCGTAGAAGCCGTGCACGAACCTTTTGCTGCGGTGAAGAAATTGATGACGCAGCATTACGACGCCATCGTCGTAGACAGCGAGAATGATCAGAACGCTTCTTTGCTCTTCAAGAGCGCAAGAAATTCCAGCTCCAATCAGGGCTCTTTGGCGATCGCTTTGGTCGAAGGACAAATGGGCGTGGCCAAGGCCTACCGCATCGGCGCCAACCTTGTGCTCACAAAACCGATCAACGTTGAGCAGGCCAAGGGAACGCTTCGGGTTGCGCGCGGACTTCTGCGGAAAAATTCCGATTCCGCCGCCAGCGCTGGCAGCACGGCACCTCCTACAATTCCCGCAAGAACTGCGGCACCATCGGCCGGTAGTTCATCGGCCGGTAGTTTATCCCAATCGGCCAATCGAGGCGCGGCTGCCATGGCTCCGCCTTCCAACCGTCCCGCGGTGGATGAAATTGAAGCTCCGCTCGCGGCGATGATCCCGGAGTCGATGCCGGTGGAGTCAGGGGAGTTTCCAGGCGAGCTTCAAGGCGGGTCTCCAGAAATGACCGCATCGGCAAAAGTTGAAGGCAAACCGGCAATCGTCCCAGCGCCCGCGGCGCAAATCCCGATTACGATCGCGGCCGCACCGGAAGTAGAAGGGCAGCAGCCTAACCAAGCGGCAACCAGCACAGCTGCGCCCGTACCAACCCCGAATACGAGTTCCCCTTTTACGTCGGTCGCGGGATCAGGCGCCGCACCGGCTCCAGCCAGGGAGCTAACGGCGTTTTCAGCGAAAAAGAACAAGATCGTTGAATTGGAGCCCGCCAAAATCGTACACGATACAGCGCACGATGCCGCTCCAATTCCAGTTCCAACTTTCAGTTCGGCGAGCGCTGGCAATGCCCCGTCCTTTGCGGCATTGGGAGTAGATGATTCCGGTGGATCGGGCGCCAACAAGAAGATTTTGATCGGAGCGGTAGCCGTCCTGGCTCTGGCCGCGCTCGGCTACTTTGGCTACACTGCGCTGGGCACATCCAGCAGAAACACCGCAGTTCCGCACCCCGTAAGCGCCTCACAGGACTCGGGCCAGACTGCGCCTGCCGTGCGGCCCATGTCTTCCCCAGTAGCGGCGCCTTCAAAACCCACGCCCGACTCCGTAAGCGTCGCGACCCCAACCTTAACTTCAAAGACGTCAGCGGCGGTACCGTCCGGCAATCCCTCAACCGGCACCGCCAATTCTCCCGTGATTCGGATCGCAGCGAGCATTCCTGCGAACATTCCGGCCAACAGCCCTGCAAACAGCGCAGCGAACATCGCTACGAACTTTGAACCGGAAGCCAAGACGGCGAATTCAGCAGCCATGGTTGTGAAGTCGAATACCGCAAGAGCCAAAACACAGGCTCAACCAGAGGAGTCCGCGCCTCCGCTTCCGAGCCCGCCCGTCGTTGCCTCCGCCAATGACAACAACTTGAGTGGCCTGATGTCTTCAGCATCCTCGAACATTCCCATGCCTGCGCTAACCACACTGAGAATTTCCCAGGGTGTATCCCAGGGACTCCTCATCAAGCGGGTAACGCCAAAGTATCCGCCAGCCGCGCTTGCGCTGCATGCCTCGGGAGCAGTGCAGATCGAGGCGACCATTGACAAAGAGGGCAACGTCACGAATTCAAAGGTGCTCAGCGGAGATCCCGTTCTCGCGCAAGCCGCGCTCGAAGCCGTCCGCCAGTGGAGATACAAGCCCTACTACCTCGATGGCGCGCCAGTCGAAATCCAGACGCAGATCACGGTCAACTTTAAAGCGAACTAGAAAGGCAGGTGTCAGGTGTCAGGTCACAGGTGTCAGGTCTGAGTGCCGTTGTCTTTCCTGAGACCTAACACCTGAGACCCGAGACCTGGCTTAGTTCAGCTGTTCATCCAGAGGCCGGTGCCGCGGACGACCCGGATGCGCACTGATGCTGCGGAATTTGTGGTAAAGTCCGTGCAAGTCTTCACTTAGGCTCCGCACAACCTGCATGCAGAAATCGCCGTGTTCACGCAGCAACGCCAGGAACTCTTTGCGCGGAATGAAGGCTACCGTCGTGCGCTCACCCGCCTCGGCGGTAATCCGATATTTTTCCCCTGTCATGCTCTCTCCCAGCCCGAGCAGGCTTCCAGGGCCGACGACCTCCAGAAGCTGCTTTTCACTTTGACCGGTGGGCAGCAGGATGCGAACCTCGCCGCTCAATACCAGGTAGACGCCCGTCCCTACGGAACCTTGCTGAAACAGCGTGTCGTCTTTGGCGAATAGCCGCACCGATTTGATCCCTCGAAGAGCCTGCAACAGTTCGGGACTCAACCTGCCGGGCCTGGGCGATAACATAATGTCACTCCTTCTTACCTCAGCCTATTCTGCACAAACTCGACACCGTGGAATGTGATGTGCATCACAGCACTAAAGATCGGCGACCAGGAGCCGCTGGTTCGAAACGATACTTCCTGAGGACGGGCTGAAGGATTATTCCTGCTTCAATTTCGATTGATCTGTTATTCAGTATCCGGTGCCCTGTATTTGAATTTCTTGCGAGGAAAGACAATAGGAATCGCTGTCACAACCGCAGGGTTGGCACGCATTGAGTCATTAAGGTATTGAATCATTGCACCATTGAAATGAACTTCTCCTGATTCAATGGCTCAATGATTCAATGGCTAAATGATTCCATGACTCAATGCCCCGACGCTCGCCCAATTGCCGCTTATTGCCGCTCGAGAATTTCGTCGATTGCGGCCTTGCTGCCTTTGTCGACGCTGACGATTTTGTGGACCGGCTTGAAACCGGTTAGCGTGATATCCACGATGTAATTCCCCGGTCCCACCATCACGTCGACCGGCGACATCTTATCCAGGACCTGCTGGTTGATGGCGACCTGTGCGCCTTTCGGCTGGGTGTGAATGTTGATGGAACCCATGCCAGCCGTGCTCTCCCCGCCGCGTCCAAAGAGTTTGTTGAACTTGCCCACGGTCCGCATGTCTTCTGTGTTGCCCAGGGCTCTGAGCACCGGCGCGTACTGGAAATTCTGTGCCGGACCGAGGTCGGCAGTGACCGTCTCATCAAGGTATCCCGGCTTGCGCAGCAGAACGGTGTGGCTTCCTTTCTCCACGGCGAACTGCGCCGGAGTTACTCGTCCGGTTGGTTTGCCGTCGATGATGATGTTGGCTCCTGGCGGCGTGCTGTTCACCGCCACCAGCGCATTGACCGCCGCCAAATGAAGCAGCAGAGACGATTTGCTGCCGGAGACAACATCGACCGACCGTATGTCGGAAGAATACCCGGTCTTGCTCACCGATATGATGTGCTTACCGGGACTTAGGTCGATCAAACTAAACGGCGTAACCCATGATGGATCGCTTTTTCCGTCGACCTGAAACTGCGCCCCCTGCGGGCTGGAGTCGATCAGCGCCTGGCCTGGAATTACGACGGGAACCGGGGCAGGAACGGCGCGTCGACTAACGTTCGAACTGCGCTTTTCGACTTGGCGCACCTTCAGGCTCGGTTGTGATTCCGCAATGGGCTCAGCCGGCGGAGCTGACTTCTCGGTTCGCCGCGCTTGGGCAACCGGCTGGTTTGAGGATGAAGTCGAGTTTGCGCCTGCGCTTTTCGTCGGCCGCGGAGCGGCCGTCGAACCGTCGTCTTCCGTGCGAACATGAAAAAAGATCGCGATCGCCACCACCAGGATCAGTCCAACCGCGCCCAGGATCGAAAACAGCATCAGCCGCGGCGGAACGGTGGCGATTTCGTGCATTGCCTTCTCCGCGACTTCCCGCGGTTGGATCTTTGGTTTCTCGTCTTTCCGCGGATAGATCTGCACCTCAGTATGAGGACGCAGCGGCTCGGCGGGCTCGGGAACCGGCGCGGCAAAAACGGGTTCCTTGAACGGAGGCATCTCGGCCAGATCGGAAAAACTTTTGCCGGCTGAAGACGAACTCGTCACCGGCTCCGCCATCACGGATTCTGACATCATTGGATCAACCGCCACGCCGGGCGAATGCTGCTCGGATTCCTGCTCCACCACCGCCGCCGATAAAACCGGGCTGCCCGCAGCCTGAGCTTCGGCAGCACTTACTTCAAAGTCGCTGATGAATCGTGGGCCCGAATTCGAATTATTCGAGTTCGAATCGTTCGAGTTGAAGTCAGTGACATTGGATATCGGGCCGCCGGCTCCACTCATCGCGCCGGCAGCGGCCGCAGCAGCTCTGGTTTCCGCTGCAGGCCGATCGGTCGGCGACACCCCCGGCACGCTGATTTGCGGAGAAACAGATTTAGGAGAAGGAGGTTTAGGAGAGACAGGTTTAGGGGTAACCGGTTTGGGCGCAGCCGCTCTGGGCGCAACGGAGGAAACCGACGGAACAGATGGAACCGATGAAGCGGAAGGCTGAGGCTGGACGGCGCTCGAAGCAGACGAGACAAACTTGCTCGCCGCCGCTGCCCGATCTGCCTGACTCACGCTAGCGTTCGCCGCCGCCGTCGTCTTCTTGGTATCCGTGGTGGCTTTCTTTCCGTTGCCGTTTTCCTTGCACTTCTCCAGGTCATCCAGCAGTTCGCGCGCACTCTGATAACGCTCGGCGGGATCTTTCGCCAGCGCTTTCATAATCAGCGCGCCCACCGCCGGCTGAATTTTGGGATTCACCGCCGACGGACTGGCCGGCATCTCGTTCTCAATTCGCCCCACCAGCGTAACCGGATCGGCGGCATCGAATGCCGGCCGGCCAACCACCATCTCGTAAAGGATCGCGCCCAAAGTAAACAGGTTCGAACGCAGGTCGATGGCTTCTCCGCGAATTTGTTCGGGAGAACAGTAGGGCATGAGCCGGCCCAATCCCTTTCCCGCTTCCGCCTCGATCATGCTCATGTTCGAGATGCCATAGCCGAGGATCTTGACCATCCCATCCCACTGCACCATGATCTTGGCGGGCTCGAGCGAAGAGTGCGCCACACCCTTCGCCGCAGCCTGCTCCAGACCAGCGCAAACCTGGCGCGTAATGTCGAGCAGATCCCAGATGGAGAAGCCCTCTTTGCGCGCCAACATGGTGGCGATGCTGTTGCCCTGGATATACTCCATGGCCGCGCAGAACTGGCCGTCGATCTCGCCCGCGCCGTAGAGCAGGACAATATTCTGTCCGACAAGATCGCGCGTGCTCTCGCCTTCCGCGATCAGTGTGTCCACAAACACTTCGGCACGGTCGCCCAGAGGCTCCAGACTCTGCGTCTTGAGCGCCACGACCTGGTTGGTTTCCGTGTCCAGTGCCTTATAAATCAAGGCGGTCTCGGACTTCGAAAGCTCGCTCTGGATATCGAATCGTCCAAACATCGTCGCCATTACAATCGCCTCGCGGTGACCAGCCGCACTACACCCGAACTATGGAGTCGGCTAAAAACAGGGGGGAGAATCGAACCTAGAATACCGCTATCGACTGCACACCTGAGAGTTACGAAAGTACCTAAAAATGGATGCGGAAGACTGTCGCCTGGGGTTGGCTGAGACGGGAAGCTATCTTGCTGTCTCGTAAATGATCCGGCATTCGTTCGGGATTCGATAGTTGATGTAAGCGCTGGTTACGTCGACAATTCCAATGGTCAGCTGCTTTCAATCGGTTGTCGTCGCCTTGCTGTTCGAGCGTTGTCCATTTCGCTGCAAAGTGTGATCCCGTTTCGGCATTCCGCCAGCTCTCCTGGATTCAAGATGGGACCAGCAATCGGACGTGCGAGGTTGTGGCCTGGATGTTCTAGAACGCGAGCAAGAACCGACACCAATTTGAATACAAATAGCTTAATGGGTTGCTGCCGAGCTACGTCCCTCCGATCTCCTAGATTGGCAGACACCTTGCAAGTCCTCATTCACTTGCCAAGCGTGAATCGCTGCAACGAAGAGGTTCCCTGAGAAGAGGTTCGCTGAAATGAGTAACATGAATGCCCCCGCACCTTCGGTAGCCATCGCGGGTGCGTTGCTTGTATGCAATGATGCGGTCACGATCCAGCAACTCCGGGAGTCGATGCAGCAACTCGCCATGTCCCCAGAGGTATGTGCCGAGGTTCCGACAGTGCTGGCGCTGTTGAACCAGCGAAAGTTCGAGGCTGTAATTGTTGATCTCCAGCTTGGAGGTCAGGCGAACGCAGTCTTGGAAAAGGTACGCCGCTCCCCTTCAAATCGAACGGCCGTGCTATTCACCGTCAGCGGCAGCGACGCCGAAAGCGCCAGTGCGTTCAAGGCGGGGTCCAACTTCGTGCTGAGGCGGCCTCTTTCCCCGACTTCGATTGGCCGAAGTTTGAAGGCCGCGTACGGTCTGATCCTACGGGAGCGCCGTCGCTACTTCCGCTGCCCGGTTAAGACTCCGGTGACGATTTGCAGGCCTGGCATGCCGGAAGTTCAGGGCCAGACTTTGAACATCAGCGAAAGTGGAATCGCCATCGCTACCTCGGTCTCACTCCCCCCCGGAGTCGAAGTGCAGCTGCACTTCACCCTTCCGGGTCAGGAATTGCGGTTCGTGGTTGGGGCGACGATATGCTGGTGCAAAGAGTCCTACCTCGGACTGCAAATTTCCTCCGTTCCACCGCGCCTGACCTCTGTATTACAAGAGTGGCTCTTACAGAGGTTGGAGGAGAGTCTTCCCGAGTCCGTCGCCCAAAGATTCCGGAAAATCGAGAGTACTCCGGCGAATCGCGACGGGTAGCCTCTCAAGATAGCCTCGCCGAAATCACTTCGGAGTAGTGATTTCAGACACGGCCGGCTTAGATATCTCTCAGGCTGACATCCCTCCTTTCGTAACTCTTCCTACGTTCCTTCAGAGGCTGGAACCCGTGACAATTGCGCGAGAATAGTCGTACGGCATGAATCCGCAATCATTCCAACAAGTGGGCCGCAACAGCCCCGAGGCGATTCCGACCGCGATGCGTCGGATCGAAGGTCATGAGTGGTGGCTGTGGGGCTTCGCGGTTGCGGTAACCCTGGCCTTGACCTTGGGAATTGTTTCGTTCACTTTTCCCTGGTTTAATCGGGAGACTGACGTTGCGTACTGGTTTGATCTCAGGGAATGGGTACGCGGGCTGGCAGCTTTGGTGTTGCTGTTCGACTTTTACGCCGTCTATCAGCATCTGCAACTCCACCGTATTCGACGCCAACTGGCGGAGCGCGATCAGCTTTTTCAACTCATCAGTGAAAATGCCGCCGATATGATCGCGCTCGTTGACGGCGATGGCCGGCGGCTGTACAACAGCCCTGCCTATCTAAAGGTTCTCGGGTATTCTCCCGAAGACTTGAAAGCCACTTCGTCGATCGAGCAAATTCATCCCGACGATCGCCAGCGAGTATTGAAAGCAGCGGAAAAAGCGCGCCTGAGCGGTCAGGGCGAACGGATGGAATATCGGGTACGCCATAAAGACGGGTCCTGGCGCACACTGGAATCGACCGCGAGCGTGATTCGAAACGCAAAAGGCGAGACCGACAAACTGGTCATTGTGAACCGCGACATCACCGAGCGCAAACGGGCCGAAGAAACGCTGGCCCACAACGCATTCCACGACGGACTCACGAACCTGCCGAACCGAGCCCTGTTCCTCGACCGGTTGCAGCACGCTCTCACTCTCTCCAAAAGGCACCCGAACTACAAATTCGCCGTGCTGCTCATTGATGTCGACGAGTTCAAAGTCGTCAATGACAGCCTGGGACACGCTGCCGGCGACGATCTGCTGATTCAAATCGCGCAAAGATTGAGGGATTCGGTGCGCCGGGTCGACACGATCTCGCGTCCGCGCCTGGCCGACGTACCTGGCAGGCTGGCCAATAACGATGACGACAATTTGGCCAGGCTTGGTGGCGATGAGTTCTCCATACTTTTGGACGACATGCAAGACCCCATTGAAGCGGTTCGCGTTGCGGAACGAATTCAAGCGGAACTGGCAGCTCCCTTTGTCATCAACCAGGAGGAAATCGTAATTTCGGCAAGCATCGGGATTGCTTCCAGCACCAGCCCTCACACCCAGGCCGAGGATCTGATGCGCGACGCGGACATCGCCATGTACCGTGCCAAGCGGGCGGGAAAGGCCCGTTGTGAGGTTTCTGACACGGCCATGCATGCCAATGCGGTGAAGCGGTTGCGTCTGGAAACGGACCTGCGCAAGGCCCTTGACCAGGGAGAATTCCGCGTCTACTACCAGCCCATTGTGTCGTTGCAGACCGGCAAGATCACCGGCTTCGAGGCCCTGACGCGGTGGCAGCGTCCGGAGGGCTTAGTCTCCCCGATGGAGTTCATCGGGGTTGCGGAGGAAATCGGGCTGATCATCCCCATGAATCGGAAGCTGCTGCGTGAAGCCTGCGAACATCTCCGATCCTGGCAGTCTCAATTTCCTTCCAGCCCGCCTCTGACCATGAGCGTGAACATCACCTCCAGAGAGTTCGCACAGGCCGATCTAGCCACCGAGATCGGCAAATCTCTCGATCAGACTAGGGTTGACCCCGGCTGCCTGCAGCTCGAAATCATAGAAACGATCGCCATGGGCGATGCGGAGAAATCCGGTTACGTGCTGGCGCAGTTGAAGGCACTCGGCGTGCGCATGAGCATCGATGATTTTGGTACTGGCTATTCGTCGCTCAGCCGCTTGCGCCGGATTCCTGTGGACACCTTGAAAATCGACCGTGCCTTCATTTCGAACATGGACAGTGACCCGGAAAATCGCGAGATCGTGCGCGCCATCATCATCCTTGCGCACACTCTCGGTTTGAAAGTTGTTGCCGAAGGCACCGAGACGGCAGAACACATCAATTTGCTCAAACAGTTCAACTGCGAGATGGCCCAGGGATATTTCTTCTCCCGCCCCGCCGACGATCGGACCATGTTGAAGCTGCTAGCCAGCGATCACAGCGCTAGTGCGGCGGCCGTCGGCGGTTAGAATTAAAGGCTACGCCCGCGAAGAATTCGCGAAAAGAAGATCCAACCCAGTTGTCCATATCGCAGCCCCTGTTTTATCCTCGGGACGGGTGTAAATGAGGAGGGGCGTAAATGGGCGCTGCCCTTCCCACTCGGCGGATTTCCTTATCTGCCTTCCGGAGTCGCATGACCTTAACCCGCTTCGTCACCAAAAGCGCGTTTCGCAACAAGCGCCGCAGCCTCCTGACCGTGTTAAGCATCACCTTCTCGCTCCTGTTGCTGACTCTGATGATGACCATCTGGCGCGCTTTCTATATCGACACCTTTAGCGCCCAGTCCGCCCAGCGCTTGATTACCCGCCACCGCGTCTCGCTGACCGAATCCATGCCATTGTTTTACCGGGAGAAAATCCGCGCCATCCCCGGCGTGGTGGCGGTTGCTCCTAATAACTGGTTTGGAGGCATCTACAAAGATGACAAGCCGGAAAATCTCTTCGCCCAGTTCGGCACCGACCCGGAGGAAATCCTCAATATCTTCACCGACCTCAAGATCCCCGCGGATCAGTTGCTCGCCTGGCAGCGCGATCGCGCCGGCGCCATCGCCGACGAGCAACTCGTCAAGAAATATGGCTGGAAGCTGGGCGATCGCATCGTGATCAAGGGCACTATCTATCCCGTGGATCTTGAGCTCACGATTCGCGGGATCTATACGGCGCCGGAAAGCACTGAATCTATCTACTTCAATCAGAAATATGTTGAAGAAGCAGTCTCCTTCGCCAAGGGGAAAGCAGGCATGTTCGATATCCTCGCTGATTCTCCAGATGACGTTTCCAAGGTCGCCTCCGCCGTCGACAACATGTTCCGCAATTCTCCGGAGCCTACAAAAACCGAGAGTGAAAAGGCGTTCCAGCTGAGCTTCATCAACAGCATCGGGAACGTGAAAGCATTTATCCTCAGTATCTGCTTCGCGGTGGTGTTTGCTACGCTGCTGGTCTCCGCCACCACCATGGCCATGTCGATTCGCGAACGCACGCGCGAAGTAGCAGTTTTGAAGACGCTCGGATTCACCCGGCAGACGGTCTTGCGGCTTTATGTTGGCGAAGCGGTGCTCGTGGCTTTGATCGGCGGCGCGCTGGGCGCCCTGCTGGCGCTCGGACTGGTCTCAGCTATGTCGCACGCCCCCGGGATGAATCTGTTTCTCTCCGGGATGAAAGTGACGCCTCCCACTTTGTTGCTCGCCATCTTCGTCGCCGGGATGGTAGGACTGTTGAGCGCAATCTTTCCCGCTTACCACGCGGCCAAGTTGGACATTGTGGAGGGCTTGCGCTACATCGGCTAGCAACGCGCAGGTAAGATTTGTATCAGGGTATGGCTTCAGGCATACCGTAAGTGCCGTATTATGAATGCGCCTTTAGGCGCTGCTTTGGGCGCTCGAGTTTCACCACAGCCTGCTAAGCTGGCGAAGAAACACTATGGCGATTCCAATCAGCTATAACATTCGCAATCTGAAGCTGCGCAAGGGCCTCACTATCATGACGGCTCTCGGCATTGCGCTCACCGTGACCACTGCGGTGTTCCTGATGGCTCTGCTGGCGGGTCTGAAGAAAGCCTTCATGACGAGCGGCGACCCGGTGAACGTGCTGGTTATGCGCAAGGGCTCCACGGCAGAACTCTCCGGAGGCTTCGATGCCGATCTTTTCCCCACGCTGAAGACGCTGCCCGGCATCGCCAAAGATAACCAGGGGGCCCCCATCGCTTCCGGAGAATGGGTAGTCGTGGTAGTGCTGCCGCGCAAGGATGGCACGGGCGAAGTGAACGTCTCGGTTCGCGGCCTGATGCCGGCGGGCCTCACCCTGCGTCCGAACGCAAAGCTGGTCGAAGGCCGCTGGTTCACACCCGGACAGCGCGAGGTGGTCGTTGGCAACTCCATTCACAATCGTTTTTCTGGCGCGAACGTCGGCGATACTCTCGATTTCGCCAAAGGACAATGGAAGGTCGTCGGCGTGTTCGACTCCGGCGGCACCGCCTATGATTCGGAGATCTGGGGCGACGTCAATCAGATCGCTGCGGATTTTGACCGCCAGGGAGCCTATGCTTCCGCTTATCTGCGCGCCACCGACCCGGTTGCAGCCGACGCGCTGAAACACCGCGTCAGCGACGATCAGCGGCTCAAGTTGGAGGGCACGCTCGAAACCGAGTATTACGAGAAGCAAACCAGCTCCGGTGGAGCCATCAAATTTATCGGCACCTTTGTGGCGATCATCATGGCGATCGGTTCCAGCTTCGCCGCCATGAATACAATGTATGCGGCGGTGGCGTATCGCGCGCGAGAGATCGCAACCCTGCGCATCATTGGGTTCTCCCGCCCCAGCATTCTCACGTCATTCGTGATTGAGGCTTTGTTGCTTTCGCTGCTGGGAGCGTTTGTCGGGATTGTCCTGATATTGCCGTTCAACGGCATGAGCACGGGTATCGGCAACTCCCTCACCTTCAGCGAGACGGTTTTCAGTCTGCACCTGACTTGGGCAGTTGCGCTGACGGCGGTTATTTTTGCTTTGATCATGGGTTTGCTGGGAGGCTTCGCGCCCGCCTGGCATGCAGCGCGGCAGGACATTCTGATCTCTCTGCGGGCGTAACAAGTCTGTCGTAGAGACGGGGCTTGCCCCGTCTGGATTACCGACAAACTCTGGTTTGGGCACCACCTGGGAAGGGCACACCTTTAGGCGCTAAGGCCGGAGATCGGGAGGAACGCAATGAAAGCGGATAGACGAGCCTTTGTTGGGAAAGGTTTGGCGCTGGCCGGCTTAGCGGGAACGATAACCGGGCTGGATTCATCGGCACATGCGCAGTCACAAACTTCGACCGGCCCAAGTTTCGCGAGCTTCGGATGGGAAGTCTCAAACCTGGACAACAATGGTGCGGACGTTTACGTTGAAGCGACCGGCAGCATGACCGTGACCTCAATCGACGCCGATATTTCGTTTATGCTCACCTCCCTGCCCGCCAATGCCGGATTCGCCGAAGTTCTGTGCCGAGCCGCGGTTTCGCCGGGTGGACCTCCCAAGTTCTACCAGGGAGATCCCGGCGCCAGCTTTGTGTCACCGCAGAGCCCGAATTTCGGCAAAACCCACATTTACAATCCTAACGGCCTCAACGTGGGCGATGACGGCTACCTGCTTCAGAACATTTTCCTGAGCGTGATTCTGAAGACCTGGGTGCCCAAAAGCGGAACCGCCTCGTCAACTTCCAGACACGTTTCCGCTGCCCGATCCCTGGCGTTGAATTCCGGTGACTACCTTGTGTTCAACATGAGCCACGCAGGAGTGCCGGGCGACGCCGAAATGCAGTTGGTGTTGCAGTACACGCTCACCTGACTCAAGAGCGGCGAGTTTCACGGCGGGCAGCTTTTTCGCGCTCCTATAATTCATACTTGGTTCGTATTTAGTTCGTACAATGAATTCCTGAAATCGTTGTGAACCAGCCAAGGACTGGGCGCGTACCTTCACCAATCCCAATGGAAACCGAACCCGCGGACAGCACGCATACCGATTCTAAGCATGATGAGCTGCGGAGTCTGCGCATCGATCATTCGTTGCGCGGCGGCGGAGAACCGCCCGCATGGTCGCGCCGCTTTATTCTGGGCGGAATTGCCGCGGTCGTCCTGCTGGGAATCGTCGCGCTGACCTACCGCGTGCTCGCCGCTGATGTACCCGAAGTGGAAGTCGCGCGAGCGACGGCGGAAGGCAGTGACGTCGCCGGCAGCACCGTGCTTTCCGCGAGCGGATACATTGTCGCTCATCACAAAATCAGCGTGAATTCGAAAGTCACCGGCCGCGTGGCGTGGATCGGAGTGGAAAAAGGCGACAAGGTAAAAGAAGGACAAATTCTGGTGCGCCTCGAGGACGAGGAATTCCGCGCCCAATACGAGCAGGCTCGAGGTGCGGTGGAAAGCGCCAAAGCGCGACTGCTCGAACAGCAGAATGGGTCGCGCCCAGAGGAGGTTGAACAGGCGGATCACAATCTGTCCGAGGCACGGGCTACCGCGGTGAATGACAAGCTCAATCTGGATCGCACGCGCGATCTCGTCGCGCAGGGAGTAGCCTCCAAGCAGAGTCTGGATGACGCTACCGGCAAGTACGAAGCTTCCGAGCAAAGAATGAATTCGCTGGAGCGGGCTTTCAAACTGATGCAACTGGGTCCGCGCTCCGAAGAAATTGAACGTGCCAAGGGCGACCTTCTGCAGGCCGAAGGCCAGATGGCCTACGCCAAATCGCAACTCGATGCCACGGTGATTCGCGCGCCCGTCAGCGGCACGATTCTTGAGCGTACGGCAGAGAAAGGGGAACTGGTCACCGCTCAATTTGCCAGCGGCGCTGAAGGCGGCCCGCGCGGATCGGTGGTGGCGCTGGCGGATCTGAATGACATTCAAGTCGAACTCGATATTGCGCAGGACGACTTCGCTAAACTGTCTCCCAAGCAGGAAGGCATCGTCACTCTGGATGCGTTCAAAGACCGCTCCTACAAAGGCGAGATCGCCGAAATGTCGCCGGAAGCGAATCGGCAAAAGGCGACGGTCCAAGTCAAGGTTCAGATTCTGCAACCCGATTCCTACCTGCGGCCGGAAATGAACGCAACGGTTCAGTTCAAAGCGAAAGCGAACGAAGCTGCGAACAGAGCTGCGAACGACGACAAGAGCGCGAGCACGAAACCGACTTATGTGTTTGTGCCCACAGCCGCATTGCGCGACCAGAACGGAGCGAAGTTTGTTTTACTCGCTTTCAAAGGCAAGGTTCTCCGCCGCACTGTTCATGTGCAGAGCCAGCGTTCAGGGGGTTACCTCGTGGACTCGCTAGTAGGCGGCGAAAGCGTAATCACGGCGGGGCCCGCGGATTTGCAGGACGGGCAGAAGATTCGTATGAAGGGGCAATCATGAGCACGGTAACAACGCAAACACCAATGCATCCGGCCCTGGGCAGCAAGGTCGTCCAGGCCCGTGACGTGAGCAAGATTTTCAAGCGCGACGCTTTCGAAGTGACCGCGCTCGACAAAGTCTCGATCGACATCGCCGGCGGCGAGTTTCTGGCGTTGATGGGGCCTTCCGGGTCCGGCAAGACGACCCTGCTGAACATGATCGCGGCCATCGACCGCCCCACTTCCGGCGACTTGCTGGTGATGGGTGAAAATGTTTTTCGCCTGAACGATGGTCAATCGGCCAAGTGGCGCAACACTCACGTCGGATATGTTTTCCAGACTTTCAATCTGATTCCGGTGTTAACCGCATTCGAGAACGTCGAGTTGCCGCTGCTGCTGACCAGGATGACGGCGGCGCAGCGCCGCGATCACGTGATGACTGCGCTCAAACTCGTGGGCCTTGAGGATCGCGTCCACCACCTTCCCAAGCAACTCTCCGGCGGACAGGAGCAGCGCGTGGCCATCGCGAGAGCCATCGTGAGCGATCCCACGCTGATTCTCGCCGACGAACCTACCGGCGACCTCGACAGTAATTCGGCAACCGACATCCTGGAGATTTTGAAGCGGCTGAATGAAAGCTTCAACAAGACGATCGTAATGGTAACTCACGATCCGCACGCGGCTCAGTATGCGCACGTGACCCGGCATCTGGAAAAAGGCCGCCTGCTGCCAGCGTAGGCTCTACCCTCTATAAATTGTCATCCCGAGCGAAGCGAGGGATCTGCAGTTTGCTGCCGCCATACTCTGGCGGCCTTTGATGATCAGGCCGTTCTCCGCGAAGCCATCGCGTCCGCTGGCTGTTCGCTTTCGCTGATCCACTCCCAAACGCGCCTGCCGCGATCGTTACTCAAGCTGCGGGCCTCGCCATAATCCACCAGACGATTCAAAACAGTCGTGACCGAGGCCAGTGGGTCCTTGTGCCGCGCCAGAATTGCCGGAGCATGTCGTTCCAGTTCCACGCAAACCTCACGCGCCCCAAGCGGACGACGGACCTCCATCAGCACCCTCCGGCATGCCTTTGTGAAACCGGGCTGACGGCCATTGGGCTTGCGATCGATCAGTTCCAGCAAGTCGTCGCCGAGTACTTGCTCACCGAAAAGATTCGCCAATCCGGCAATCGTCTGCTTCACCGTGCCGATCCGCTTCATGACCTCGGCTCGCTGCCGCATAAGCTGGAGGAGTTCTTCATGCGCCGCCCTCACCACCTGCTGCGCCGAAATACTTTTGCTCATAAGGCCGCTCTCGGCGTTCTCACTGCTCTTCACAGATTGCATCGCACCCTCCAGCGAGCCACACGGGGACAGCTCGCGACTGCCACACCGTCCGTTCTTGATCACGAGGTTTGTTACGAGAGATAACGCCGGAATGTTCCTGCAAATGGCAAATGCCGCCGAAAACGATCAGGGCCATCCCCGAAGCGGTTAGACTCGCCAGAGGAAAAAATGTCACCATTCAGCCAGCTGCGGATGCAATCGCGGAGGCGAGTTTACTCGCCTGAGCTCAAATCAGCCACGGAACGGACTCATTGGGACGTCACGGCGCTCCGACCGCGAACTCAGAAGCAGAAGTATCCCGGGCGCCAGCAGGCAAAACGCCACTTTCAGCGGCCCTGCGGCAGAATCGACAACGACTTCGGGGCCACCTATACCCAATGGGTAATAACCAATCGACGGTCCTGCGGCATACTGGCCGGGTGGAGGGTCATCGGCGCGGCGAACACGACCTGTATCCGAAGGGTCGTAAGTAATCGCTAGTTGACCGCCGGGCGTAAACTGCGAGGCCCAATTCTCAGCCTCGCGCTTGTACGTGAACAAGGGCGAGTCAATCATCGATTGGTGAGCGGCTCCCGCTACCAAATAGGAAACGCCGAAACGAAAAACATAGAAATCACACTGGGCAATCGCATGCGCCGCGATCGCCGGGTGCCACCCCGGAGGACAAATGTCTCGCTTCATTTGGATTTTGCCATCCAGCACAGTAGCGTTGGTTCGCGTCCAGAGCGTCGGCGGATGTTGGTAGTGGTATGCGCCGACATATGCGCTCCACAGCAACGGGAAGATAGCCAGGATAACCAGCGTTTTGCCCAGCGATTTTCTGGTGATCGCGAATCTTTGGTCTGGCGGAGGCGGATCCGTCCCGGCCGGCATTTTGGGCGGGCCAAACAAGGTCGTAATCTCGGGCTGATTGTGCGTCCCAGATGAGAAATGGCTCACGGCAGTCACCTCAATCGCATCACGCTTGCGAGGGTCCTAGATGACTTTCCGTGAACAGCGCGATGAACGCAAGTTACCCCCGTTTTCCCGGGACGATCACCGTTTTAGCCCATCACGTTCGTGTGCTCAGGCCGGATTTTGTAAAGCACGCGAACCTCCCCCGGCTTGGCGTAGGGATACTTGTCGACCCCCAGGTATTTCTTCGCCATCTTATCGATATGCTGAGCGGCGCCATCTTCTGTAATTTCCACCACCGTGCCGCGGATCTCCAGATAGCGATACGGATTGTCGGGATCGATAATGGCCAACGCAACCCGCGGATCGCGGCGCACGTTGCGATCTTTCTGGCGTCCGCGCGCCGAGTTGAAGATGACGTGTTGACCGTCGAAGTCGCACCACACGGGAGTGACCTGCGGCCGTCCGTCGGGCATGAGCGTACCAAGGCTAGCGAAAGCTCGCTTCTGGAAAAGATCTGCGTATTTTTCGGGAATCACGTGGGACATCGCTATCTTTCTCCTGGGTTGAATAATTGATGTTAAATAATTGACGGCAAATAATTGGCGTCAAATCATAGACGGTAAAAGCATCGCCGGCAGATTTGTGGCCGCTCCGATTATAGATGCCGCAGGCCGACTATGGCTTCTCGTTGTCACGGTTTACAATGTTGTGCTCCACGAAACTGTCGGCAAGCGCGCCCGGCGACTGGTGATCGGAATCGTCACTGAGTCCACGGGTCGCGATTTTCTAAATCCCTAGTAAACTAATAGTATTTCGGAGCATTATGCGCATCACACCATCCCAGGCAGCGAGACCGGCGCGAGAATTCTGTTGCTGGTTCGGTAGAGCGATCGCCTTGTTGCTTCTTGCTGCGAGTCCTCTTCTGACGCAGCAGCCATCCGCGGTGCCACCGCCGACCATTGTATTGCCGACCATTGTCTTCATGACCGATTTTGGCGTCGTCGACGATTCGGTCGCGCTCTGCAAGGGCGTCATGTATGGCATCGCGCCCAATCTCCGCATTGTCGATCTCACGCATCAGGTTACTCCATTTTCGATTCGAGACGGCGCTCGCTTTCTCTTCGGCGCCACGCCCTACTTCCCGGCCGGCACCGTATTTGTCGTCGTCATCGACCCCACCGTGGGCAGTTCGCGCAAGGCCGTCGTGGTGAAATCGAAGCGCGGACAATTCTTTGTGCTTCCCGACAACGGTCTGATGACGATGGTCGAGGACCGCGATGGCATCGAAAGCATTCGCGAAGTCACCAATCCTGACTGGATGGTAGGCGCTAGGATTTCCTCCACCTTCCATGGCCGGGATATTTTCTCTCCCGTCGGCGCACACATCGCGCGCGGCGACGACTGGACCCAGGTCGGACCCACCGTCAAGGAACTCGTCCGGCTGGATCTGAAACCCGCAACTGTGGACGACAAGGGTCTGAGCGGTGAAGTAATCGCCCTGGATGGTCCCTTCGGCAACCTGATTACCAATATCAGCGCCGACGATTTTCTGAAGCTCGGCTATCAGCGCGGCGATAAATTGAAGGTCACAATCGCGGGACGCGAAGTTGATATGCCCTTTGTCAAAACCTTCAGCGATGTACCGCTCAAACAACCATTACTGTTCATCGATTCGCGCGGACGAGCCAGCTTCGCCCTCAACCAGGCAAGCTTCGCAGCGGCGTTTGGCATAGATCCGCCGCAACCGGTGTTCATTCCCCGCAAGAGGAACTGAGTAGAAGGCGCAAGCGCGAAACTTCGAAGCAACATCTGGAAAGACGACTGGAAATGGGACTTCAGACAAGGAAGCGATTATGCGTAGAGGCAGCAGGCATCGTCGGACACCGAATCGTCGGATACTGAATCATCGGAAAGCGGCAATCGTGATCCTGAAAATCGCCGTAGCAGCATTGTTGCTGATCGCCGCGTCCGCCTGGGCGCAGAGCTTCCGCGGATCCATTCGTGGCACGGTAACCGATCCGAGCGGCAGCGTGATCGCCGGAGCCAAGGTTAGCGCGAAAAACATGAGTACCAGCCTGCAACGGGAAGCCACCACCGGCCCGGACGGAGCCTACGTGTTCGCCGAACTGCCCGCCGGCCAATACACTGTTACCGTCGAATCGGCCGGACTTTCTCCGAGCGCACAGAATGTGCAGGTCGACGTCGGGCTCGACACCTCCGCAAATTTCGGCCTCACCAAGCTGCGGAAAGTGGCAGAGGTTGTGCTCATAACCGCGGAAGCGCCGCTGGTGGAAGCGAGCCGTGACGTGCTGGGTGAAGTTGTGGACCGCGAACTGGTTGTCGATTTGCCATTGAACGGGCGGGATTTTGGCAAGCTCGTAGCGCTCGTTCCCGGAGCGACAGTCGAGCCCTCGGGGGTTGCCGCCATTCAGAGCGGATTCGGACAGTTCTCCATCAACGGCAACCGCGACCGTTCCAACAACTACACGTTGGATGGCACCGACAACAACGATCCGTTTTTCAATAATTCTGCGCTGAACCAGACTGGCATCGGCGGCGCACCGGCGTCTCTGTTGCCGATTGACGCCATTCAGGAATTCAACCTGCAGTCCCAGTTTCCCGCTGAATACGGACGGAATAGCGGGTCCGTAGTCAACATCATCACCAAGTCGGGAACCAACCAGTTGCACGGTTCGGCGTTCGAGTTCCTGCGCAACGACGCTATGGACGCGAGAAACTATTTCAACCGCGATCCATCATTGAAGTCGGCGTTTCGCAACAATCAGTTTGGCGCCTCATTGGGCGGGCCGGTCATCAGGGACAAGACTTTCTTTTTCGGCGCCTATGAAGGTCAGCGCGAGCGCGTCGGGTCGGATTTCACATTCCTGGTGCCGACTGACACGAGCACCGTGGGCGGACAAGCCGTGCCGAACCAGGTCGAACTCGCACAGGAAATCGCGGCCGCCAATCCTCCAAACGGCCCGGGGTTCACGCCGAGCCCGGCTGTCACTAATCTCTTGAGCCTTTTCCCGCAGCCGACCGGCTTTAACGGTGAGGCGGGCACGGTTCCCGGCACGGTGGCTGACAAGAACAATGTAGACAGTTTTATTGCCAAGCTTGATCACCAACTCAGATCGAACGATCAAATCACCGGGCGCTACGCATTTGCCCAGAGCTACCAGGTATTCCCACTCGGTGGTCTGGGCGGCGGCGCAGCGTCCCGATTGGCGCAATTCGCACAGACTTCCCCAACCCGGGTCCAGGTTGTATCCGCCAGCCTGCTGTCGACTCTCAGTGCAAGTAGGATCAATGAAGTCCGTTTCGGATACAGCCGGTATCGCACATCGTTCAGCACACAAGACGCGCAGTTCAATCCGCAAACGCTCGGCTTCAACTTCGGAACCGGCCAACTGAGTCTGCCGGAGATTGACTTTGGCGGGGTGTACGACAATCTGGGCGCGACTGGCTATAGCATTCCGCGCGGGCGGACTAGCCAGAGCTTTCAGATTCTCGACAACTTCACCTGGGTGCGCGGCCGTCACACCGTGAAGTTTGGCGGTGAATACCGTCGCATCATCGTGGACAGCTTCAATAACAATCTGTCCCGTGGGCAGCTTGAGTTCGGGTCCTCGGTCTTTGGCAGCCAGGGCAGCGGCAATTGCCCGCTCACGGGCAGCGAGGCGATCTACTGCAGCGATGAAGCGGTTACAACAGTGGCGAATCTCTACTTGGGAGATCCTTACAGCGCGCTGGCGAATTATGGAAACACGCAACGCACGACTTACAACAATGGCTTGAGCTTCTTCGCGCAAGATGACTTCCGCCTCGCCCCGACCTTTACGCTCAATCTTGGGTTGCGCTGGGAGTACTTTGGGCCGATCAGCGAGGCGCACAATCTGCTCTCGAACTTAGGCACGGACGGCAACCTGGCAATGGAGGGAACGGATGGCGTCAATGGCGCCTACGCAAGAGACCTGAATAATTTCGGCCCCAGGATCGGCTTTGCCTGGAACCCGCGGCCCAACACCGTCTTTCGTGGCGGTTACGGCATTTACTATGATTATGTTCCGCAGGATTTGCTGATCGCCAACTTCACGACTTCAGCCGGCCTGACTCAGAATCCCATTGGTCCTCTCCCTATCTACCCGTACCAGTTCAATTCCAATGCCTTCAATGGAAGCACTCCGGGGCCTGTGTTTACGCTCTCGAACCCGCCTTGCGCTTACCCGTGCGACATTTTCGTTACACCCCGGAACTTCGGAACTCCCTACGCACAGAATTGGAACTTCAATGTCGAGCAGCAACTTTCGAAAGCATTCGCCCTGCAGGTCGGCTATGTTGGGAGTAAAGGTACTGAGCTGGTTCGCCTGCTTGACTTGAATCAAGCTAACTCCCTTGGTAACCGGCCCAACCCAAACTACGGCGCGATGGACTCCCTTTCCACCGTCAGCGCTTCCACCTACCACGCCCTGCAAACCACGCTTCGTTCCCGTAGCTGGCACGGCCTAACAGGATTTGCCGGTTATACCTTTTCCAAATCGCTGGATGATGCATCGGATGGCATTGACTTCAACTTTTCCACGGTCGCGTTCCCGCAAAATTCATTCGATCTGCACGCCGAGCACGGCCCATCGAATTTCGACGCTCGCCATCGCTTCACGGCTGCGTTTACTTATGATGTACCCAAACTGGCCGGTCCGAATTGGATTGCGCGGGGATGGCAGCTCAACACGATCGTGACCGCGCAGAGTGGACGGCCGGTTCCGATCGTGAGCGCGAACGATACCAGCGGCCAGAACAGCAGCGTATATCCCACGCCGTCCAACTATCACCAGCGGCCTGATCTTGTCGCCGGGATCAATCCGATCAACTCCAA
This sequence comes from Terriglobales bacterium, assembly GCA_049512435.1. Lineage (GTDB taxonomy): Bacteria > Acidobacteriota > Terriglobia > Terriglobales > Acidobacteriaceae > Acidiflorens. Next base: position 3,498 of record JBEKXC010000018.1, on the reverse strand, counting down.
CTGGCGATCCGCGCCAGACACAATCGGATATTTGAATGGTGCGGCTTTCGCTCAGCCCGCTTACGCCCTTCCGGACAATCTGGTTGGTAGCTTTGGAAACCTCGGGCGGAATGCGATCTATGGACCGGATTACTGGAACGTGGATTTTTCGCTGGCCAAGAGCACCGCCGTCTTCGAGAAAGCGACCCTCCAGTTCCGGGCGGAATTCTTCAACATTCTTAATCACCCGAACTTCGCCTTGCCGAACTTCTTCGTCGACCCAGGGTCTCCCCAGCAAGGCCTAATCACCCAAACTCCCGACCAGGCCCAGACGAACCCCGGCCTCGGCGGCGGCGGCCCGCGCGTCGTTCAATTGGCGCTGAAGGTGGTGTTCTAAACGTGTGGTGACGGGGCTTTGCCCCGTCCGATCCGCCCCAAAGTAAATCGGGAAAATTGTCTTACTGGGTACCGGGTACTGAGTACTGGCTACTTTTTTAATTCCGCCGCGATCCGCGGAAGCACGGCCCGCAACAGGGCGATGAACTGTCCCATTACGCGTCGTCCTACTTCAAGCACTTCGTCGTGGACGAGCGCGCGATCAAGAATTCCAGCCGCCATATTGGTCACGCATGAGATTGCCAGGACGTTGATCCCCATGTGCCGCGCAGCGACTGCTTCCGGAACGGTTGACATCCCCACCAGATCGGCGCCGATAGTGCGCAAGTAGCGAATCTCCGCCGGAGTCTCATAACTCGGCCCAGCCAGCGCCGCGTACACGCCCTCGCGAGGAGGAATCGAAAGCTTCTTCATTTCGTCAAGCGCGATCTCGCGGTAACGCTTGGCGTAGGTATATGTCATATCAGGAAAGCGCGGGCCAAAGCGCTCGTCATTCGCCCCTGTCAGCGGATTCTGCCCCTGAAGATTGATGTGGTCGCGCAGGATGACCAGCGCGCCCTGTCCATACTCGACATTAATGCCGCCCGCGGCGTTAGTGAGAATCAAAGCGCGTATGCCAGTTCGACCAAGCACGCGCGTAGGAAAAGCAACCTCGGCCGCCGGATAGCCTTCGTACAGATGCACTCGTCCCTGCATCACGGCAACGGGAACGTCGCCGCTCGTTCCAGTCAACTTACCGACCACGAGTTGTCCGGCATGACCAACCGCCGTCGAGCGTGGAAATGTAGGAATGTGGGCATAAGGAATACGGACAGCTTCGGTGAGGTCATCGGCAAAAGACCCCAGCCCGGAGCCAAGAACGAGCCCGATCTGCGGCCGCAGGGCAGTCTGCGAAAGCACGAATGCAGCGGCAGATTCGGCGCGGGTGAACAGGTCTAGGGACATAAGTACACATTGCACTACGGGACTTGACATCAAAACTTCTTCTCAAACTCAGCAAAAGCTTTCTCCAGTTGCCACTGCACGCGAGCGCGTTCATTCGCCCCAATCAATTTCTGACATTTTCCCGAGACGCGATCACCCGACGCCTCATCATCCGAGCAAGCCGCCGCGCGGCGCAACTCACGTCCATCGCTCCCACGGCCGCTCCAAAGACTATCACCAGGAATGAAACTATGTTCCAGGCTCTCGCGCGCCATGCGCTTCAGATTGCCATACGACAAGCCGTAGGTCTCGACCGCCCGCAAATATTCATGCGTCATGTCGCCGCGCGACACGCCTTCGTCATCGGTAGCAAGCGCAACCGGCACTCCATATTTCATATACACCGGCAGCGGATGCCGGTCTCCGCTGACTCCCAGAATCACATCGTTCGAAGTCAAACAAATCTCGACCAGCACATTCTTTTTAGCCATTTCCTGCATCAGCCCGATCGGATCGTTCTCGCCCATCACATCTACTCCATGCCCAATCCGCTCCGCACCCGCCCGCTCCATCGATTCGCGAATGTGAAACCGCAGCCCTTCCGGTGGAACCAGTCCCATCGCCAGTTCCCCGGCATGCAACGACACGTGCGTCGCCGGATAAAACTTGCGCAAAGCCTCGATGATCCGCATGTGCAAATCAAAGTCGTGCATGGGCACGTAATAATCTTCGGGCATCACCAGATTGAAGCCAACGAAGCGAGAGTCGACCTTAGTCAACTCGAAGCCCAGCAGGATCTGCGCAAAAACCTGCTCTCGCGGCAAGCCCCGCAGCACCTGATACAAATAGTGGACCGCAACCTCGCATCCCGGAGCAGCCTGCGCCGTCCCGCAATGCAGCACTTCTTTCTTGCGCGCTTCATCGGAGTCAAGTTGGCTGCGGACCGACGCCACAACGCCGGCCATTCCTCCAGCCAGCAGTTTGTCGCGGAGCTTGCTGAAGTCGTCAGTCGTCGATCCATCGCCCCATCCAATCTTCGCCCCAAGAATGGCCGCCCCTGCGCCGTCCGCCGTGTGCATCAGTTCCACATATTGCAGATGATCCTCCGCCGCTTGCGACGCCACTTCGGCCAAAGCATCACCGACGTGCTTCTCAAACGCCGGAACAAACTTGTCGAACGTGGCAAAAAAATGGTCGTGGCCCGACTCCTCTTCACGGTGCCAGTTGCGCATCGACCACGCATCCACGAGCTGGTCATAAAGAATGGGATCCTGATAGGCGCAACGCACCGACGGCTTGTTCTTGTAGGGCTCGCAGGAGTCGCACGAAGCGTGCATCAACCTCGAAGTGGTGCGGTCGACGCACAGAGCGCTCTCCGAGGCCCAGTCGATCATGCTTTCCGCATAGATCGCGCCATAAAGATGAACATGCAGGTCGCCGCCCTTAGGCATCTGCTGCAGAAAGGCCAGCAACAATCCCGGCTGATGCCGCACCGATTCCATATAGTTGGCCGCCTTCTCTTCCGGGCCCAGCGCGCGAGAGTCTTGCGCCAGGCAAGAAACTGTAAGCAAGCAAGCCGCTGCTGCCAACCGCAGGCTTCGCATCACAAAAAAGGCCTCCAGCCACCAATCCCATTCACATTGGGATTGTAGAGAAAACCTCCGGAAGACGTAAGTGTCCCGATAAGAACCGCAGACGAATTGCGAAAGGAACAGGATTCATGCGGGTGAAACGCCGATTTGCACAATCACAATCCGATGTGAGCATGAGGTGCAAGGGCAGGTTCGGCGCGGTGAAACCAAGAAAATAGCATGAATACTGGGGATTTCGCAGTCGCGCGCGGCCGATTGCACAATTTCCGTGTCACCCGGCTGTGCATGAGCTGCACTCGATTGATGAATAAGAAGTTAGAGATGCATGAATTGTATTGACGTAAAAAATAGAAGTGTTAAAACCATAATCGTTCTTTGACACGTTCTGAAGTTTTTCCGGTTGGTGCAGCGTCCGGGGCTCAAGCGAAGTCACTCAGACAACCGCGAGGTGAGTTTGGGAGGGCAAGCAAGGGTCTATAGCTAAGCGCTGGTCGAGGAGAACAGGAGCCTCTGTCGAAGGCAGGATAGAGTCCCGAGGCGTTGGACTGATTTATCCGGTTGGCGGTGAGCCCGGAGCCCGAGCAAGATCGGCTTACAATGAACCCGC
>JBEKXC010000017.1:0-35120 GCA_049512435.1 Terriglobales bacterium | reverse complement strand
AAGACTGGCCGAGCCACATAAAAGAGAAGTCCGCTTGCTTCAAGATGGACAGAGAGACCGTAGTCAAAGCAGAAATAGGAGAAGACCTATTCGAGCGCATCCTGGGTGAGGAGATGACCCGATTTGACATTCGGAAAAGAGATCACGCCTTGAAAAATCCGAAAGTTGTCTCAGCCGTCACGGCCTCGGCTAGCAGGTCAGGAAAAACCTCACCATCGCTGGATCTGATAGTGAAGCATGTTCTAGCAATGAAAGATTAGACCCGGCCCTTTTTTCATCACACCCAGCCGTGCGAGCCATCACAGACCTCCAGCCCGACCGATGCGACAATGTCCCTCGATAAGGGCAATGACCAAGTGTGCCCGTCTCCAGGGACGGACGTTGCCCCTATTACTAAAGCCGTATACACTCTAGTTTTGGAACCCCTTTGCGCAACTGGGCTATCCGTAATCTGGCGTAATGCTGGAGCGTCGCGCCATAATCTTTCTTCCCCCTTCGTGCCGATAGGAGCCTAATGGCTATCATCAATCACCCCATCATGCTGACTCTCAAAGACGCCATCTCAGGGCAGGGATTCCTGGCGGGGATAACCCTGTCCGGACGAGCGCTTATGCGGCAAGAAGACGGAAAGTGGTGGATGTATGGGGTGCGCCCCGGCGGAATCGCCGAATGTGGCGAGACCATCGAAGAGACCTTCTTGCGTTTTCGGAATCGGTACAGGGAAGTATTGTTCGATATTGCGCAAGAAAGCAGCACCTTCAAGGAATTCAGGGCTGAGGTAAGGCGCTTCTTCTCTGAGGTAGATGCAGAGGATGAGCAATTGTGGGAGGAAGCTCTCAAGGCTATTCGAACCACGCACGCACCGCCGCCTGAGCCATTCACAAGACTCCCAAGGGAGTCGCCGGAATCTAAGCCTTCTCGGATCGTCGTGGCGCGGTTAGACAAACAGGGGAGGCGCTTTGTGCCGAGCGACAACATGAATGACGTATATTCTCTGCCTAAAGCAGCGTAGGAAATGTCCGCAAGCGCCCTCTATGCAGACGTGTCGCGAATGCTAGAAGAATGCGCCCCTGGGTCCACGGTCCGCCTCGCGACACACAGTCGCGTCGTCACCCACGCCGGTAGAGTGTATCGGTCGCTGCCAAAATTTGACAAGATCGAACTAGGCCATATCCGGAAGATGATTCGCCATCTCCGTATAGACGTCGATTGCGCACGTAGACATTTGCCTATCTAATTCCTGCTCCCCCTTCGCCAGCAGGTGGTCCGTGAACTGAGAACTGCCGTTCCTCATCCCATCAGCAATCCCCATTCACATTCAGCACATGTCCGGTGAAGTAGGAAACATCGTCAGGAGGGTCCGTGCTACGATGGCCGCATGGCAAGGACAAAGACGAAGAAGTTCGATTTAGAGAATCCCGCTCCCGTCGTGGAGGATGAAGACGAGGAGACCCTCGCTGCCATTGACCAGGGAATGCGGGACGCGGAAGCCGGTCGAACCGTGCCTGCGGAAGAAGTCCGTCGACTCTTGCCCAAGTGGACTGCTGAGTAAGAGCGCGCCGTCATCCCATCAGCAATCCACCGTTCACATTCAGCACATGGCCGGTGATGTAGGAGGCTTCTTCGGAGGCCAGGAAGCAGACTGCACTGGCTACGTCTTCCGGCTTGCCTACTCTTCCTAGCGGGATGGACTTTACCGCATTTTGCTTGAATTCTTCGCTTAGAGCTGCGGTCATGCTGGTCTCTATGAATCCTGGAGATACGGCGTTGACGGTGATGTTGCGCGACGCTACTTCGCGGGCCATGGCCATGGTCAGGCCGATCAGTCCGGCTTTGGAGGCGGCGTAGTTGGCCTGGCCGGCTTGGCCGGTTTGTCCGAAGACGCTCGAGATGTTGATGATTCTTCCCCAGCGCTGCTTGAGCATCGATCCGATGACCTGCTGGATCGAGAGATAGGCGGAGGTCAGGTTGGTCGCGAGGACGGCGTCCCAGTCGGAGCGCTTCATGCGCATTACCAGCTGGTCGCGCGTGATTCCGGCGTTGTTGACGAGGATGTCGATCTTGCCGAATTCGGCTAGCGCCGACTTGATCGCGGACTTTACCTGGGCTTCGTCGGCTACGTCCATGGCGAAGGACTTGGCTTTGCCTCCGGTGGCTGCGATTTGGGAGACTAGTTCTTCCAGCTTCTGGTGATTGCGCGCGGCTACGGCTACGGTTGCTCCGTGGCGCGCCAGGGCTTGGGCGCAGGCATGACCGATTCCTTGCGACGCTCCCGTAACCAGCGCTACACGGCCTTCGAGGCTCATGCTTGCTCCTTGTAAATGACGGAATGATCCTTGCCGATGATTCCTTGCCAAATGATTTTAGAAACCGAAGTCGGGAAGGGAGGATTATAAACGGCGCGGAGGTTGCTGGCGGGCTTCGGTTGCGCTGCAGGCTAATTCTTTACCACAGGGGACACGGAGGAACACGGGGGAAACAGCCGTGGAGGGACTTCTCGTCGGGTGAATGCGTCGGGTGAATTCTCACATAAATAGAGACTAGCCGGCCTGCTTGGCCGCACGCGCTTGGGGCGTTGCGCCTAGGATCTGTTCGATTTTGTCGATCAGCGTTCTCATGGAATACGGCTTTGCCAGGAAATAGGTGCGCGATTCGGGCACTTCGGTATCGTACTCGGGGTTGCTGTAGCCGGACGTTACCAGAACCACAACCTCCGGGGAACGCTGGCGCAGATCCTGGCCTAGCTGCTCACCGGTTGCTCCGGGAAGCACCATGTCGGTGATCACGAGATCAATTCCGTTTCCGTGGTGGCGGTCGTCGTAAACTTTCATGGCATCCTGGGCATCTGCGGTGGGCAGAACTTCAAAGCCGGCATGCTCCAGAATGCTGCAGGTCGCTTCTCGCACGAAGGGCTCGTCCTCGACGAGGAGAATTGTGCGTCGGCGGGGGCTCTTGAACATCTCACTTGCGTATACACCGTTTGCAGACACGTGGGGCGGAAGAGACATTGCATCCTCTGATTTGCTTTCCTGCGTCTGCTTTAGCATTTGCATAGCCTTGCTAAGTGCGAGTGGCGGCATGCTTGGCACTAAGGGCTCTGGCGATCGAAATAGCGTTGGTTTTTGGATCAAAATCAACACCAAGGGCAAACGCGGCGGACAGGAGTGTCCGCCCTACACGAGCTACTTGGGCGCGGTCAGAATTGTCTGTTTTGGGTCCAGCACTACCTTCCGCACGTCGCTCGGAGCTGGCAGGCGGAACGGCGTCTCTGGGCCATCCGCCAGCACTTCGCCTAGAAAAACCAAGGCGTTGGTCGCGGTCGCGCCGTACACGGGGACCGCGGTCACTAGATCGTTGGGCGCGTCTTTTTGCGCGTCCCTTTGCGCGTCTCTTTGAATGATCACGCCGGTCACCGTGGTCACGCCGGTTTTCTCGGTGATGCGAATTTCGCGCGCTTCCAGCTCTGGGATCGCCGTGCCTTCGATCCAAGCTTCAAGGAACCAGTCCAGTTTGCGACGATGTTCGTACCAGAGTGGGCGCGGCAGTTCCTCTTCGAAAACTTGTATCAGTTGCTGCGTGCTTATGCTCTTGCCGGCGTAGCGCTCCCGGATTTTCCGCAGCGCGCGGAAGAAGGGCTCGTCTGGGTTCGTTGCGGGATTCGCCCGCGCTTTCCGGGAACGGGATGCCGTTTCGGGAGTGTGCAGGCTTGAGTCTTTGGAGCTGGAATCTTTGAAGCTGGAATCGCGCTGCTTTGAATTGTCGAAGCCGGAATCACGGGGCATGGAATCACGAAGCATGGATCGCAGCATGTGAAAAAGCCAGGTGCCGCGTTCGTAGCTGATGGCCTCATAGCCATCGGGAAAGTGGGACGAATTGAGCCGCTGCCCCAAGGTCACGGGTCCAGCGTCGCGCAGCCACTCTCCATCTTTATTCTTGCTGAGAAGATCGCGGCGATACTTTTCGAGAACCTCCCGGAATTGGGCGGGGTTCTGTTGCTCCAGCACCAACAGCGACGCATAGTTTGCCAGGCCTTCTGCAATCCACTGATCGCGATAACCCGTCCACTGCACCAGATCGCCCCACCACTGATGCGCGGTTTCGTGGACCAGAACCTGGGTGTCGAGTTCGCGCGAGACGGGGTCCAGACGGAGATCGGTTTGCTCCTGCGGACTTAGAAAGGCGAGGCTCGACAGGAACACGAGGCCGGGCCATCCCTGGCTAAAATTCCCCGGCATCTGGGTCAACGCCAGCGAACTGTAGGGATACGGGCCAAACCACTCGGAGAAACTGGCAATTGCTTTCGCCGCCCTGTCCGCCACCGCCTGCACGTCGCGTGCAGGGGACGGAGGGGGGGGAGTCACGACGAGCGGCGGGAGCGATCTTGATCTCGGCTGGCGCGAACCGGGAAAAGTCGGCGGCTCAATCACTTCCGACCGCGCCTTGGGGAACGATTTCTCCACCCCCTTGGTGCCGTACGCCTCGACCAGGATGTTGCCCGCCTTGGCCTCGGCCCGAACATACTTGCCCAGGTTGAATCCCGCTACGGGTATCGGCCGCTCCGAGGTATATCGGGAAACTACTATTTGGTCGCTGGTTCCCTCCGGCACGGCGGCCGCCTGGGACATAGGTTTTCCCGTCGTCACCTTACCCGTCGCTACTTTGCCCGTCGCGACCTTTCCCGTCGCCACCAAGGTCCAGTCCGCCGGATAATGAAATTCCATGTCGAACTGCGCCGGGCTTGAGCCGAAGTTCGGATACCAGGTGCCGCGTTCACCCACATACAGCAATCCGTTCCCCGCCTCGGACAGAACTTCGCCGGAATAACTGAAGCGGATTTTCAACTCCTGCCCGGAGGCGAGAGGGATGGGAAACACGACGGCCACCAGATCGTTGCCTTTTCGCTGCAGTTCGGTTCCTTCCATCGCGGGATTCTGGATGAAGTCCACCGCCCGTCCGTCCGCCTCGACGGTATCGACCTTCAGATAACGCGACAACTCAAACAGCAATGTCCTTTCTCCTCCGCTCTGAATTCGAAGCTTTACCTCCGTGGTTGCCCGCAAGCTCGTCGGAGGCTGCACCGTCGCAGTGATCTGGAAGCTGGAGATCGAGGCTTCGCCCGCCAGAGCGGTCGCGGCGCTGCCCGCCCCGCTGGGCGCAAACGAAGTCCAAATGTCAAAGAACAGGACATCATCCTTTACACGGCGCTGGCCTGCCGACAATGGCTCGGCGCTGGTCGCATCCCAGAACACGTCGAAGACCCCAAGCCTTCTGCCCACCAGGTGAGCGTGCAACAGGGACGGAAATTTTGGATCGGGCTGGTTTTCTGCGGGTGGAGAGCCGGGGGTCTTCATCAGCGACCGCTCGCTCGCGCGGTCGCCGGGCTGGACGGGCGAGGACGCCCGTCGCTCCACACGTCGCTCTACCGCCTGCATTGGAAGAAAATGGCTGAAGTCCACGAGCAGGCGCAGCGCGTCAGACTCCGCCAGCGTGCTACTGGCGGCGCTCCATTCTTTGATGAAATCCGCGATGAATTCCGCGCCCTCCGCCGCCGGAGAGAGGAAGGGTTCGAAGGCCGCTGCTGTATCGTCGTTGAAGCGCAGATATCCTGAGGTGAACTGTTCTTCGAGAATCGCCATTCCGGTGAACAGCGCCAGCGATCCGCGCTCTACACGGTTCGGAGGCCGCAGCCGTATCTCGCCCTCGCCCTCGAAGAACGCGCCTGTAATTCGGCCGCAAATGTCTTCCGTAAATGCCAGGGTGCCGTTGTCGAAGTCAAGATGGAGATTGGGCCGGTCAATCGAGGCGTCGCGCACGCGGTAGACGCGTTGGGGATCGAGGCCTACGGAACGGATGCGCGCGTAGAGATCGGGTGTGGTCTGGGGACAGTCGGGGGTGGGTCCTGCGGCTCGCGCCCATACCGTCGTGATCAGCAGCCAGCATGCCAACCCGATCATCCAGCGTGACCTATCTACGGCTGGCTTCATAGAAAGTTCTCGGTTCTCAGCTCTCAGTTCTCAGAAAAACGACTTAGGACTATCCGGTTCCCACTGAGAACTGAAAACTTCTTTACCAGCACTATCGTCACCTTACCGCCCATCCACCCCGTTGCTAGAATCAGCCGAGTGCGAACTTCAGTGCGAACTATCGTCCATATCCTAGTGCTTGTGATGCTGGTGCTTCTCCGGGTGCTGCCCGCGAGCGCCGACGTCATTCACCTCAAGAATGGACGCACCATTTGGGCGGATGCGGTTCGCGAGAACGCTAATAAAGACCGCGTCGAGTATGACCTCGGCGAAGACACGTACGCCATACCGAAATCCTCGGTCGAGCGCATTGAAGCGGGTGGCATCGCCCCGGTTCACGCTGGTTCCGGCGCGGCGGGCAGTGCCGACGTCCCTGACATCACTCCACCCGCGCCCTCGTTCAACCATGAAGCCGACGTTGCAGAAAAGGTTATACGCGACGGCAAGGTTGATACCGGCGCGCTCGCCAGTCTTGGACAAGCGTCCAATCCCGAACTGGCGGCGACCGCTTATTTTCTCGCCGGGAAACACGAATCCGATCACGGCAACTTCCCGCAGGCCAAGCGCTACTACGAATCCGCGCTCGGTTTCCAGCCCGATAACTCCACCTTGCTGATTTACTACGCCGCCACGCTGATGCGCACCGGCCATGCTGCGGAAGCTCTCTCCTATGCGCAACACGCCGCCAGCATTGCTCCCGCCTCACCCGATGCCCTGGGCATGCTGGGTTTCGTGCAATACGCCAGCGATCATACGCCCGATGCGATTCGCTCCTGGAAGAAATCGCTGGCGCTGCGTCCCGATGCGACCGTGAGCCAATACCTGGCTCGCGCCGAGCGCGAATCGACTGCCGAATCGGACTTTTCGCAGCGCGAAAGCAGCCACTTTAATCTCCACTACGAAGGCAAGGATACCTCCGAAGGCTTCCGCCGGGATTTGCTCGCGACGCTCGACTCGGAGTATGACGACTTGGTGCGCGATCTCGGCTACTCGCCACGCAACAACATAGCAGTCACGCTCTACACCCAGCAGACGTTCTTCGACGTGACCCGCGCGCCCTCCTGGACGGGCGCCCTCAACGATGGCAAGCTGCGGATTCCGATCAGCGGCGTGCAGAGTGTTACGCCCGAGCTGGCTCGCGTCCTCAAGCATGAACTGACGCACTCTTTCGTTGCCCAGATGTCCAGCAACCGGTGCCCCACCTGGCTGAACGAAGGCATCGCGCAAATCGAAGAAGGCAAGTCGGCCGCTTCGAACGGCCACCAACTGGCGCAGCTCTTCGCCTCCGGAAATGAGATTCCTTTCAATGTGCTCGAAGGCAGTTTCATGAATTTTTCCGCGCCTGAAGCCACCGTCGCCTATGCCGAGTCTCTGGCTGCCACCGAATACATCCGCGACGCCTACAGCATGGGCGAAATCGCGCGCATACTGGAACTTCTGTCGCATGGCAGTTCCACCGAAGCCGCGTTGCGCGCGACCATCCACTCCGACTACCGTCAGCTGCGGGACGAAATGACGCACGCGCTCAAAGAGAAATACGGGGAATAGGTTGGTGTGGAGCGGACACTCCTGTCCGCTGCGTTTGGGGTTGGTTTTGGCGGGGTGGAACAAGATCAAGGTCAAAATCAACGGCAAGATCCGAATCAACACCAAGGTCAACGGCGGCGGACAGGAGTGTCCGCCCTACAGAATTAGTTGACTAGACATCTGACTAGTCAGTACAATTCAGACAGTAGAGTGGGGTGCAATTTGGCTTCGTGGCAAGTGCAGGACGCTAAGGCGCGTTTTAGTGAATTGTTGGACGCAACCATCAAGAAGGGGCCACAGGTGGTCACCCGCCGCGGGGTAAAGACCGCCGTTCTGGTGCCAATCGAGGAATGGGAGAGGCTGCAAAAAGCCGCCCGGCCTGGTCTGAAGGAATGGCTGCTCGCACCCGAACCTCGCTTTGACTTTGACAAGGTGATCCCGAAAAGGGGCAAGTGGCGCAGCCGTCCGGTGGTGGAGTTTGAGTGAATCAATACCTGCTTGATACAAACGTAATCTCCGAACTCAGAAAAATTCGTCCTCACGGAGCGGTGCTGGCCTGGTTGAACGCCAACGAAGAAGCGCGGTTGTTCGTCTCAGCCGTGACGGTGGGGGAACTACAGGCAGGGGTCGAGCGGACAAGGCGGCAAGATCCAGCAAAAGCGAGCGAACTCGAGCGCTGGGTTGATGGTGTGCCAGCAGTCTACCGAGTGCTGCCGATGGATACTGCATGTTTTCGGGAATGCGCCCGCATTATGCATAACAAGCAGCCTGAGTTGCTGCAAGACGCGATGATCGCCGCCACCGCACGAGTCCACGGCTTAGTCGTTGCGACACGGAATGAACGGGACTTCACGCAGCTTGGGGTAAGAACTTTCAATCCATTCAAAAACTAGCTTTAGTGCAATGCCGCAAGCTCCGTCTCCTTGACGAACACCGGAAACAACACCAACGTCAACGGCGGCGGACAGGAGTGTCCGCCCTACACTGGGCCAGCGGTCGTGTAGAATAACCCTTTGCATATGGACCTGTCCGCCATCCAGCAAGCTCTGCGCGAGCGCAATATTGACGCCTGGCTTTTCTACGATCATCACCATCGCGACCCGATCTCGTACCGCGTTCTCGGGCTGCCGGATGGGCTCATGGTCACGCGGCGCTGGTACTACCTGATCCCCGCCAAAGGCGAGCCCATCAAGCTGGTTCACAAGATCGAGTCGGGACATCTGGACACCTTGCCCGGCGTGAAGAAACAGTACGCCGGATGGCAGGAACTGTTCGACGGCTTGAAGCAGATGCTGGCCGCGCATCGCGACGTGGCGATGCAGTACTCGCCCAACAATTTTGTCTTCACCATTTCCATGGTCGATGCGGGAACAGCCGACATGATCCGCGGGCTGGGCAAGAACATTATCAGCGCGGCGGATCTGATTGCTCAGTTTGAAGCGACCCTGACGGATGAACAGATCCAATCGCACTTCGCGGCGCGCGATGTGATTGACGCGGTGACGGCGGAGGCTTTCAAAGAAATTGGACGGCGCGTGCGCAACGGGGGCACGCACGAGCATGAAATCCAGCAATTCTTCATGGAAGCGTTCCAGCGCGAGAACATGGTGACCGACGATCCTCCGATTGTGGCGGTGAACGCCAACAGCGGCAACCCGCACTACGAGCCGAGCGCGAAGCATCCGGTGCCGATTCGTGAAGGCGACCTGGTTCTGCTGGACGTGTGGGCGAAAAAGAATACGCCGCGCGCAGTTTATTACGACATCACGTGGATGGGAATCGTGGGCAAGGCTCCATCGGAGCGGCAGCGCGAGATTTTCCAGATTGTGCGCGAGGCGCGCGATATTGGCGTGAAGACGGTGCAGGATGCGGTTTCTGCCCACCGGCCGATTGCCGGATGGGAAGTGGATCACGCGGTGCGTGGCCACATCAACCAGGCAAAATTGGGAGCCTACTTCATCCACCGCACCGGGCACTCGATTGCGACCGAGGTGCATGCGAATGGGGCAAATATGGATGATCTGGAAATTCACGACGAGCGCCGCATCTTGCCGAATTCCCTGTTCTCGATCGAGCCCGGGATTTACCTTCCCGAGTTTGGCGTGCGCCTGGAAGTAGACGTGCTGGTGCGACCGGGAAGCGCCGAAGTCACTGGTAAAATTCAACGAGAGATCGTGACCATCTGAATGGCTAAGTCAACCACCGATAAGACGAAATCAAAGGACGTAGCGACTGAGCCGGAGTATCCGCTGACGACGATGGCGGTGGTTGCGCCGATCGTGGGCTGGCTGATTCCGGGCGGCGGACACATCCTGTTGAAGCGCTATGGGCGCGGAATTCTGCTGCTGGTGTCGGTGGTCGCGATGTTCCTGATTGGTTTGGGCATGCAGGGGCGGATTTACCAGCCGAATGGCGGAGACATTCTCGACATACTGGGCTTCGTGGGCGACGTGGGCTCGGGAGCGCTCTATTTTCTGGCGCGCATTATGGACTGGGGCAACGTGATGGCGGCGAATGCCGCGGCGGATTACGGCAAGACGTTTCTAATCGTCGCCGGCCTCTTGAACTTTATCGCGGCCGCGGATGCGCATCACATTGCGTTGGGGAAGAAACCGTGAACATCAATTTATCGCACTTCTCGGCTGCGGTGGTGTTCGCGTTGTTCGCGTCGATCGTCTTTGGCATCACCCAGCGCAATTCGACGATGGAGCAGGTGAAGTACGGTTTGTACTGCTTCGCCATGTTCGTGGGTGGAGTTTTTGTGGCGGGATGGGTGATGGCGCTGATTCGGCGGTAAGGAACAGTTCTCAGTTCTCAGTTCTCAGTTTTTGAACCCCAACGGATTTCGGAAACCTGTAGCCTCGCATCAGGGTATCGCTTCCGGGATACGGTAATTGCCCCCCAGAAAATCAGCGCAACGCTGCAACTTTTTGCAGTTCGTATTGATGTTGCTGCGAAAAGCTAAATTATTTTCGAAAGCCGCTGTCGGACGAGTGGTATGATGTTGCGCGGCGCGGATGCGAGCGACTTCAGTGCGAAGTCGAATCGTGGTTCGAGCCGCTAGTCCGGCGCTGACCGAACGATCAGTGTGTCGTCTTCCCCCGCCACTCGGCACCGGTTCGCAACTCTGTCCATCAAGAAACCGTAGACGCGCAAACTATCCATTTGGGCGGAAAGGGAAATAGGAGCAAACCGACCTTTGTAATTCCGGAGCGCGGCGAACCCGCACTGCGGAGACATGGTCGCACATCTGTCCATGAGCGAAAAGATGCGACCGAAAACCTGTACCAGAACTTAGTTCCACAAATCGATAAGGGAGATTCTCATGAAAATTGTTTGCAAGTTTGCAACGCTGACTCTGATGATGTTCGCGGTCGCGGTGTGCGGCTTTTCGCAGCGAATCAGTTCGCAGAAGCCACCTACCGCGACCCAGAACCTGATACGGGGCGTAATTGGAGCGCCCGGAACCGACGGCGAGTGGTCCAATTATTCGGTGTTTAATGTCGTTCCCGGTTCGGGACTCTTCCCGATTACCAGCTCGGCCACCGTCTTCTACTTCGGATTTACAGCCGGAACCGAGGCTGACATCGGCAATATGGTTGTCTACACGACTGCGCGAGGCAGCCTGACGATCACCGCCGTTACACCCGTTACGCTCGGCGGCATCTCCAATCCGAGCATCCTGCTCAGTAACATATCCGTTTGTCCGGTGGCGCCATCCCAGAACACTCCCTGCATTGTGCGGTTCGACCCGACTACGCTCACACTTTCGCCGGCGTCCGATTACTACTTTGCGGTGTATTACGTTGCCGACACCAACAATTCGAACATTGCTGGGACCAGCCCCAACCAAAACCAGACGAGCCTGGCAGGAAACTACTTCGGGGGCACAGACTATACCCATCTCACGGTCGGTCAGTCCATCCCCGGCGCCGCCAATCGCGGCCCCTCGTTCCTCATGTACGTGATGAATAACTAGCGCGCCGGTTGGCGGGCACGCGCCCCATCCGGCGCGGGCGCTCCACCGATAGGCAGACTCGCGATATGCATTCTCGAACGCTGAATTCACATTTTTGAAAAAACGGAGATACCCAATGAAGACGATTTACAAGTTCGCAACGTTAACTCTCATGATGTTCGCCGTCTCGGTGTATAGCTTTTGCGCTTCCACAGCCGAGAACCTGGTAAGGGGCGTGGTAGGTCCGGTCACATCCAACACCAGCTGGAGCGGTTATTCCACGCTGGCCCTAATTCCCGGCGCGGGGCTGATTCCGATCACCAGCACAAAGACTGTCTTCTACATCGGATTCACGGCTGGGACCGAGGCGGACATCAACAATATGGTCCTCTACACGACTGCGCGAGGCTCCTCAACCATCACGGCGGTGACGCCCATCACGCTCGGCGGCATTTCCAATCCTTCGATCGACCTGGCCAGCCCATCGGTCTGTCCAGTGGTGGAGATTTCCGACTTTAATCCGTGCATTGTGCGACTCGATCCGACGACAATCACGCTTTCGGCGCTGTCGGATTACTACCTGGTGGTGTATTTCACCCCCAGTGACCCAAACAATTCAGCGATTGGCTTGACCACGCCCAGCTTTGGGCAGAGCAGCCTGAGGGGAACGTACCAGAGCGGCGACGACAGCCGGTTTTCCGTCGGTGGGTCGATTCCGAGCACACCCTTTTCCAACCAGCCGTACTCGCTCATGTACGTCATGACCGACTAGGGAGCCGGTTGGACGAGGGGCAATGCACCGATACACGCAGCAGAACGTTGAATCCAATTTCGAATAAGGGAGATTCCCGATGAAAACATTTTACAAATTTGCAGCATTGACTCTGATGATGACGGTTCTGGCGGTGAGTGCTTTTGCGCAGGAGCAGCCACCAGCTGCCGCTTTGGTGAATCTGGCGGAAGGACAAGGGACGATCGCTAGCAGTGGTAATCCGTCCTGGGACGGCCTTTCCGAGTTCGTCCTGATTCCGGGCGCGTCGCTGATGGGGGCGAGTTCCAAAACGACCGCCCTTTATATCGGATTTACTGGCGGATCCGAGGCGGACATCGGCAACATGGTGCTCTACGAAGTTCCGCGGAACGGGAGCACGGTGCTGAAAGTTGAGAAGGTCACGCTGAACTCGAGTTCCAGTCCAAGCATCGTCCTGACCAATACCTCGACTTGTCCGGTACAGCCGGTTTCCGTCACCAATCCCTGTATTGTGCGGCTCGACACGGTCAAGTTGGCGCTCTCGCCTCTGGACGATTACTACTTCACAATATATTTCACCCTCGACACCAACAATGAAGGGATTACTGGCGTCGGGCAATCCAGTTCAGCGGGCGCCCTGAGCGGGTGGAACCTCTATGGGGACCAAACTCGAATCGGGGTGAAAGGGGCCCTGCCAACGAACGAGAACAGCGACCAACCGCCGTTCTTCCTCGCGTACGTTACCAACGAGTGATGGGTCTGGAGCGCGGCTCGAGGGCCGCGCTCCAAGTTTCGTCGCTTCGTCGCTTCGTCGTTTCGTCTTAGTGCTGGCGCGCAGGTTGGTATCGGCGATTGAGAAGACAGGGCCGTTTTGCGGCGCGCGGCCGGACGATACTATTCCGGCGGTTCAGGTTGCAAACCGTCGCCGGGGGCCAGCGGAAGATGGGCAGCTCCGCTGAGGATTACGCGCTCCTGCAGCGAGAATGAGTCCCTGTACTGCTCGGAGTTGATGAGCTGGTCGCGCTGTCCTGGCGTCAGGCTGCGCATCTCGCGGATCGCCCGGTTGACGGCTTGGCGGCGGTCGGGCGGCAACTGCTTGAATTGCTGAAAGAGCTGGTGCGCCCGCGTTTTCTGATCCGAAGTAAGGTGCTCCCAGGTTTCCATGCGGCTGAGCACGCGCTCCCGCTGCTCTGGAGGCAGGCCGGAAAAATGCTGCAGGCGGTTCCGCAACCGGGCCTGCTGTTGCGGAGGCAGCCGGCGGAACTGCGGATCATTTTCGAGGGCGCGGCGCTGCTGTGCGGGCGACATATCCTGGTAATGGCGAAGCCAGTTTCCGGCGTGGCCGGGCTGGTTCTTCGGCGGATGGACTGGATTGGGGCGGCTGGAGCCGGGATGACCTTCTTTTTGAAAGCGGTGCCACTGTCCGTCCGCATGTTGCGATTGCGTGTGGTGTTGCGGTGGAGATGGCTGCGGCTTATGCCCGCCTTGCGCGAACGAGGTCTGGACGAGCGAAGTTTGGGCGAGCGAAGTTTGGGCGAACGAGGGCGTCAACAGCAGAAGCGCTGCCAGACAGCCCGCAATCTTTCTCCGGCCCAACATCTTCCGTCCCCTATCCTGCGCGAACATCATCTTTGACCCGTAGAGACGGGGCAGGCCCCGTCTGCGCCGCGGAAGACGCGGCAAGCCGCGTCTCTACGGGAATCGGTTACGGATTCGCGGTCACGTCGTCCTGCACCTGCAGCTCGTCGAGCATATCGAAATCGGCATACAACTCGTCGTTCCTCTCCAGCGCCTGCAGATCGCCGACGGCGGTTCCCGGCTCCACCGGTAGACCGAGGGACGGAGGGTTCGTCGCGATGGTTTCCGTTTGCGAGATGTAAGACTTATTGCCAACCAGGAGCGCTCCGGCAAATATTACGGCAGCGAGCGACATAGCCCACGCCGGATGCCGCAGCCAACTAAACGGTCGCCATCCAGCATGCGGGCGCGCCATTTCTTGGCGTCTTTCTTCGCGGAAGCACGCCTGCAGACGAGTATCAAAATACGGAGACGGCTCCGGCGCTTGCCATTCATCGAGCAGCGCCATGGTTTTCTGCAAGTCGCGCAGATGGGTGGCACAGGCGTCACAGGATGCGATGTGTTGCTTGACCTCCGGCTGCATTCCAGCGTCCACGCCAGCGGCAGCTGCTAAGATCGGCAACAGTTCGCGAATTTCGTTGCAATTCATACAGCGTCCTCTACTTCCTCGAAACAAATTCCTTCAACTGCTCGCGCAATGTCTCGTAAGCGCGAAACAGCAACGACTTAGTGGCAGACTCGCTCAGCTTCAGCACGCCGGCAATCTGGCGGTAATCCATCTGCTGATACTTGTGCATGATGACGGCCACGCGCTGGCGTTCGGGCAGCGCATTCACTTTCTTGCGAATGGCCGCCAGCCGCTCGCGCTTCAAGATCTGCTCTTCGGCGGAGAGCGTTTCATCGGCCAGGTCCGGCGTCGTACCCGTTTCCTGATCGGGTTCATCGAGGCGCACGGTATTTTCCGGACGCTCGTGGCGCGTATCGCGCGCGTGGTTGACGGCGAGGTTGGTCGCGATGCGATACAGCCAAGTCGTGAACTTCGCGCTCGGCTCGTAACTGGTGCGCGAGCGATATACGCGCAGAAATACTTCCTGCGCCAGTTCCTCGGCAGTCGACGGGTTGTGGCACAAGCGGTACATGAACCCGACCATCGGCCGGCGATATTTCTGCACCAGGTAAGCGAAGGCGGATTCGTCGCCCGCCTTCACCCGCAGCATCACGTCGACGTCGGAAACGGCCTGGTCTGAGCTGGAATTTGCCATGGCGAAGGGCGAAGACGCCGGCTCTCCCGCAAAGTTCAGCAGCCCGCGATCGATGGCCACGCTGCTCACATCAATAGAAACCCCATCCGGGGGCGAAAGTTGCGCCCCCTCCGCACCCGGAGAACGCGAGGAAGTATTTTCCCTTGAACGAGTTACGGATCGAGGGTCGGGAATGTCGGACGGGGCCATGAAGGTCGATGAAATGAGGCTACCGGGAGCGGCCACGCCGGTCAAGAGGCTCGGTGGATGCCGAAAGGCGTGACACGTTCTTGCTTGCACATGGTTCTCGGATGGCCCCCAGACGGGGCAAGCCCCGTCTCTACTCGAAATCTTCAGCAGACCGTAAAGTCGGGCCCTTCCCAAAGCGATTTACGATAGCATCTAATCAAGACTTCTAATCAAAACAAGAGGTGCGCCTGTGATTGAACGACTTAAGGAAACTGAAGGAGCGGCATTCGGTTTCAAGGTGGCCGGGACGCTGTCGGATGAAGACTTCAAAGCATTCGAGCCGCAGCTTGAATTCTTCATCGCACAACACAAGAAGCACCCGATCGGCATCCTCGCGGACCTTACAGAGATGCAGGGAGCCGAATGGAAGGCACGCTGGGAGGACCTTCGGTTTCTGCAAAAGCACACCAGCCAGATTGCCCGCATGGCGATTGTCGGAGCGCATCGTTGGGAAGAAGTTGTGGACATTCTCACCGCGGGAGCCGCCGTTCTGCAATCCGAGACGCGTTACTTCGAATCCTCCGAAATCCAACACGCATGGCAATGGGCGAGGACTGCGAAACACGCGGAAGATGCTCCGGTGCGGATAATCTCGCCCGCAACCGGGATCTGGAAGGACTACCGCCCAGAGTTTATGGGTGTGTAATCACAATGCGCAGTACAAGACAGGCAGCAGCCGTGCAAGGACCGCGACCCGGACACGGAAGTAGGATGTTATGATGAATTTGCCGCGAAAACATGGGCGCATAACTCAGCGGTAGAGTGCCATCCTCACACGGTGGAAGTCGTAGGTTCGAATCCTACTGCGCCCACCAATTTCAGACCGTATCCATTGGTTCATTTCTCTTTCCCGGCTCCAATCCCTCTGAAATGCTAAGATTTCCGGCATGCCACTGCGCCGCCTCAAGAGAATAATGCACGTGGCGGGAAAGTCTGCTACGGGACGCCGCGCGCCGGAGAAGGTTCGTGGGCGCAAGGGCGAGCCGCACGCCGCCGCGGAGCTGGTCATCATTACCGGCATGAGCGGGTCAGGGAAGGCTTCGGCATTGAAAGCCTTCGAAGATCTTGGTTACTACTGCGTGGACAATCTGCCGGTGGAGCTGATTCCGCGTTTTGCCGAGCTGGCACTGCAATCGGGCGAGATTCCGCGCACGGCGCTGGTGGTGGATGTGCGCGAGGGATCGCAACTGGAAAAGCTGCCGGCGATTCTGAAGTCGGTGAAGCGGACGATACCGACGCGGGTGATTTACCTGGAAGCGAGTGATGCTGCGTTGCTGCGGCGCTACAGCGAGACGCGGCGGCCGCATCCGCTCGGAACGGGGACGACGGTGCGGGCCTCGCTCGGAGCCGAGCGACGACATCTGCGGGCGCTTCGCGCGCTTGCCGACCTGGTCATTGATACTTCCAAGTTTAACGTTCATGAACTGCGGGCGCACTTGACCGACCGCTTCAAACAACACTCCGGGAGCCAGCAGACGATTCTGGTCTCGTGCGTGAGCTTTGGATACAAACACGGCTTGCCGGATGACGCCGACCTGGTGTTCGATGTGCGCTTTCTGCCCAACCCTCATTTTGTGCCAGAGTTTCGCGGGCTGACGGGACGGCATCCGCGGGTCGCGAAGTATATACGCTCGTTTCCGCAGACGCAGGAGTTCATTAACCGCATCTCGGAGCTGCTCGTCTACCTGCTGCCGCATTACATTCGCGAGGGCAAGAGCTACCTGACCATCGGCTTCGGATGCACCGGCGGACAGCACCGCTCGGTGATGATTGCCGAAGATGTAAGGCAGCGGCTGCGAAAAGCGGGATACAAGGTGAAGGTCGTGCATCGAGATAGTCCGAAGTAGATGCCGACTGAGTTGTGTGGGGACGGGGCTCTGCCCCGTCCAAGCGGGGCATAGCCCCGCTTCCACACAATGTCTACCAGGAATCACATGTAGAATTGGCAGGACCACGCATGGCAACCTCCACAGTGGCGGACGCGAAGGGTGCAGGAACTCCGGCAAATTCCGGTCCGCCCGGTTCGCCTCGTTCGCCTCGTCCGATCACGCGCCTGCTGCACTATGCACTGCCTTACTGGTGGCCGCTTCTCGCTTCCGTGACGCTGATGGCGCTGGTGGGGTTGTTGGATGCGGGCCGAGTTCTGCTCATTGGCCCGATTTTTGATCGCGTCCTGAATCCCGGCTCCCCGGAAAAGACCATTCCGTTGTTCAAGCTGCCGGGCAGCAGCCGCTTTCTCAACCTTCAACAACTGGTTCCGCCCCACTTTCATAATCCGTGGACGATGGTTGCCTTCGCGCTGGTGGCGGCCACGGTATTGAAAGGGATCTTCGATTACATCGGAACTTTGCTGGTGAACTACGCCGGCTTCGGCATGATCACGGACCTGCGGGACGATTTGTATAACGCCTTCCTGCGGAGTTCGGCGGCATTTTTTACGAAACACACCACGGGCACATTGCTCTCGACGATCATCAACGACATCGAGAAAGTGCAATACGCGATGTCGAGTGTGCTGGCCGAATTCCTGCAGCAGTTTTTTACTTTTGTATTTCTTGCGTGGGTGGTGGTTGGGCTGGGAGGGAAGCTGGCCTGGGTGCTGCTGCTTTTCGTTCCCGTGATTCTGTACTCGTCGAGGAAAATCGGCCGGCAAGTACGCAGCACGACGCGGGGCGGGCAGGATAAGCTGGCCGAGATCCAGAACATTCTGCACGAGACGATTACGGGCAACCGGATCGTCAAGGCTTTTGGCATGGAGAACTGGGAGATGGGGCGCTTCCGGGCCGCGGCGCGACGGCTGTTCCGGGCGAACCTGCGGCTGGTGGCGGCGTTTGCGATCAGCTCTCCGCTGATGGATATTCTGGGCTCGATCGCGATTGCGTTATTGGTGCTGATGGGCAGGAACCAGATCAACCACCACGTTTTCACGGCGGGAACATTTCTGGCCTTCATTGTGGCGGTGTTCAAGCTCTATGATCCGGTGCGCAAGTTCGCGCAGTTCAATAACAATTTCCAGCAGGCGGTGGGAGCGTCTTCCGAGATTTTCCGCTTCATGGATATGGAAGACGAAGTGCGAGAGAAGCCGTCGGCGAAACGGATGGGTAAGTTTGCACGGGCGATCCGGTTTGAGGATGTGTCTTTTTCCTATGAGACAGCCGAAGACTCGCCGGTCGTACTGCGTGACATTAATCTGGAAGTGAAAGCGGGTGAAGTGCTGGCGGTAGTCGGATCGAGCGGCGCGGGCAAGAGCACGCTGGTGCACCTGATCCCGCGCTTCTTTGACGTCAGCGGCGGGCGCATTCTGATTGACGACAGCGATGTGCGGGAGGTTACGCTGGAATCGCTGCGATCGCAGATCGGGATTGTCACGCAGGATACGGTGTTGTTTAACGACACGGTGAGGAACAATATCGCCTACGGACAGCCGCACGTATCGCAGAAGAAGGTGGAAGAAGCGGCGCGGGCGGCGCGCGCCTATGAATTCATTCGCGGGCTTCCGGAAGGGTACAACACGATGATCGGGGAGCGCGGGGTGCGGCTTTCGGGCGGGGAGCGGCAGCGCATCGCGATTGCGCGGGCCATCCTGAAAAATGCGCCGATTCTGATTCTGGACGAAGCGACGTCGGCGCTGGATAGCGAGTCGGAGTCGCTGGTGCAATCGGCGCTGCAAAACCTCATGACTGGGCGTACTGTGTTTGTGATTGCGCACCGCCTGTCGACCGTGCGCCGTGCGGATCGCATCGTCGTGCTGGAGAACGGCACTATCAGCGACATTGGCGCGCATGAAGAGCTGATGCAGAAGTTGGGCACGTACCGGCGGCTCTACGAATTGCAGTTTGCCGAAGCGTGAAAAAAGCATTTATGACACTTCGCTCCATGACGGGATTCGCGCAGGTTAAAGGGCAGGTCAATGCCCAGCTGACGTTTGCTCTGTCGCTGAAATCGGTGAATCATCGTTTTCTGGATCTCCACTTCCGCTTGCCATCTGACACCGACGCGCTGGAGATGAAGTTGCGCCGGATTCTGAAAGAGAAAATGGCTCGCGGGCACGTGGAGGTCATCCTGAACCTGGACCGCTCGGGCACCAACGGGGTCGCGCTCAACCGGCAATTGATTGCCGGCTACGTACAGGCGTTCCGCGCGGCGGCCGATGAATTTGGGGTTAAGGGGGAGCCCGATCTGAACGTGGTTTTGAGGATGCCGGGCGCGATGGACTCGGGCGCCGAGAAATCGGCAGACGAACTGGAGAGCGCGGTGATGGCGCGGGTGGACGAAGCGCTCTCCCGTCTGAATGAAATGCGCGAAGAAGAAGGCCGCAGCATCAGCACCGAGTTGCGCGCTCGCATGGCAAATCTGCAAAAAGCCGCGGCCGGAGTGGATAGGCATCGCAGCACCATTCTGCGCAGCTATTCGGAACGCTTGCAGGCGCGCATGCTGGAAGTGCTGGGCGCACAGGTGGACAAGGAACGGATACTGCAGGAAGTCGCCGTGCTGGTCGATCGCAGCGACATACAGGAGGAACTGGTCCGGCTGAATGCGCACGTAAAGCATTTTCTCGGGTTGCTCGATGAGGGCGGTGAAGTAGGCAAGAAGATGGATTTCCTGCTGCAAGAGATGAATCGCGAGGCAAACACCATGCTTTCGAAAACCTCGGGCCTGGCCGGCGAGGCCCTGCAGGTTACGGAGATGGGCCTGCTGATGAAGTCGGACATCGAGAAATCGCGGGAGCAGGTGCAGAACCTGGAATGAGCCTTCTCGGAATGAGCCTTCTTTGGATGAGCATTGTCTGAATGAGTATCGTCTACATTATTTCTGCGCCGTCGGGATCTGGTAAATCCACGCTGGTGAACGAACTGTTCAAGATGGTTCGTCACCTAGATTTTTCTATTTCGTATACTACGCGGCCGCCGCGCGGACGCGAGCAGAACGGCAAGGAATATTTCTTCGTTTCGCGGAAAGAATTCGAAGCCATGATCGCGGCCGATGAGTTTCTGGAACACGCGGAGGTCTTCGGAAACTACTACGGCACGGCGCGGCGGTTTCAGCGCGAGGCCGAGGCGCGCCGCAACGACCTCCTGCTGGACATCGATGTGCAAGGAGCGAGCCAGGTCAAGCGAAAGATTCCGGACGCGGTAAGCATCTTTATTCTTCCCCCGAACCGGAAAGAACTGGAGGAGCGGCTGCGGGCCCGGGCCCTCGATTCGGAGGCGGTGATCCGTCGCCGGTTGGACACGGCCCGCCGAGAGATTGAGAATTACTCGAAATACGACTATATATTAGTGAACAACCTGCTGGAGCAATCCGCGGACCAACTGAAGGACATCGTGCTGGCGGAGCGGGTGCAGCGAAGCAGGGCGGAACTTTCCGAAGAAGAAAAGCGGCTGGTAAAGATCGCACAGGCTTGCCAACTGGAACAGGCGCGGGAACGGGTGCAGCCGATTCTGGCTTCTTTTGCACCCGCCGGCGTGAAGGACGCATGAAGTTCTTGGGGGAGAGTATGAAGCTGGTAGAAGGGTTCGACAGCAACTATCGGTACATTCTGGTGGCGGCACGGCGGGCACGGCAACTGCAAGGCGGCGCGCCTCCGGTGATCGATACCGGATCGCGCAAACCCTGCCGGATCGCACAGGATGAAATCAAGGCGGGCAAGGTGAAATGGCTGATTCCGGAGATTCCGAAATTGCCCGTAGTCGCCGCGGCCGAGACTCTGAACAAAGTGTTCGCGGAAGACGCGTAAAAAAAAGAAGACGCGTAAATTAGAGTGGCGCGGACACTCTTGTCTGCGGCCCGTTCCGGCGTCTCGACCTACGGTCGGTGAACGCTCTGGGGCCGCACGCGGACAAGAGTGTCCGCGCTGCACGTTATTGCTATGAAAATTGCACTGGGTGTGTGCGGTGGGATCGCAGCTTATAAGGCGGCGGAAATCGTGCGCCTTTTTCAAGACCGCGGCATTCGGGTGCAAGTCGTGATGACGCGAGCCGCGCAGGAGTTTGTTCGTCCACTAACATTCGCGGCGCTCTCCGGAGAAAAAGTTATCACGGATATGTTCGGCTCCGGGTCTGGTTCCGAAGCCGAACCGGCGAATGTCGAGTCGGCGATTGAGCATATTGCGGTTGCGCAGGCGATCGATGCGCTGCTGGTGGCGCCGGCAACGGCCGATGTGCTGGCGCGCTTCGCGCAGGGAATTGCAAACGACTTTCTGAGCACTCTTTATCTCGCGACTACCGCTCCAGTGGTGGTGGCTCCGGCGATGAACGTCAACATGTGGAATCACGTGGCCACGCAAGCAAATCTGGAAATATTGCGCAAGCGCGGAGTTCGCATCGTGGATCCCGGCCAGGGTTATCTGGCGTGCGGAATGACCGGGGCTGGGCGACTGGCGGAGAACGAGGCGATTGTGGCGGCGGTCATGGAAGCGCTCGGCGCTGCGCAGGATCTGGCGGGCGAAACGGTGCTGGTGACGGCGGGGCCGACGCGGGAGAAGATCGATCCGGTGCGGTATTTGACGAACCGTTCGAGCGGGCGCATGGGCTATGCCATCGCGGAAGCGGCGCTGCGGCGCGGAGCACGCGTGCTGCTGGTGAGCGGACCGACTGCGCTGGCCGCTCCTGGGGCGGCGGAATTGACGCCGGTGGAAACAGCAGAGGAGATGCTGACGGCGGTTTTGAAATTCCTACCCGAAGCCACGGTAGTGATCAAGACCGCGGCTGTGGCCGACTTCCGGCCGAAACGGGCGGCGGGGCAGAAGATCAAGCGCAAGGGTGAGATGACTCTCGAACTCGAACCGACCGCGGATATTCTGGCCGAAGTCGCGCGCCGGAAGACTTCGCAGATCGTCGTTGGTTTTGCTGCAGAAACGGAGAACGTGCTGGAAAACGCGCGCAAGAAGCTGGCGTCGAAGTCGCTGGATGCAATCGTCGTGAATGACGTTTCGCGTGAGGGCATTGGCTTTGATTCCGACCGTAACGCGGTCACGATCATCTCGCAGAGCGAAGTAGTCGAGGTTCCCGAGACCTCGAAATGGGAAGTTGCGCACCGCGTGCTGGACCAGGTGGTGAAGCTTCGGAAGCGCAGCAGCGTGGCTTCCCGGTAACAAGGCTTATTCACCACGGAGGCACGGAGGCACGGAGAAATCCCAGAAAAAGATCTTTGCTTTTCTCTGTGACTCCGTGTCTCCGTGGTGAAAAGTTGCTATTCTTATCCGCGATGCCCCGCACTCTTGACCCCGAACTTCGCCGCGCGCTTGCGGCCCGCATCCGGTACTACAACGAGATGGGGATCTATGATTTTTACCGGCGGCCTCGGTCGGCGTCATCGCTTGCACTGGGCGAAGCGGGAATCGCTATTTCGGAACACACATTTGAGCCTGGAGAAGAAATGAGTCCAAGGAAGGCCACGGCAGTTGCGATTCCGGTTGCGAGTCTCGTTGCAAATCAGAGTGACGAGAATATTTTTGACGTGATCGCGCTGAAGCCCGAGCAGGGTGTGAGCGATCCGGTGAAGGCGCTGAAGATGATTCGCGAAGACCTCGGCGACTGTACGCGCTGCGTGCTCCATAAACAGGGACGGAAGCAGATTGTATTTGGCGTGGGCAACCCGAAGGCGGAGTTGATGTTCGTGGGCGAAGGGCCGGGAGCCGATGAAGACGCGCAGGGCGAGCCCTTTGTCGGACGTGCCGGGCAGCTCCTCAACAACATGATCAAGGCGATGGGGATCGAGCGCAAGGATGTGTACATCGCGAACATTGTGAAGTGCCGGCCGCCGGGCAATCGCACGCCGGAACGCGAGGAGTGCGCCACCTGCTCGCCGTTTCTGATGCGGCAGATCGGGGTGATTAAGCCGAAGGTGATCGTGGCCCTGGGAGCGGTGGCGGCGAAGACGCTGCTGGCAATGAATGCTTCGATGATGCAGCTGCGGGGGCGTTTTTACGACTTCCGGCCGGGGGGACTACGCAGCAACGATCCCAACTGGGATGGATGCAAGCTGGCGGTCACCTACCATCCGGCGTTTCTGCTGCGCGATCCGCGGCAGAAGGGCGAGGCGTGGAAGGATCTGCAGATGGTAATGAAAGAACTGGGAATGAAGGCGCCTAAAACTAAAACGTAGGGACGGATCGCCTCTGCGGTGACTTGATTTGCTCGATCATGACGGGGCCGCGCCCCGCCGCCACACGACCTGCTGTAAATCTATTTTTCTTTGGTAACGTCCTTCGCAACGCTCAGACGTGTTTCCGCGCGCTGCAATGCGTCTTCGGCTCGCGTGTAATCAATCTCAGGATTGTTGCTCTTCAAGCGCTGTTCCGCCCGCTCTTTGGATTTCTGGGCGCGCTCTGTGTCAATTTCGTTCGGACGCTCCGCGGTCTCTGCCAAAATCGTCACTTGGTCGGGCAGCACCTCCATGAACCCCCACGCCACTGACAGCGTGTGCGTGGCGCCACTTGCCTTGTACGTAATCACACCGACAGCTAGCTCGGTAATCAGCGGAGCGTGGCCGGGAAGAATACCCAGGTATCCGCTCGCTCCGGGGATCTGGGCTTCCTCCGCCGCTTCCTTCACCAGCAACCGGGAGGGAGTGACGATTTCGAGTTGGAAAGTGTTTGGCACAGTTTTCAGTAAGTACTTAGCATTCAGTTATGCTGCCACGACCTTCATCTTCTCCGCCGTCTCCAGCACTTCGTCGATCGTTCCCTTCATGTAGAAAGCCTGCTCGGGGATGTCATCATACTTCCCTTCCACAATGCCGCGGAAACCTTTCACGGTGTCGGCGATCTTCACATAGCGTCCGGGAGTGCCGGTGAACTGCTCAGCCACAAAGAACGGCTGGGAGAGAAACTTCTGGATCTTTCTCGCGCGCGCGACCGTTACTTTCTGGTCCTCGCTAAGTTCGTCGATGCCAAGAATGGCGATGATGTCCTGCAGGTCTTTGTAGGTCTGAAGTGTCTTCTTTACCATCTGCGCCACATCGTAATGATCTTGCCCAACAATTCTGGGATCAAGAATGCGCGATGTGGAAGCCAGAGGATCGACTGCCGGATAAATTCCAATCTCCGTAAGCGCACGCGAAAGCACAGTTGTAGCATCGAGATGAGCGAACGTCGTGGCCGGCGCGGGATCGGTCAAGTCGTCGGCGGGGACGTAAATCGCCTGCACCGATGTTACTGACCCCTTCTTAGTTGAAGTAATGCGCTCCTGTAACTCGCCCATTTCGGTCGCTAAGTTGGGTTGATACCCGACAGCGCTGGGCATACGGCCCAACAAGGCGGACACTTCGGAGCCGGCTTGCGTGAAGCGGAAAATGTTGTCGATGAAGAGAAGTGTGTCGGAGCCTTCTTCGTCGCGGAAATATTCGGCTACAGTAAGCGCGGTGAGCGCAACGCGGAGACGCGCACCGGGGGGTTCGGTCATCTGTCCATAGATCAAAGCCGCTTTGGACTCGTCAGGTTTGCCGGGCTTGATAACTCCCGACTCGGTCATTTCCAGCCAGAGGTCATTGCCTTCACGGGTGCGCTCGCCTACGCCGGCGAACACGGAAAATCCGCCGTGCTGTTTGGCGACGTTGTTGATCAGCTCCATGATGACAACCGTCTTGCCGACGCCGGCGCCGCCGAAGAGGCCGATCTTTCCGCCTTTCAAGAATGGCTGGATGAGGTCCACTACTTTCACGCCGGTCTCAAACATCTCGGCGGTGGTCGACTGCTCATCGAATGCGGGCGCCATACGGTGGATTGGCATCCTCTTGTCAAAGGCAATGGGACCAAGTTTGTCCACGGGTTCGCCGATGACGTTCATCACGCGGCCGAGCGTGCCGCGGCCTACGGGGACGGAGATGGGTCCGCCCTGGTCGATTGCTTTCATGCCGCGCACCATGCCTTCGGTAGCTTCCATGGCCACGCAGCGCACTCGGCCTTCGCCTAGATGCTGCTGGACTTCAAGAATGACGTTGACGGGGGACGGCACAGTGAAGCCGTCGCTAACCACGCGGAGAGCCTGGTAGATAGGGGGCATCGCCGCTTCGGTAAACTGCACGTCTACGGCAGGGCCTGCGATCTGGATTACGTTTCCGATATTTTCTGACATAAATGAGGTCTCTTGTTCTGCGTAGAATTCGGTCGTCCCTCCGGGACTTGAGTCGTTTCTTTGGCTCGTCCCAGCGCTGAAGCGCTGGGCTAAGCTAAGTCGCCCCTATCGGGGCTGGATGCTCAACTTACTGCTGTGCTGCTGCTCCGCTTACAATTTCTATAATTTCTTTTGTAATCTTGGCCTGACGCGCGCGATTCATGATCAGCGTCAGCGAATCGATCATGTCGCTGGCGTTGCTGGTTGCCGCATCCATCGCCGTCATGCGGGCGGCGTGCTCGGCGGCTACGGACTCGAGCAATGCACGGAAAATCTGTATGCCGATGTACTTCGGCAAAATTCCCTGGAATAATTCGCCGGGCGGCTGCTCATAGATGTAGTCGACCGGCGCGGCCCCGAACTTGCCGGCGGCTTCATCGACGGCGCTGGTGTCCAATGGACGCAAACCGGCGTGGGCCGACTTTGCCGCTTCGATTCTCTTCTTGCGTTCTTCTTCCGACGGCTCTTCCGCCATCTGGACGTCGACTTCGCCAATCTCCTTGATCGGCAGCAGGCGCTCGGCTACGAGGCGTTGCGCGATGACCGATTTGAATTCATTGAAGAGAATGTAGACGGCATCAATCTCGCCGCGACAGTAGCGGGCTATCACGCCTTGGCCAAGAGTATCCGCGAAATTATGGTCGACTTTGCCTAGAACTCCGACGTATTCGCCTACGATCTGCACGCGGCCGGCGCGCTGTGGAGCCGCTTCAGTATTGGGGTGGACGAGCGAGGCGCCCGTCGCTCCATTATCCCTTTCCGCATTGTCTGTCGCTTCATTGGGGCGCGGTGGGGCCATGGGGTAACGGCGGCGCATGAAGTCGCGGCCCTTGCGTCCGATACATTCGACATCGATATTCTGATCGGGCTTCGACCGGATAAATTTGGAAGCCATCTTCAAGATATTGGTGTTGAACGCCCCGGCGAGTCCCTTATCTCCCGTGACTACGATCAGCAGGATGTTTTTTTCAGGGCGCTCGGCAAGCAGGGGATGACGCGGCTCCCCGGTGAGCGGATCGTAGATCTCGGCTCGAGACACGAGCGATTTGAGAACGTTGATGAGCATCTGCCCGTACGGACGGGCGGCCAGGGCACCCTCCTGCGCACGGCGCAACTTGGCCGCGGAGACGGTCTTCATGGCCTTGGTGATCTGCCGCGTGTTGACCACGCTACGGATGCGGCGCCGGATGTCGAGGATGTTGGCCATGGTCAGTTCTCAGTTCTCAGTTCTCAGTTCTCAGTTCAGTCAAAATCTCCTGGCACGCAGGGTTTACTGAGAACTGAGAACCGAGAACTGAGAACCTTTATTTCGCTACTGCTTGCCTTGAGTCTACGAATTGCTGCTTTGCTTCTTTTATTACTCTGGACAATTCTGCTTTTAAATTGTCGTCTAGAATCTTCTTTTCCATGATGGTGTTGAGCAGACTTGGATTGGTTGTGTCCACGTACTTGTAGAGATCTTTCTCGAAATCGCGCACCTGGTCGACCGGCATGTCGTCGAGCACTCCGCTGGTACCGGCGAAGATGATCAGAATCTGTTTCGAAAAAGGGAGCGGCGAAAACTGGTTTTGCTTTAGCAGTTCGACCAGCCTTTGACCGCGATTCAACTGCGCCTGCGTAGCTTTGTCTAAATCGCTGCCGAACTGGGCAAAGGCGGCCAGTTCGCGGTACTGGGCTAGTTCCAGTTTTAGCGTTCCAGCGACTTGGCGCATGGCTTTGATCTGCGCGCTGCCGCCGACGCGGCTCACGGAGAGTCCTACGTTCACGGCCGGGCGAACGCCCTGGTTGAACAGGTCGGTTTCAAGATAAATCTGGCCGTCGGTAATCGAAATCACGTTGGTCGGAATGTAGGCTGAGACGTCGCCCGCCTGAGTTTCGATTACAGGGAGCGCGGTTAGCGACCCTCCACCGTTCTTATCGCTGAGCTTGGCGGCTCGCTCTAACAGACGCGAGTGGAGATAGAAAACGTCACCGGGATAAGCTTCGCGGCCGGGGGGACGGCGGAGCAAAAGCGAAATTTCGCGATAGGAGGCGGCGTGTTTAGAAAGATCGTCGTAGATGCAAAGGGCGTGACGTCCCGAATCGCGGAAAAATTCGCCCATGGCGCATGCCGCGTAAGGAGAGATGTACTGCATGGGAGCGGGTTCGGAAGCCGACGCGGCAACCACGATCGTGTATTCCATGGCGCCAGCATCTTCGAGAATCTTGACCACCTGGGCAATCGACGAGCGCTTCTGACCGACGGCGTTGTAGATACAGATCAGGTTGTTGCCCTTGCTGTTGATGATGGTGTCGAGAGCAACGGCGGTTTTGCCGGTTTGGCGATCTCCGATGATCAACTCGCGCTGACCACGGCCGATGGGGATCATGGAGTCGATGGCCTTCAATCCGGTGGCCATGGGTTCGCGAACGGGCTGGCGGTCGATGACGCCGGGAGCGAGGCGCTCAATGGCAATGAATTTATCGGTGGCGATTGGACCCTTGTCGTCAATCGGGACGCCGAGCGAGTTCACGACGCGGCCAATCAGGGCGTCGCCCACGGGCACGCTCATGATGCGGCCGGTGCGCTTGACCTCGTCGCCTTCTTTGATCTCGGTGTATTCGCCGAGGATGACCACGCCGACCTGATCTTCTTCGAGGTTCATGGCGATTCCGGCCACGCCGTGGGGGAAGCTGAGCAACTCGCCCGCCATAACCTTGTCGAGGCCGTAGACACGGGCGATGCCGTCCCCGAGGGTGATGACGGTACCAACTTCGTCGACCGCGATTTTCGACTCGTAGTGCTCGATTTGCTCGCGGATTAATTGGGTGATTTCGTCTGCTTTGATTTGTGCCATAAGTCAGCTATCAGCTTTCAGTTTTCAGCTCTCAGTTCTTTTGCTAACGCGGCGGTTGGGCGCTCCTGAGACGGGGCAAGCCCCGTCTCTACTGCTGGATTACTCGAAGCTTGGAGTATCAACCTTCCACCAACTGCTCTCTTATCCGCTCCAATTGGCCCTTTACTGAACCGTCGTAGATGGTGCTGCCTACTTGAACTACTGCTCCTCCTAGTAGCGAGGCATCTTGTTCGTATTTTGCTCTAACTTTTTTGCCGGTCATTCTTGTAATCTCGGCTTCGAGCATCTGTTTCTCTGGATCGCTCAGTGGGCGCGCGCTGCTGACTTGCGCTTCCGCGAAGCCCTGGCGATAGTCTAATTCCTGCTCCAAGTGTTTCAGGATTTCGCTAAACAGCGGCAGCCTTCTGTGATCGATGAGTACGGCGATAAAATTCCGCACCTGCCTGGTGCTGCCCAGGCGCTCGGTGACGGCATCGAGCACGGCGCGTTTGCTGTTGCCGGGTATGGACGGGTTTTCCAGGACGCGGCGCAACGTATCGTTTTCCTTGAGCAGGGCCTCGATGCCGTGCAATTCATACAGCATGCGCGCGGGATCGAGGAGGTTGCTTTTTGTCATCACTACGTCGGCGAAGGCGCGGGCGTAGGTGCCGACGACGGAGGCCATGGCTAGCGGCCGTCCTTTCCGCCGTGGTTGTCATCATCCTGCGAAGATCCATCCGAAGAAGATCCCAGCGAAGAAGGATGAGACGCCAGCCCTGAGGCAAAGGTACGGACCAATACCTGGTCGGTATTCGAATCGACGTGAATCTGTTGGCTGGCGAGAGCAATGGCGAGTCCGGCGGTGTGGTTGGTCAGTTCGCGGCGGGCTTGCTTGGCGGCGGCGGCGATTTCCTGCTCGGCAGCCAGTACGACTTTGCGAACGTCGGCTTCGGCGGCATTCTTGATGCGGCCTTCCTCGGCTGCAGCTTCGCTTTCGGCGGTGGACTGCATGCGTCCGATTTCCACATCTAACTGGCGAAGACGAGTCTCGATGTCCACCAAGCGGCGATTGGCGTCCTGGCTGGCGGCGCGCGCTTCCTGCAAAGCCTGCTGAATGGAGGCGGTGCGGTTGCGGAAGACCCCGGGCAGGAACTTGCGTGCGGCCCAGATTACGACGACCGCTATGATGGCGAAGTTCAGCGAGAGCGCCAGCAGATGTGCGCCGTGGACGCTCAAGCCGATTTTGCGAGCCAGCCATTGCACGGGCGCAGCGTGCTTGAGATTTGCGTTTTCTTCCTGGTCGTCTCCTTCCGCCTCGCGGGTTTCGTGGGCGAGTTCTCGAGCGATGCTCTTGTGGCCGGGCGCGGCCTGGTTATCTTTTTTGGAGTCGGCTGACCTGGTGTCGGCTGACCTGGTCTCGCCTGACTTGGCGTCGGCTGATCCCTGCTGCGACGTCGATGCGGCGGATTGCTCTTGCGCGTAGGCTCGCGCGGGAACGGACGACAAGAACGCCAGCAGAGCGAGCGCGAGCGCCAGGAGTCCAGCCCCTGAAGGGGCGGTTGATCGCAGGCGGTTGGCGGCATCGCTAAAGCGATGCCCTGATACGAGGCCGCTGGGCTTCTTTGTGAGCCACTTCATTGGCCACCGACCTGACTGGGCGATGTCATGGGGCGCAGGACGGTGCGCACGATTTCGGTGGCGAGTCGGGTTGCGTCGGACTGCAACTTCGCCATGGCTTGCTGCTTATCCCCTTCGATGGCGGCGCGGGCCAACTTGACCTGTTCCTGGGCTCGGGTGCGCGCTTCAAGCACGGTTTGGTTGCGGGACTGGGTGTTCTGTTGGCGGCGGGCTTCCTGGTTCTTGAAGATCTTCTGGCGAGCTTCGCGCAGGCGCTGCTCGTAGTCGGCAGTGCGGGCCTCGGCGGCAGCGATGTCGGCGCGCGCTTTTTCCATGGCGCCCTGGGTGCGGTTGCGCCGCTCGGCGAGCACCGCGCTGAGCGGGCGATACACGAGGAAGGTATAAAGGACGTAAAACATCGCCAGAAGGAGGACGGTGGGTACGGCTCCGAGCAGTAGTTCGCCTAGTTGTCGGAGTGTCTGGTCCATTTTCTGATGATCGAATTGACTCGAATCCTTGCTGACGTTAACTGGCTGATTCTGCTGGAAGAAGAGCCGTTTCTAAAAACAATAAAAGTAACACTGTGGCGAGGAAGGTGTCAATGATGGGAGGGGGTTTTGGGGCGACTTTTCTTAAATTGGGAATCAATGTCGGAGGCTGGGTTGGAGGCGCGGAAGTTGATCCTTGACAAAGGAGCCGGAGGGTTTAGCATGTGAATATCACCTCCGATCCCAGTCCGGATCGAATGGGCCGATAGCCAAGGAAGTGTCACCGCTTCTTGGCTGGCGGCCCATTTTAAGTTTTGGCGGCTTCTCCTGAAAATCAGCGGTAGAGACCAGGCTTGCCTCGTCTCGCGCGCGAAGGAGACACCGCCTGGACTTTGGCACGGCAGAATTAATGACGAAATGTTGACAAGCGTTTGACAACCCCAGGGCCGGGGATCGTGAGAATGATCTGGTCAGCCTGGAAGTTGGCGGGTCTGGCGGGTCTTACTCTCTCCACCCGCCCAGACCCTTTTTTGTTTACCGATTTGCTCGCGCCCACAGCGGGAGACGCGGCGAGCCGCGTCTCTACGGTGAGTAACTACGGTGAATGATTAGCGGGCGGCTGCGGGCTGGAGTACGGCGGCAATCTTTTCTAGAATTCGGTGCATGCTGATGTTGGGGTCCACGACGGCATCGACTTCGTGATGGTGCGTGCCGGCGTGCATGACCAGAACCTTCGTTCCGGCGTGGGCCTTCTTGACCATGTAGGGCAGGTGATGGCGATCGTCCTTCGACAAGGTGGCGCCAAGGATGACGAGGTTGAAGGCGCCGTGGCGCAGGGCCTCCTGGACGCCCTGGCGGTTGAGGGCAGTGGTCACGTGATGTCCGGCCTTGACCATCTCGGCAGCTTGGGCGGAGAGTGTAGATTCGTCGGACTCAGCATAGAGGATCTTGATCGTCGATGTGCGTGGCGATGTGTGTGGCGATGATTCGTGACCTGATGGGTGCGTCGATTCGTGAGCGGATTTCTGAGCGGTCGCGGGCAAAGGGCCCTCCTGGAACTCAATCGGAGCATAGCAAGTGGCGAACGTCGTTCCGAGGTCACGGAAGATCAGGGACTACGGATCAGCGACTACCGGGGCAGAATTGGCGGCATATTGCTGAGCGGCCAGCGTTACCGGGTGAGAACTCCCGGGCACTTCTCAGCCAGATGCCGCGGCAGTGGCAATGTACGGGAACGGATTGAACTGGAACGCAATTTCTGCTAGAAAGTTGTGGTGGGTCGACCTCGCTTCGTCCTTGAGCGGGAATGTAAAACAGCAGGAATGCAAAATTAGAGCAACTGGTTCCTGGGCTTTTGCATCTCAAGGTTTTTTTGCAAAATCCGGCGCTTGCGGAACTCCCTCGCTGCAGTTCCGCCGGTGTAAGACTTCGAACCTCCTAGCCAAGATCCTGGAGTTCGGATGCGGTTTGTTGACAGCTCACGAGTGATACGTAGGACTCCCGGTCGCAGATTGCACTGTGTCCTGCTTGTACTGAGCCTCGCTCCGCCAGCCAATCGACGATCATCCCAGCTGCAACTATCTCCTTATAAAACCAACGCCCAAATTCAACACACAGCCGGAGGAACTTATGGCGACGAATCTTATCCAGATTGAAAATGATTCTGAAATCAAGAAGCGCCTGGAAGCGGAACGCGCGCGCCTGCGAAAGATTGCCGGACTTGATGCGCCTGAACATTTCCATCGTCCGATCGAGCGGGCTTTTACCGCCGAGCAGCGCAGCCAGGTGACGATTCTGTTCGGCGGCTTTACCTGGAAGCACGAAGACCTGATCCGGGCCGTCTTTCAGGGCTGCGGTTATCGCTGCGAGAAATTGCCGGTGCCGAATGTCGCCGGCTTCCAGACTGGCAAGGAATTTGGAAATAACGGCCAGTGCAATCCGACATACTTCACGGTGGGCAATCTCGTGCAGTATCTCCAGTTTTTGGAAAAAGAGGGCATGCCGCGCCAGCAGATTCTGGATAATTTCGTCTTCTTCACCGCAGGCTCTTGCGGCCCCTGCCGCTTCGGCATGTATGAAGCCGAGTACCGTTTTGCGCTGAAGAACGCGGGCTTCGACGGTTTCCGCGTGCTGCTGTTCAAAGACAGTGACGGTATCAAGGCCGCGTCCGGCGAACCCGGCCTGAAGTTCACGATCGATTTCGGCTTCGGAATGCTGAATGCCATGCACCTGGGCGATGTGATCAACGATCTTCTCTACCAGATTCGTCCCTATGAAGCGAACCAGGGTGAAACCGATCGCGTGTTTCGGGAAGCGGTCGATGGATTGTGTGAAGACCTGAAGAATCGCGACTCGTTCGAGATTGAAGAACGGGCGCCGGATTGGGCGAAACCGAAGTTCAAGAACAATAAGGTTCTGCGGAACACTTTCAATGTGTTCGGCAAATGGCATGAGCACATGTGGGGTAAGGATTATTTGAATGCGCTGCGATCGGCGCGGGAAAAGATGGACTCGATCGAAGTGGACCGGACGCGGGTGAAGCCGCTGGTAAAAATCACGGGCGAGTTCTGGGCGCAGATCACGGAAGGCGACGGCAACTTTCACATGTTTGATTTCCTGGAGCGCGAGGGCGCGCAAGTGCTGGTTGAGCCCATCGCGACCTGGGTGGCTTATCTGATGTACCAGGCGAAGGCGCACGCCATCGCGAAATGGCCGGTGAATCGTCCGCACCGAAATCCGGAGTGGTACGACGCGAAGAAGCAATTCGCCAACTACATCGGCCTGCACAAGAAACTTTGGGGGATCGGCGCCGGCGAGCGCATGTGGAATTTTTTCTACCACCGCACCATCAAGCAACTGGGAGACATCACGCATCATCTTGTGCCGCAGACCGAATTAGCGGAGATGGCGCATCCTTTCTACAACCAGTTCGCACGCGGCGGCGAAGGGCACCTGGAAGTCGGCAAGAACGTTTACTACACGGTGCACAAGCTTTGCCACATGGTGCTGGCGCTGAAGCCGTTCGGTTGCATGCCATCTTCGCAGTCGGATGGAGTGCAATCCGCGGTGATCAATAAGTTCAAGGACATGATCTTTCTTCCGATTGAGACTTCGGGCGAAGGCGAGGTCAACGCCCACAGCCGCGTCCAGATGGCGCTGGGCGAAGCCAAAGTGAAGGCGAAGACGGAGTTCGAGCAGTGCCTGAAGTCCACGGGCAAGAACATGAACGAAATCCGCGAGTACATCGAGGAGCATCGTGAGCTAAAGCGGCCGTTCTATCACGTACCTCATCGCGAAGGAGTTGCGGGAACGGCGGCGCAATTCGTGCTGCACGTGAGTGATCGGATGGATAAGCAGACGCGGTTCTGGAAACGGAGCCGGGTTTCGGTTGCGATGCCCGCGGCCGCGAGCGGCGACTGATAAGGCGCGGCTCCTTTGCCGCAACCTTGTCACGGTCACCAAACCCCCGTCACTGTATGATGATTGATTGGGCGCGCGAAGGGCGCGCCCCCTTCCAAAGCAAGAGAGGAAGAAATGCACGACCACAAAGGTTCGCCGCTGGTTCAGATCGCTCCCCTCGAGCCCGAGGTTCGGCCCAAATTGACGCAGAAGCCGCACGATCACCACACCCAGTTTCTGGTGGGGCTGGACGTAGGCTCAACCACGGTGAAGGCTATGGTGGTTGACGCGGCGAGCGATCAAGTGCTGTGGCAGGATTATCAGCGCCATGAAACCAAGCAGCCCGAAAAGACGCTGGAGTTTCTGAAGCGGATGGAGGCTGAAGCCGGCATCAACTCCCACAACACGCGCATGTTTATGACCGGCTCCGGTGGCGGACCGATTTGCGACCAGATCGGCGCAAAGTTTGTGCAGGAAGTCACCGCTGTTTCTCTAGCCGTGGAGAAGTTGCACCCTGAGGTCTATTCGGTCATCGAACTCGGCGGACAAGATGCCAAGATCATCGTCTTCAAGGATGACGAAGCGACCGGACGAAAGAAAAAAATCCCGTCGATGAACGACAAATGCGCTGGTGGCACGGGCGCGGTCATCGACAAGATTAATGCCAAGCTGAAAATTCCAATAGACGAACTGGCGGAACAGAAGTATCACGGCATCAAGCTCCACAAAGTTGCGGGCAAGTGCGGAGTGTTCGCAGAGACCGACATCAACGGCCTGCAAAAAGTCGGAACGCCGCCGGACGAGTTGATGGCGTCACTGTTTGAGGCCATCGTGCTGCAAAACCTGAGCGTGCTGACGCGCGGCCATACCTTGCGGCCGCATGTGCTGCTGCTGGGCGGACCGAATAGTTTTATTCGGGGCATGCGCGAGGCCTGGCAAGCAAATATTCCGCGCATGTGGCAGGAGCGCAAGGTCGCGATTCCGGACGGCGCCAAGCCGGAAGATCTGATCAAAGTTCCGCAGAACGCTCAATACTTTGCCGCCCTGGGTGCGATTGAGTTTGGACGCACTGAGGACGATTGCATCGGTTGCTATCGCGGCTATGGAAATTTAGTCCACTACATAGACTACGGGCGGCAAGAGGAGAAAGCCAAGGCCGGCGGTAAGGCGCTGATCGACAATCGTGACGAGTTCGATCGGTTCAAGGAATACTACCGCCCCAAGAAATTCATCCCGGCGGTGTTTCAGAAAGGCAGCACGGTTGCGGGCTTCATCGGAATCGATGGCGGTTCAACCTCGACAAAAGCCGTTCTGCTGGACGAAGACGGCGAGATACTCTGCAAGTCGTATCAGCTCTC
>JBEKXC010000016.1:0-35244 GCA_049512435.1 Terriglobales bacterium | reverse complement strand
GCCTTGCTAGTTTTTTGTCCCGGCTTCTGAGAAGAAGCGCCAGATTTCTGCGCTGGCCTTCGGGCCCTTGGGGTCGCCGTATTTGCTGGGTTTAGGAGAGCCCGACCAGGCGTGCCCGAGACCTTCTACTAGCCACTTTTCCATTAACACACGAGCGTCGGAGTCCACGTAGATATGCTTGCGGTACGGGTAACCGTCCGGCTCTTTGGCGTCAATAACAGTTTCCGTCAAGCGAAACCCGTTCTCTGCATGCTGCGCCGCCAGGCACTCATTGGTTTTGCTCCACTGGGTGATGGCCTGATCCGCATTGATGGGATGCACGCGATTATCCGCAGTGCCGTGAAACACAATCACAGGCATGCGCCGCCTATTCTTGCGCGCGAGACCGCTGCGCATCGCTTCGAAGGCAAGCTGTCCTTGCCGGACGGGATCGGGCCCCCCTCGCGTCATCGCAGCCAGCGCCTCGGAGAAACTGGTGGCGGCCTTGAATTCCGCTCCAGCGAATATCGCAGCGCCCGCGAAAATATCCGCATAGGTTGCGGCAAGAATCGAGGCCATTGCACCGCCGGCTGAAACGCCCGCCACGTAAACCCGATCCCGATCGACATTGTGGCTGGAACAAACCTGCTCGACGACCGCCGCGAGAATCGAAGGTTCGCCCGCATCACGCATCTGGTGTTTCGGATTAAACCACTTCCAGCACTTCAACAGATTGGCCATGCGTGACTGCTCGGGATATACGACCAGGAACCGGTTGGCGTCAGCGACCGCGTTCATCCCGGAGATCGCTGCCATATCCTCGGCATCGTGTGTGCAACCGTGCAAGAGCATGACGAGAGGCCAAGCACGGTCTTTATTCTTGTTCTCGTTCTTGCCCAATGTAGCGGGCACCCAGAGCTTGAAATTGCGCGAACCCCCGGCAGCACGGGCGGTCCCGGCGATCCATCCCCGTTCTGCCATGGCGGTGATCTCCCTCCTGGGATAGGCCGAGCCCCTTTATTTATAGCCCACCTTTATGAGGCTGCGGAAGCTGCGAGGAAAAGAGTTGAGTCGTGCTCGGGGATTCTCACTGGCCGTGTACTTGATTCGTTGACGCAGCCGACGCACTCGTCAGCGTAACTTTTTTCGAGTTGTCGTCGGGAATGCGGTCGATCAGCAGCAGGAAGGGATCGACCCCGGCCTCGTCCGGCAGTTCCGTCGTCGTGAAAGTGTATGTGGATTTGTTATTCGCGATGTGCACTCGATCGCGGTAGAGCGTCTTGCCGTACTTCAGGCCTTTTTCCGGCTTGGCGAAGGCGCCGATGTCGATCCAGTCATCCATCGGCACCTCGGTCTCGTTGCCCTTGGCGTCCGCTTTGTATTTGTGCGTTTCCACGTTGATGGTGACGTCGTACTTGCCATCTGGGCGTTTTACTGCCGTGGCATCGAGGGTGCGATTGGAAAACAAGGTGATGTCTTCGAACAGATCCTTAATCAAGTATTGCAAATTCGGAGGCGTCTCGTCGCGCAGAGCATCGACCAGCGCATAGGACGTGGGATAGGGCGGCGCGTTGTAAGCATATTGCTTAATCACCTTGCGCAGCGCACGGTTCACTGCTTCTTCTCCGATCATCTCTTTTAAGTAGTACAGAACGACGCTGGCCTTGCGATAGTGGACATAACCCTGCTGGGATTCCACCGTCAGCAGCGGTTCTTCCTTGTGCCGCTCCCGGCCTCGCGAGCGGAGATAGTTGTCCATTTCGTACTTCAGGAACTTCCGCATCGTGTCGCGGCCGTACTCTTTTTCCATCACCATCAACGCCGAGTATTGCGCCAGGGATTCCGACAAGAACGTGGCTCCCTGCATGTCGGCGCCCACCACCTGGTGCGCCCACCACTGGTGCCCCATCTCGTGCGCCACGACGTAATAAACCATGTCGATGTCGTCGGGATGGTTCAAGTTGGCGATGAAGCCAATGGACTCCGAATAGGGCATCGTGCCGGCAAAGGATTGCGCAAACCGTGCAACTCGCGGAAATTCGATGATGCGCGCTTCTTTGTGGTAATACGGACCGAAGTTCTGCGTGTAGTACTCGAGAGACTTCTTCAGCGATTTCATCATCCGCGGAACGTTCCACGGGTGATCCTTGTCGTAGTACACCTCGAGCTTGATGCCGTTCCACTCCTCGCGCTGCACCTCGTAACGGGCCGACAGGAACGAGGCGAAGCGCAGCGCCGGATGGTCGAGCTTGTAATCAAAATAGCGCCGTCCGTTCTCCTGCCACTCCCGCACCAGCGATCCGGGGGCGATCGCAATCTGGTCGGGCGAGGTGCTGATCACGGTCTCTAGGTCCGCCCAGTCCGCATGGTCCCGGATGTAGCTGTCGCGGCAGTCGTCGGTGCAATTACGTTCCAGGGCCCGCATCAATTGCTGTTCGCCGAGACCGTATTTGCGGCGGTCGTTCGGATCGGTCAGTTCGCGCTCCGTGTCATAACCAATTGTTGGCGCGACTGAATTGTTGAAAAAGGTGCCGTTCTGCGTGATTTCCGTATTACTGACGGAGTCTTCGAATCCGCGATTCCTGCTCTTGACGGTGAAGACCGCAGTACGCGATTCGCCGGGCTGGAGCGGGGGCGTGAAGCGGTAAATGCGATAAAACAGCCGGGTATCGTTCTTGGCCAGCGTCGCGCCGGGAATCTGGATGTCGGTGTCGTATCGCAGGTCGGTGGTGTAATGGATTTCAGTCAGCGGCTGCGGATACGGGTTGTAAAGTTCTTCCTGCACGCGCATCGTCATGTTGCGGGTCTGGGGGAAGATATCGACCCAGTACTTGTCGCTGCGGACGCGCGGCTGCGGCAGTCGGTCGAATTGCTTGTAGTTCTTCTCGTAATCCGCCTGAAGAACCAACTTGTCCTTGGGGCCAACCAGACGGTTGAGGACTTTGGTGTTGTAGAAAATCCAGCTTCCAGTCGCGGCGAACAAAACCAGGCAGACGAGCGCCAGCGCCGGCCACGGGCTGGAGAAGCGGAGCCGGGCGATCCTCCCGCGCTCGGCCCATCGCGCCTGCTTGCCACGCGGCCAGAACATGACGGTGGCAATGACAAGCAGCCCGCAGAACAGAATCCAGTACAGCGCAAACCAGCGCCAGGCCGTGATATACGGCGCATCGCCAAACATGTCCGAGTAGGTAACGTCCGGAGTGGATCCGAATTGAACCAGGTTCGAGGCTACGTTGAGTGGCTTCCAGATAAAAAGATTGACGATCAGGAAAGCAACATAAGCGAAATAGCCAACGTACTTGTTGGGCGACAAGGAGTGGATAAAAAACGCGAGCACTCCAAGAAAGAAAAAGAACGTGAGATCGCGCACAAAGAGCTGGTTGAGATAGAGTCCCAGCTGATAGCGATGGTATCCGTAACTGGCCTGGATGATGACTGCGCTGACCAGGGCCAGGAATTGCACCAGCATCACCATGGCGGCCAGCGCGGTGAAGCGGGCGGCGTACGAAATCCACTCCGGCGTTGGGAGCGAATCCGTAATCTCATCCATGTGAGCATCGCGGTCCTTCCAGATCAGCACGCCCGCGTAATACGTGATTAGGGCAATCAAAAACAGGTACAGTGAACCCGCGATAATTTCCAGCAACCAATAGGTGACGGGCAGCGTACTGTTCCCATATCCCTCGCGTGCGCTGACTGCCATTCCCGGCACGCAATTCAACAAGCCTGCCAGCAGGACTACGATAAAGACGGTGCCTTTGAAGATGCCCGCGAGGTGAATCTTGACGGACGAGAAATAGATCTCCCAGGAACTGGCTCTAGACGTGATCGTGGGAAGAACGACCGAAGTCGGAGCCGTTTCTGGAGCCTCCTGCGCCTTGCGTGCCTTTTGGCGCCTCTCGGCAAAACTGAACCGATAATAGGCAAAGATCAGGAAGAGCACTCCAACGGCGATCCACAGCAGCCGATTCCAGAGCATGGTTCCGCTCAAGCCCAACGAAATTGTGTTCTTCTCCGCTACAGTCCAATACTTCGTGGCTATGGCAAAGGTACGAATGCCGAAGGGATCGAGCAGGGCAGCGATGTGTTCGCGCTCAATGTCACTCAGCAGGGCGTCCGCTACAACATAGCCTGTGAGGATCAGCAATGCTCCCACAAACGAGACGATCTCATTGCGCGCCAGCACCGCGATGGTGAAAAGAATCGCGGCCATGAAGAAGGCGTTGGGCACCGCGAAGACAAGAATCCCCTTCAAGTGGGCGCTCCAGATGACACGTTCCCAGCGCTCCGGTTCCACCCAGGGCATGTATTTCGCGAGCAGAATTCCAATGGAGACCCCCAGCATTGGAATCACGGATACCAGGGTCGCTCCGAAGAATCGTCCAAGAAGAAAGTCGCGGCGACGGATCGGAGTCGTGAAAACGATCTGATAGGTGTTGTGGCTGAAGTCGCGCGCCGCCGCCGAATTCACAAACGCCGTCACCATCAGCAGCGCCAGCAGACTGATGATCGCGTAGTAGTTCTCGATCACGTAGGGCGCATTGCGGAAGGTGTTGGTGAGCGCTCCGCCGACCTGTATGTGGTCGGAACTGGCCGCGCCAAAAATCATGGCCGCAATGATCAGGGTGAAGATCCAGAGCATCCACGAACGCAGCCAGTAGCGGATTTCGAACCAGGCAATGTGAAAGAACATGTCGGCTCTCAGTTCCACCCGCGGATGCGAGTGAAGAAGACATCCTCCAGGTCGGGGGCACTACGTGTGAACCCGTCCTCTGGCGACTGGGCGCTCAGAACGTGAAGATGAGGACGGCCTCCCACGAGACGGGTTGAGATCACGCGATAACGCTGCTCATAGCTGGGTAGCTCGGCCTTAGCGATGGAGCGTTGCCAGACACGGTCCTTCAGCTGCGCGACAGCATCGTCGGGCTTGCCCTCATACAGCACCCGCCCTTCGTGAATGATGGCCATCTTGGTGCAGAGGTCGGTGACATCTTCCACGATGTGGGTGGAAAGAATGACGATGACCTGCTCTCCCACCTCGGCCAGCAGGTTGTAGAAGCGGTTGCGCTCTCCGGGATCGAGACCTGCCGTAGGCTCGTCCACAATCAGCAGTTGCGGGTTGCCGATCAGTGCCTGGGCAATCCCAAAGCGCTGCCGCATGCCGCCGGAAAAACTGGTCAGCGATTTCTTGCGGACATCGTAAAGATTGCAGCGCTTCAACATGGCTTCGACCAGTTCTTTCCGCCCCTTGGAACCACCGATGCCCTTCAGAAGCGCCAAATGATCAAGCATGTCCTGCGCCGAAATGCGCGGATATACGCCAAATTCCTGCGGCAGGTAGCCCAGTTGCCTGCGCAGCTCATCCTTCTGCTTGAGAACATCGATCTCTCCCAACCGCATGCTCCCCGAATCGGCCTCCTGCAGCGTTGCGATGGTCCGCATCAGCGTGCTCTTGCCCGCCCCGTTCGGACCAAGCAGCCCGTACATTCCGTGCGGAATGGTGAGTGAAACGTCGTTAAGGGCTCTTACCCCGTTGGCGTATGTCTTGGAGAGGCCTTCGATTTTCAGTTCCATACTTGTCTTGGATGATAATACGCAGCGTCGGTGAGTAAGGTTCCAGCGAATTTCGGTCAGCTTGAGACTGGAGAGGAAATCTGCTGGACATTGAAGGTCTCAATTACAATCAAGACCTGTTGCCGTCGCGGACCGCTCTACACAATTTCGTGCTTGGCCGATCATGATCGTGTATCGGGGTCCCCACAGAGGGTGGAGGAGGCTATACGGTCGAACACGACTTGCCGGCTGGTGCCAGCCCGCAAGGGCTAAATGTCCATTGGAGGGGGCACGCCTTCCTGTTCGAGAAGAAGCGCTCGCCGACATACAGTGCGACTGGCGGCCTTCGCTTACTACTGATCTTTTTCACACTCGAAGGAGTCATTGGTCCCCGGCTCTCGCTTTTCAGCTGGCTCCGCCTTCCTCTTCCACCGGTATGGT
This sequence comes from Terriglobales bacterium, assembly GCA_049512435.1. Taxonomy (GTDB): domain Bacteria; phylum Acidobacteriota; class Terriglobia; order Terriglobales; family Acidobacteriaceae; genus Acidiflorens. Next base: position 29,271 of record JBEKXC010000016.1, on the reverse strand, counting down.
GTCGAGTCCCGCTCCTGCTCGGCCTAGCCTTGTTGTTGGTAAAGTTTGTCGCGGGGCTGAAGTTATCCGAAATCGGTCTTTACCCATGGCGTGAATGGAGCGCGACTGAGAAGTCCTATTTTGTTCAGGTCCTCCTCATTGCCAACCTCGTTTTTTCTGTCCTCTTCGCGGACCGATTGCGGGTAATCTTTGCCGAGCCGCATCTCCTCAGGCGCGTGGGGACAGTTTTCCTCCCGTACCTCCTCTGGGGTTTCTACCAGGAGGTCGTATACCGCGGCATTCTGCAAACGGAACTTGTCCGGCGTTGGGGCCTCCTGCGCGGGATTCTTGTCAGCAATTCTCTTTACACCTTTGGTCCGTTGCACTTTTACCACTTCTCGCACACTCACCCTGCTCTTCCGATGTTCGCGGGTATTTTCGCCATAGGCTTGTTCTTCGGCGTGTTGTTCGGGAGGTCGGGCAATTTGTGGATGGTTGCCATCTTTCATGGCATCGGCAACTCATACATCGAAGGCACTCAGCTGCACTGATGCCCGCTGGAAAATACGGGGCCGGGCATTAGGGTTTGGCCACAGCGTTGCCAGGAACCTTCGGTGTGAACTTCTTTAGGACAAATTCCTGCAAGAGATTGGAGATGGCACTCGCGCCAATCCCGATTGCCGCGTTTGCGAAAGTTAATCCCGCTCCATCGCGATCTTGCGCTGGATAGTAGAGATTCGAGATACCGCCCGCGGCGAAGCTTCCGAGGACATTCGAGTAATTCGGCTGCCAGCGTCCATTGTCTCCCTTGCAAATCACCGCATTGGCAATCGCATAGAGAAACCGGAATGGCTTGCTACCCGTTCCCTTATAGAAATAACGCGGATCTTGTTTCAAAAGCGAGGGCAGTATGGCGGATCCAATGAACGTACCAGCCACCGTGTCGGCATACCCGGCGCCGAAGCGCTTGGCATACCCTTGCGCGCCCTGCCCATATCCACTGAAGTGATTTTGCGCCTGCTCGATTCCCGCAGCGCCTCCCACCATTGCGAAGGTGATGGGATCCACTATTGTCCTCGCGGCCAGCTTGAACTTTTGCTTCGAGGTAAGGGGAGCTGCATTGGGAAGGTAGCTGACGTAGAAATTTGGAACGATGCCAAGCACACGCTGCTTCTCTTCAACCTGGATCTGTTCTTCTGCCACTTCGGTCTGGGAGAGTCCGACCTGCATCTCCGTGACATTGGGAGCAACCTCCAACGCGGCTTTCGGAACAATATAGTTCTCCCCCGAATGCAGGATTACGGAGGATGTTTGCGTCGCGAAGCCCGCCGCCATAATTGTGAGCTGGAAAGACCCGGGAGCGACGTTGGCAAAGGAGAATTGTCCGTCGCCGCCTGATAGCGCCTCTTGGTTTACGGACTGATGTTCACCAGTAAGCCGCACCCGGGCTCCCGCGACCACAGCTCCACTTTGATCAACGACCGTTCCGCTGATGCTTCCGGGCAGTTGCTCACCGGTTGACGCCGGATCCTGATTCTCCGAACTATGACTTTCAGTGCTGGGCACAGGCAATTGCTGCGAGGTCCGTCCCCAGCTGGACGACGTCCACCCCAAAGCGACAAGCGTAAAAACTATGAATCCAGACTTGAATTGAAGGGCCACGGTTCTGCGAATTTTGATGCTTGATCCCAATCAGGTGTTTGCACCCACAAACGGATTGTAGTGCAACGCGCGGGTTCTGCCAGTTACTCGAGTTCAATCCTGCCGCGTCATACGGTTTTCGGATTGAGCCGAGCCGCGATCACTTGCAGCAATTGGGCGCCGGCTTCGCCGGCATGCTGAGTGGAAAACTTGCTACCCAGTTCGATCATCGGAAGCCTTGCGCATGCGTCCCGGAAGGCGGGCGGCAAGGCCGGGGACGCGGTCACCTCGGGGCCTACCAACACAAGATCAAATTGGCTGACGCGCATCAGCAGCAGCGCGTCAGCCACGCGGCTGCTGCTTTGGACGTCGTATCCGGCGCGGCGCAGCAGTTCGCGCAAGTAAGCGAGCACGTCGGCATTGGAGTCGAGGCACAGAACCCTGCGGCCTCTGGGAACAGGTGTTTCGGCGCGCGCTCCGGGACGGTAAAAAGCGGCGACCGCCTTCTCCTCCGATTCGTGCGAGTCGAACACCGTCGTCAGGCGCGACATCTCCAGAACTTTGCTCACGAATTCCGGCACGTTGCAGAGCTTCAGGTCTCCGTGCGCCTGGCGCGTGCTGGTCAGCGCGCGAACCATGGTGCCGAGGCCGCTGCTGTCAATGAATCCGACCTCGCCCAGATGCAAAACGATAGACCGGCGGTCGCGCAACAACCAGGCCACATGCGCGCGCAGAGAGTCGCTCTCCCTACCGGCAACAATCCGCCCGTTGCAATGCACAATGGTGACTTGTCCAACCTCGCGAGTGTCAAGCGACAGGGGCAACGGACCTCCGGTGCAACTGGAATGAAGCTTGCGAAAACGCCACATTATATGCCAGCGCGCGAACGGATGACGGAAAAACCGGTGCCGCGCTGCGCCCGATCGGTGGCGATAAGTAGCTATGACTCGCGCTCGCCGTCAGATCCGCCTGGCATCGAAGCCGTTGAGTAGCGCCGCATCCCTCAGCTTCTGATCGGTGGTTAGAAAAACACGTCCTTGAGGAACGTCTTCGCACCACTCCAAAGCCGCCGCCAACTGAAACGAGTCAGCCGCGCGCAAGTCGTAACGTTCCACAAGCTGTATTGACTTCGCGCGCAAGACGTCGGATGGCTGAATCACGGACCACGAATCGGCAAGCCCTACGGCAGTTTTGCGGGCTTTGGTCCAGTTAGTGGAATCAATTTGCTTCGTTCGTAGAAGCCGGGCAAGGGCGCTCGCAACTTCAACCGGAGTAGCCCACCAAACCGCCGGTTCATAGATCTTATAAAACGCGAGCACGCGAGGCGTGATGGCCTGCCTCACACAGAGAGGAACGAGGGCACTGGCATCCCAGAAGGCCCGCGTCCGCACTACCGGCCTTCCCGTTCTTCCCGCCACACTTGGTCCATAGCCTCGTCGGAAACATTTCCTGCCGGCTTTGGCCATGAAGCAGACGCAGGCCGTCTCTTCAAAGGTGGGGTCAGAACGCCGCGAGCAACCAGCCGCCGCTCCTGCTCCGAGAGATTCTCCAGATGGCAGGGTACGATTCGCGCCACCGGCTTATTGCGATCGCAGACCAGCACCTCTTCACCATCCCGCACGATCTGAATATGGGCGCTCAGCCGCGCCTTCAGATCGCTGATATTTACGGTTCTCATGGCACAATTATAGCCGATGTGACCATGTTGGTCATCTTCTACTTGGGGGGTATCTTAATCCTTCGTTAGTCTGAGGCCGGATTTTCGATGAAACTCCCCTCCGGCACAAATCCCCGAATTTCATGCTAGCCTGAAACCGCCATGCGCGAACGCCTCTTTCATTCAGTCGCACTCGTCGCGTTGGCTGCGTTCGCACTCGTTTCGCTGGCCGCATCCAGTTCGACCCCAACCGTCGTCCACTCGGCCGTTGCGCATTGGACAGTCCTCAACCAACCCACTCGCCTCGTCAACGGAAGCCCGGTGCTCTTCCGCGTCACCACGCCGAAAGTGACCCGCACGCTTTCGGGTACTTGGCTCGGGCACGAGATCGAGTTCACCTTTGACGCGAGCCACAGAACATGGTTCGCGCTAGCCGGAGTCAGTCTTGAGACCAAGCCGGGAACATATCCCATCGAGCTTCACGCCGAAAACTCCGCCGGACCGGCACTCTCATTCGAAAAGAAAATTCGTGTAGAACACCAGCGCTATCCCCGTGCAGTGTTGAAGGTTCCCCCGCGCTATACCGCGCCCAGCCCCGAAGAGCAGCGCCAGATCGAACAGGATAAGGAAACAAAAGCCGAGGCGTTCAAAACTCTCAGCCCGGTTCGCGAATGGAAAGGTTCTTTCGTGCCTCCGGTGAATGCCGAGATCTCCGACGTGTTCGGAGTCGAGCGCGTCTTCAATGGTTCCGTCGAGAGCACGCATCAGGGGCTCGATTTCCGCGTTCCCACTGGAACGTCGGTCGCAGCCGTTAACCATGGGCGTGTCATCCTGGCGCGCCCTCTATTCTTTGAAGGGAACTGCGTGGTGATCGATCATGGCCAGGGCCTTCTGACTCTCTATCTACACTTGTCGAAATTTCTTGTTAAAGAAGGCGATGACGTGGACAAAGGCCAGGAAGTCGGACTGAGCGGAGGCACGGGCCGCGCTACCGGGCCGCACTTGCATCTCGCCGTGCGCTGGCAAGGCGTGTATTTGAATCCGCAGGTGCTGCTGAAATTAAAGTTGCCGTGAGGAAAAATGAGGGCCGCCCGTGCGCTCTAGAGCTGCGGGTATCAATAGCCAGAAGCTAGAAGCGGCCCTTCCGCATCCCACACGCCATCGCGAAACGTAACGCTTCTTCCCGAGATCGTAGGGATGCGCTCGCCCGGAACAATGATTCCCACCAAGTTCAGCGGGTCCGCGGCAGCGATAACAACACGTTCGCCGCTGCCATTCATAGCCTGCTTGCGCTGAGCGCGCAACGATTCGACCGCGACCGGAAGCGCGAACTGCTCACCCAAAAATCCATCGACGAACCGCCCGCCGCGCACTTCGCCGCGATCTTCAAGACGGCGGTAACCGATCTGCAGCTCCCGCCATCGCGGCAGATTAGTTTCGCGTACCAGCAAATCGCGGAAGACCACGCCGTAGCGCCGCAATAGCATCCAGCAGCAAGACTCGACGCTGCGGTCGCGGTCCGCACCCCCGGTGTGCAGCAAAGACGCGTGCAGCAAAGACGCGTGCAGCAAAGACGCGTGCAACAGAGACCATCGTCCCGGCGCATGCCGCGGGCGCCGCACTTTTCCTATGCCGCTGCCCGACGTGCTTTTCGGTGTCACCAGAGCGCGCAGGTTTTCGAATCCGTCCGCGGTCACGAGGCCCGCCGCGACCAGTTCCCACAGTCCGGTTTCCACTTCCGCTTTGAGCCTGCCGGTCGCACGCACCATATCCGGAAAAAACAACGCGCCCCGCTGCTTCAATAGTTCGAGTAGCGCCTGGGCCACCGGACTCAAGTACGAAGTTGCGGAGTCGGCTGCCCCGGGGTGGTGTGGTCGGAGCCAGTCGGCATCCTCACGCACAAAGAATGCAATGGGCGCGACTCGCGTCGGAATTACTCGCCGCCGGTTCTCCTGGCCAGACAAATTGTTTCCCGTTGCTTCAAGAGTCGCGGGATGCGGCGACAGGCGGCCCCATCCGACCGCGCCTGCCAGGCACAGCTGATCGAGGTGCGCCGGATCATAGTCCGTGATTCTGCGCGCCAGCACAAACCGTTCCCAAGCGCTCGCCGGGATTTCGAATCCCTGCAGTTGCCGAATTACTTCGAGCGTCCCATGCTCGCCGCGCACCTGCGTACCCGGAGCGACATGCTGCCAGCGCAAAAGCCAATTCATAAACTGCGATGCCGTGACCGGAGCGATTTGCTTGCGCAAGGTTGCAACCGTCAGACGATGAATGCGAGCCAGCAGACGGCGCTCGCACCACTCGATTTCGGGTTCGCTGGCGGCAGATGCTGCCGGGCGCGAATCATCTTTATGCGAATCCGCTTTGTGCGAATCAGCCGAGCGGAACTTGCCGCGCAAAATGGCTCCCGAGGCCTCGATGCGGAGCAGCGCTTTTTCGATTTCAGTCGCAGGTAATCCCAACAATTCGCCAATTTCTGACGCGGTGGTTGGACCGAGATGTGCAATCCATCCTTGAACCGCGGTCAGCAGGGCATCGTCAAAGCCAGCCGCTTGTATGGTGGCAGTGCTTTGTCCCGCTGGGACGGGGCAAAGCCCCGTCACCACACGATGCATGGCCTGAAACCATTCGACACGCTCGGCCGCTACCCAATATTGCTTGCCGGCCGCCTCGGCTATCACAGCTCTATTTTCGAGTCGCAGGCGATCAAAGAATCCCTTCCAGCTGGAAGTGAACTGCGGTTGGTTTTCCTGAGAACTGAGAACTGGGAACTGGGAACTTTTTTTCTCCGGCACCAATACCAGCGTATGCAGCACATCGTGCAACTCATCGGCGTCGCGCACATCAGGCCACGCCTCCTGTTGTACCTGCGCAATCGCCGCCGGATCGAGCGCGCCGACCTCCTCAAGCACCGATGCCGGCAACACCCGCCGCATCTCAACTGCCCGCGCCCGGCGCTCCTCTAGCGGCGCATCGTCGAGGTATGCGTACGGATTCGCATTGAGAATTTCGTGCGAGAATTGCGACGGCACCGGAGTGTCGACTGCGAGGCAACGAATCCGTCCCTGCTCGATTCCGCGCAGCACATCGGCGAGGCCCTCAATATCCAGTGCCTCGGTGAGCACGTCTTTCATGACCTCATGCACCAGCGGATGATCGGGAATCTGGATATCTCCCGTAATGTTTTCCTGGCAAGCGGCTACATCGGGAAAAACTGAAGCCAGCAAATCGTCAGAGCGCATGCGCTGAATCTGCGGCGGCACTTTCTTGCCACCTTGAAAACGCAGCAGAGCCAGCGCGCGAGTTGCGTCCCACCGCCAGCGCGTCTGAAAAATGGGCGAAGCGAGCGCTGCTTGTTCGAGGATCGGCGACATGGTTTCGGAATGCAGGAATTGAAAGACATCCGCCAGCGGAAAGCTGTGTTGCTCGGCGAGCGCGATGTTCAATCCGTTGTCGGTGGCCGCAGCCTGTAGTTCGAAATTAAACCCGCGGCAGAAGCGCTTGCGCAATGCCAGTCCCCAGGCTTTGTTGATGCGCCCGCCAAAGGGCGCGTGGATGATCAACTGCATCCCGCCGCCTTCGTCAAAGAATCTTTCGGCGATGATCGTCGCCTGTGTCGGCACATCGCCCAGCACGGCACGGCCTTCGAGTGTGTACTGAATCAGTTGCTCGGCGCCCGCCAGATCGAGTCCGCATTCTGCGCGCAGCCAACTCACGGTTTCCCCTACGACCGGAAAGTTGCGCCATCCTTCCACCGGCGCCACGCCCGGCAGGCGGTCGCTAATCTCTTTGCGCAATTCTCCCAATTGCAGCGAAAGTTCCGCGGTACGCGCCGGAGCTTCGCCGCGCCAGAAGGGCACGCTCGGCGGCGCGCCGTGTGCATCTTCGACTAACATGCGCGACGTCCTCGCTTCCACGCGACGAATGCGCCACGAGGTGTTGCCGAGCAGCATGACGTCTCCCGCCATGCTTTCGACGGCGAAGTCCTCATCGACGGTTCCTACATTAGCGCCGTCGGGCTCGGCAACCACGGAGAACAGAGCATTGTCAGGAATTGCGCCGCCGCTGGTAATCGCGGCCAGGCGTGCGCCGCGCCGGGCTCGCAGCTTGCGATTAATGCGGTCATGATGCAAGTAAGCGCCATAGCGGCCTCGCTGCGAGGCGATCCCTTCCGAAAGCATGGTGAGCACTTCGGCGAAAGTCTCTCGTGAGAGATTGCGATAGGGATAGGCCCGCTTGACGAGCGCGAATAACTCATCTTCATCCCATCCGTCGTTTGTGTTAACGCCTGTGCTAACGCCGGTTCGATCACCCGATTGGTTAGCCGTCGCAGCGCTGCCCGCAGCCGCACAGCACGCTACAATCTGCTGCGCCAGCACATCGAGCGAAGCTTCGGGAAAGATCAGACGGTCGAGTTCACCCCGGCGAATCGCCCGCACCAGCACGGCGCATTCCGCCAGATCGTCGCGCGTGGTGACAAAAAATCGTCCCTTGGGAACCGCGCCGCGCCAGTGCCCCGACCGCCCGACACGCTGTAAAGCAACTGCAATCGAACGTGGCGAACTGATGTGGCACACCAGGTCCACCGTTCCCACGTCAATGCCGAGTTCCAGCGAAGCGGTCGCAACCAGCACCTTCACCTGGCCTTCTTTCAGCTTGCGCTCCGCCTCCAAACGCAGTTTGCGCGACAAACTTCCGTGATGCGCGGCTACATTTTTCTCGCCCAGCCGCTCGCCCAGTTGATGAGCAATGCGTTCGGCCAGCCGCCGCGTGTTGACGAACACCAGCGTCGAGCGGTGCGCATTCACCAGTTGCACGATGCGCTCGTAAATCTCGTCCCACATTTCGTTGGACGCGACCGGGCCAAGCTCGGACGACGGAACTTCCACTCCAAGATCGAGTGTGCGCTTGTGGCCAACGTTGACGATCACGGGGGATGCTCGCCCGTTGCCCGTGAGAAAATGCGCAACTTCCTCAATCGGCTTCTGCGTGGCCGAAAGCCCGATGCGCACCGGTGGACGGTGAGCGAGCGCTTCCAGCCGCTCCAGCGAGAGCGCAAGATGCACGCCGCGCTTGTCATCGGCGACAGCGTGAATCTCGTCCACAATCACGGTCTCGACATCGCGCAGGATGGCACGGCTCTTCTCCGCCGTGAGCAGAATATAGAGCGACTCGGGGGTGGTAACCAGAATATGCGGAGGGCGCTTCAGCATAAGGCGCCTATCCTTCATCAAGGTGTCGCCCGTGCGCACGGCGGTGCGGATCTCCGGCATTAGCAGTCCGCGGTCGCCCGCCATCTGCAAAATGTCTCCGAGCGGGATTTCAAGATTTTTCTGGATGTCGTTGCCGAGCGCTTTGAGGGGGGACACGTAAAGAACTTCAGTGCGGTCGCGCAGCTCGCCCGCGAGCGCTTTGCAGACCAGCCGGTCAATGCAGGCAAGGAAGGCGGCAAGCGTCTTGCCTGATCCAGTCGGAGCCGAGATCAGCGTGGTATGCCCGGCGAGGATGTGCGGCCAGCCCTGCTCCTGTGGTTCGGTCGGCGTCGAGAAGCGCGTCGTGAACCACTCCTGAACCAAAGGGTGAGCCCAGGCGAGCGAAGGAGAGACGGCGGACGGCATGGAAGTGATTGTAGCGAGAATTCAGAGTTTCGTAAAACATTCGCCTCACACCTATCCTCTATCTTTAACTTCCGAAGCCTGATTCCCCGAAGCCCAATTCCCCGATTCCCCGCAGGTAGGACCGTTTTTGTGGCTTGAGTTGAAGATCTGCTCAAATTGGAGTAAATTTTACTTGACAATATGTAAAGCATACATTACTTTATGTAAAGAGGTGCTTACGTATGACCACTGATCAACCGTTCTGTTCACGCTTCACGCGTCCTGTGTTTCTCTGGGCGGTGGCGGCCGCGCTAACCGAGCTCCTGGCGGCATGGCTTCTCAAACACACGCAAGGTCCGCGATGGTTGGGGCTGCTCCCGCTTCTGCCGTACATGTGCTTCTTCTGGGCGCTAGTGCGCAGCGTCCTGAAGATGGACGAAATGCATCAGCGCATCTGCCTGGAGTCGGCATCCATTGCGTTCCTGTTGACTCTCATCATCACTTCCGTTTTCGGCGGCATCGAGCAAGCCGGAATCGGCCGCGCGCCGTGGGATCTGGTCGGAGGCCTCATGCTCCTGCTCTGGGCTGGCGCCTACGCGCTTTCAGCCTGGAGGTACCGATGAACCGGTCGAGCACCACCGATTGCCTGCGAGTTGGTGCGTGATGAAAAATCGCCTTCGAGTTCTCCGGGCAGAACGCGAGTGGTCCCAGGCAGACTTGGCTGGCCGGCTCAAGGTCTCGCGCCAAACCGTGAATGCAATTGAAACCGGGAAGTACGACCCGAGTTTGCCGCTGGCTTTTGCAATCGCGCAACTCTTCGGGCAAACCATTGAAGCCATCTTTGAACCCGGCGATGACAAATCTGCCGGCTTACCACCACGCCAGCCTGTTCCCGGTGGCGACCAAAATATTCACAATAAACCAAAATAAACCAATAGGAGATTACCTCATGAACATGCACAGGGCGTTACGCTTGGGATTCTTGGCGGGTCTGCTGACCATGATTGCATCTACACCGGTCCTTAGCGCCATGACAACTGCTTCCGTCTCAGCCGCGATCGGTGACTGGGAAGGAAAGATCGATACCGGCAATGGCAGCTTGCGAGTGATCGTGCACATTTCACAGTCGGCAGATGGCAAATTGACCGGAAGCCTGGACAGCCCGGACCAGGGCGCCACCGGGATAGCGATCGGCACGGCCAGTTACAAAGAGCCTGATCTACACTTCGCCATCGAAAGCTTGGGAAGCAGCTATGACGGCAAAATGAACCACGACAACTCGGAAATCACAGGTGAGTGGAAGCAGAGCGGCCTCTCTCTTCCGCTCGTGTTCAAGCGCCGCCGTAAGTAACCATGGTGCGCAACTTTGATTCTAACGTACATTTTTTAGCCTGGAGCGCGCGGGTATTCACCGCGCGCTCGGGACAATTTAAATGTGGTGGCGACGAGCACGACGCGTGACACTCGTGCGTTATGGCAACACGCAACGTCACCGACCGGCTGAATGCTAGAATCGCGGCGATGCCCAAACCATCCGCTACGGCTCGTGCCCGCAAAATTAAACTGATTCTCTTCGACGTTGACGGCGTTCTTACTGACGGCAAAATCTGGATCTTCCCGGCGCCGGAAGGCTGGCAATCAGGACTCTCGCAATCCGGAGGCTCGCCTTCCAGAGCCCAGCAAAGCATCCTCGAAAAGTCCGCCCAACGCTTCTCCCGGCCAGATGGGCAAGGGTTCGGTCTCCACAGCACGAACTTGATCGAGGCCAAGGGCTTCCACGCCCACGATGGCACCGCGATTTCGTTGGCGCGACTGGCGGGAATCAAGACCGGGATCATCACCAAGCGCATCTCTGAAACCGTGGCCCTGCGCGCGCGTGACCTGAAAATTGACCACGTTCACCAGGGGATTCAGGACAAGGCGTCACTGTTTGTGCAAATCCTAGAAAAAGACGGAATCACCGCCGCCGAAGCCGCTTTCGTTGGCGACGACGTGATTGATCTGCCGGCGATGCGCAAATGCGGCTTGGCGATCGCCGTGAAGAACGCGCGCCCTGAGGTCAAAGCCGAAGCGCACTGGACCACAGCGCACGCCGGAGGCGACGGCGCAGCCCGCGATGCGGTCGAATACATCCTGAAAGCGCAGGGCAAATGGAAGCAGGCGGTCGAGGAATACATCTCGGAGAGAAGCTGAAGAGCAAAGAGCAAGCCCCCGGGAACCGAGCAGTTCAGATTCACCCACCGGCTGCGTGCTTGGGGCGTGCTCGGGTTAGCAACCGGTGGGTGTCTCTTCTCCCTACTCACTCTGTTTGCTTTCAGGAGCAATGACATTGAAAACCCAGGTTCGCCGGAAAAGTTTCGGGAATTCTCAGATTTCCTCCCCGTTCGTGTAACTTATTTTCCGCCAGCGAGTTATCGGCGATCTAATTGGGGATTGCCAGCGTCTTCGCCGACATCAGTTCGGCAAAGCGCGGGTCTTTGCGCAGGGCGCTGAACTCATTGTCTTTGTAGACGTTCTTAATGCCGCTGTAACCCTCTTCCATGGCCTTCTTCAGATAGTGCAGCGAGCGGTCGTTCACGCCCGCCCTGGCGTACATCTTGGCAAGAACATAATCGTAGTGGGCCCGGTCATCGGGAGAAGGAAGCTTGGCCTGAACTCCGGCATGCGAGGTTCGATCGAAGATCTCGGGATCAAGCTTCACCGCCTTGGCATAACTCTGGATCGCTTTTTCAAATTGTCGTTTGCCGAAATATGCGGTACCCATGTTGCTGTAGTAGGAGGCCGCGCCATCGTCCAGCGAAATCGCTTTCTCGTATTCCCTGATTGCTCCGTTGTAGTTATGCGCTGTGTAATAAGTGACGCCTAGATTGTTGTAGGCGTCGGCATGCTTAGAATCGACCCGGATGGAGTGCTCGAAACTCTTCCTGGCCTGTCTGTAACGTTGCATCATGAGTTGGCAGATCCCGATTTTGTTGAACAGAGATGAGTTTCCCGGCGTACCTTTCAGCGCAGCTTGGTAGTAATCGACGGCGTCGAGGAAGTTCTTCTCCATGCGCAGCTCGTCACCCCGTTGTTCGAGTTCGTCGGGCGATAACTCGGGAGGGGGTGGGTCGGCGCGGTGTAGTGGGGGAGGGCCGACTTCCAGCTGTTCGTTGTTCTGCGCTGGCAATGGAAAAACGAGAAGGGTGCAGAACAGAAGTGCCACGAAGCTGATGCGTATCCAGGAAAACATATCCCACCCCCGGCCGAATCTACAAAACTTCAGAGTTTCATAGCATTTCGGTGACCCATAGCCCGTCCCATGCAACTTTGGGACCATAAAACCAGGCCATTTTATCTTAAGCTGCCGTTCTTACCCCACCTCTTAATTATTGCGGCGGCACGCTGCCATCACTGCTCTTAGACGGAGCGGGCGGGTTCTTGTCATTCTTATTGGAGGAGTTGCTATCTCCCTTGAATGCGCCAACAATCCTGCCCAAAAGGCTCTTCTTTTTCCTGGCCTCTTCGTCTGCCGCTCCTGTTGATGATTGGACACCGGAGGCTGGCTGCAAGTTCCCGTTGGTCGAGGGCGGCGGCAGCGCCGTTTCCGAGTTTCCACCGAATATGCGGGAGAAGAAACCCCGCACACCGCCGCTCTGGTCGCAGGTATCGTGAGGCTCGGTGCCGGCGATGAAGGCAATCGTGTAATCGTCGGGACAGGAGGGAGTCGCCAGGCGGTTGGTGATTTTATCGAGCTGCACATCCACCACGCCTTCGGGCTGAGTGAAGGGCTGTACGTCGGAATACCGTGGCAGCGTAATCGCCTTTTTCATGAACTCGGCCCAGATGGGAGCTGCTGTTTGCGCGCCGCTCAGGCGAATGTCGCTGTAGTCGTCGTATCCGACCCAGACGATGCACAGCAGATTACTGGTGTATCCGGCGAACCAGCCGTCGTGCGAAGTGCCGGTTTTGCCTGCTGCCGGGGCCGTAAATCCGTGGGTGCGCACTGCGTAGGCGGTGCCGAAGTTCATGACTCCTTCCAGCATGTTGGTCATCACGAAGGCGATGCGCGGATCGAGCACTTGCGCCTTCTCCGTAGCGAAGTTAACGATGACGTCACCCTTGGCGTTGCGCACTGAATTTACGAAAATCGGCGAAAGCCTCATGCCGCCGTTGGCAAAGCTGGTGTATGCGGCCGTCATGTCGACGGGAGTTGCGTCATAGGCGCCGAGTGCCATGGCCGGCGTGGCTTTCACCGAGGCGATTCCGGCGGACTTGGCCAGATCCGCCACCTTGTCATAGCCCACTTCTTCCGCCACCTTGACCGTCGCGTTGTTGAGCGAAAGCGCCAGCGCATAACGCAGCGTGACGTCGCCGTGGTATTCCTCCTTGTAATTGCGTGGTTCGTAGATCTGGTCGCCGTAGGTGAACGTCGAAGGCTGATCCGTGACGATCGAAGCCGGAGTGATCACGGTAGTCGAGCCGTCGAGCGCCGTATTCATGGCGGCCGCGTATACAAACGGTTTGAAGATCGAGCCAGTAGGACGCTTGGCGAGCGCATGGTTGAGTTGGCTCGTTCCATAATTGCGCCCGCCGACCAGCGCTTTAATTTCGCCGGTGTGTGGATCCATCGCCACCAGTGCCACCTGCGCCTGCGGGCCGGGCGTGACGGTCGTTTCAAACTTGTTCTTTCCCACCTTGGTCTTGTGGGTCCGCATTTTCGTAACCTGATCGTCGACCAGCTTGATGCCGGTTTCCACCGCTTGCGCGGCGGCCCGTTGCAGATCAGGATCGAGCGTGGTGTAGATGCGGTACTCCTGTTCGTTGACCTCGTGCTCGTTCAGTTTGCTCACGATGGTGTCGCGAACCATGTCCACAAAGTACGGCGCGTCGCTGGCCTCAACGTTTGGCGGAGCCAGTTTCAAGGGCATCGCCTTGGCTTTATCCGCTTGCTCGCGCGTGATGGCGCCCGTCTCGACCATCGACTCGATCACGGTATTGCGGCGTTCCAGAGCGCGATCGGGATGGCGATAAGGCGAAAGATAGCTGGGCGCCTGGATCAATCCGGCGAGCAGCGCGGCTTCCGGCAGGGTGATGTCTTTGAGATCCTTGTTGAAATAAGACCGTGAGCCTTCAGCTAGCCCCGAGATAGTGAACGACCCGCGCTGTCCCAGATCGACGCGGTTGGCGTAGAACTCGAAAATCTGCTGTTTGGAAAATTTCTGCTCCAATTCTCCCGCGATCAGCATCTCGATCAGCTTGCGCTTCAGGGTCTTCTCCGGGCTCAGAAAAAACGCCCGCGAGAGCTGCATCGTGATCGTCGAACCGCCCTGCTGATGGCGCCCATGGGTGAAGTCAATCCAGGCCGCTTCGGCCAGCCGCATGAAATTAATTCCGTTGTGCTGGAAGAAGCGGCGGTCTTCGATGGCCGTAACCGCGTCCACCATGACCTTGGGAATGTCGTCGTATTTCACCAATTGCCGCTTGGAGCGCTGCTCGGCGTCGAACAGAGCGGTCAGCATCTGGGGCTCGAGTTCGTAAGCCGCGAGTTCGCCGGCGGTGCGGCTGTTGATGGCCGAAACCGCTCCGTCCACCACCGTGATGGTGGCCGCTTCCGGACTGTGGTAGGACTCGGATCCGGGCTGAACTTCAATCGAGCCCCCATGCAGACGATAGCTGCCGAGCGGCGATTCGCCTTCTTTTTCGGTATAGCCGGCATGACGCAGTTCCGCCGCAATCTCCGGGACGGTCAGCTTCGATCCGACCCTCACCACCTGCGGAGCCGCGAAAATCTTAGCTGAACTCGCGAATACCGGTCCGCGAAAACGTTGCTCGATGATCCGGTCATACTTCACATACCAATAGGAAAAGAAGCCGAGGACCAGGAGCGATACCGTAAGAAAAGTGAGCAGGGCAATCCGCACCAGAGGATCGTGGGCCAGAAGGCGGTTTCCGCCGCGGCTTTTTCCTCGTTGGCCGCCGCTTCGAGGTATCGGGATTTTCAGCTTAATGGCCATGGGCACAGCTGTGCATCATGCACGAGAGCAATTCTCAGCCCGCAACGGATTCAGAGGCGTTGTGATTGATTCTAAATCACCAGGCGACCCCTAAAACATTTGGATGCGTGTCAATGGATGGACGTGTGTGGTGGGTAGGCCCAAGACCTAAGATCTGCTTAATACACGCCCTTGTTCTGCGTCGAAGGATGGAAATCTAAAGTCGTCGAGTAGCCGGGCAAATCGATGGGAACGCTGTACTCGGCGTCAATGGCGAGAGTGCCTTGACCAAAACCACCCAGCCGCGAAACATGCACTTGCTTAGGCGTCAATGCAATATCGTAGTTGCGGGCCTCTTTGATGATAGCCTCGCGAATGTCTTCTTCCGAGCGCGTGCTGTAGGTCGCCTGGGTCGCTTCGGTCTTGATCGCGTCCTCGAGTTCATAGTTCGCGAAGAATGGCGGAATGACCTTGAAGCCCACCAGGCCCAACCCCAAAAAGATCGCCACACCGAAGACCAATTTCAGAGTTCCCATAAGAAACAATCGCCAAATCGCTGGTTGCGAAGTTCCAATGCGAGCTTTCCAGGATGCGCCAAGGGCGGTTTTTCCCAGCTACTAGGCGGTCGAGCGCAGTCCTTGGAAATACTCGGTTATGGCTGAAATTTTAACGTCCTCCTTCTGCAGAGTCGAGCGCCGAACGACTTCCACAGTATCTTCGGTAACCTTCTTCCCCACATTGATTCTAAAGGGGATGCCTACCAGGTCGGCATCCTTGAACTTAACTCCCGGCCGTTCGTCCCGGTCGTCGAGCAAAACGTCGAAGCCGCATGCTTCCAGTTGCCGGGTAACGTTCTCCGAGGCGCTACGGATCGCCTCGTCTTTGGAGTTGGTGGATACCACGACCACCTCGAACGGCGCAATCGAAGGCGGCAGCCAGAATCCATTCTCGTCGTTACTTTGTTCGACCGCCGCGGTCAGGATGCGCTCAATCCCAATTCCATAGCTCCCCATGATCGGCGCCACTTCTTTGCCATTGTGGTCGAGCACCCGCGCGCCCATCGATTCGGAATACTTATAGCCGAGCTTGAAAATGTGTCCGATTTCGACGGCGGTATCAATGCGCAGCGGAGCGCCGCAAGTCGGGCAATCTTCGCCGGCAGTGACGCTGCGGAGGTCAACATAAGCCGTAGGCTGAAAAGTTTTCCCCGGCGTTAAATTCTTGACGTGATAATTTTCTTTGTTAGCGCCGCCGATTAAGTTAGTCCGACCTTCGAGCGCCTTGTCGACCAGCAGAATCGGCTTGGCCGAATCTTTGTTGTCCTTGGCCCAGGCTTCTCTAGCCCAATCAATGCCCAGCGGTCCGAGGTATCCAGCCGGCGAGTGAAACAATTCACGAATCTCCTCGTCCTGCATAGGACGCGTTTCTTTCCCCCCAACCGCAGTCGAGAGCTTGGCATCATTCATCTGATGATCGCCGCGCAGCAGCAGCACCACAGCCCGCGCGCGAGACTTCCCGGGCGTTTTCGTTCCAATTTTCGTTCCAGCCGGCGCGTCCTCGTCCGTGATCATCATCGCCAAAGTCTTGATCTTGTTCTTAGGAGACACGCCGAGAAACCGAGCCACGTCCTCAATCGTCTTCTGCCCCGGAGTATGCACTTCCAGCGGCTGTCCATCGCCCTCGGCCTTCAGGTCCTCAACCGGAGCCAGTTTCGACGTAGCCTTCTCCATATTCGCCGCATAGCCGCACTTCTCACAGCTGACGATCAAATCCTCGCCCGCCGGAGTCCGCACCATAAACTCCTGCGACTGCGATCCGCCCATCGCTCCCGAGTGCGCGTCGATCACCATGTACTTCAAACCGCAGCGATCAAAGATGCGGCAGTAAGTGTCGTGATGCTTCTGATACGAGACATCGAGCCCTGCCGCATCAATGTCAAACGAGTAGGCGTCTTTCATGATGAACTGGCGCACCCGCAGCAGTCCCGACTTGGGCCGAGGCTCGTCGCGAAACTTGGTCTGAATCTGATACCAGATCTGCGGCAGTTGCTTGTAGCTGCGCAGTTCCTTGCGCGCGATGTCGGTCATCACTTCTTCGTGAGTCATGCCCAAACAAAGGTCGGCACCCTTGCGATCCTTAAGGCGAAACATATTCTCGCCCATAGCCGTCCAGCGCCCGCTAGCCTCCCAAACTTCGCGCGGATTCAGCGCCGGCAGGTAAAACTCCTGTCCGATCTTGTCCATCTCCTGGCGGACGATGCCCATGATCTTCTGCGTAGAGCGATTGCCGAGGAACAGGAACGAGTAGATCCCAGCGCCCAGTTGACGAATGTATCCAGCGCGGACCAGCAGCTTGTGGCTAGCGACCTCGGCATCAGCCGGAGCCTCGCGAAGAGTAGGAATAAAAAGTTCGGACCAGCGGTGCATGAGTATGGTTTCCAATCGAAGAGAATCTTTTTCAAGGAGAATCTTCGATTGTAAATGATGGCACACTTGCTTTTGGGTGGCGCAGCGGTTCACCGCTGCGATGGGTGGCCCACTCCTTGCGTTCTTGTAAGGGGTGGGTGCACTCAATCCAGTTTGTCATCCTGAGCGCAGCAGGGACTTCACGAAGTGAAGCCCCGCGGAGTCGAAGGACCCCTGCACCCTTCGCGCTCTTAGCAAGAACACATCAGGGAGTCTTCCCCAGGTTCCCGGTCAGAATTGAGCCTCACTTCTTCTTCGTCGTCGTCAGCGTGTCTGTGCGCTTCTCGGTCTTTTCGAGACGTCTTGTGACGAAATGGATCGTAGCCAGGTAGTAATAAAACATCCAACTCAACCATAACGGATCGTAGTCGGTTTTTTGCCTCTCATTCTTGTGGCGAATACCAAAATTGTTAGCGATGTTGAACAGATCGTCTTCGTCTTTGTGCGTGAGCACCAACTTTAGCTTTGGTCGCAGCGACTCCAAAATATCCGCCAGCATGCGAACTGCATTACGACGCTCTGCCACAGTTGAATGTCGGCGTCGAAGGATCAGTGACGCCTCCTTAATTTCGTCGGCGTGTTTCTGAGCGCCAGCAGGAAGAGTCGCACTGAGCAGTTGATGAAGATTCGGGTAGGGTCCGGCTGCTCAAGTATCTCGCCGTCCTCGGTGAGCTCGAACCCATGATCATAATCCCGTAATAGCTCGTTGATCTCCGTCCTAAATTCGCTTTTTGCTGGCTCGCTCCTGAACGAACGATAATGCCAGCCGCATCCGTTGTAGTTGTGAAATCGCCCATCCTCCTCGATACCATCTGAAACGGTGTCGTAGATAAGTTCAATCACGTCAAACAAGTCTTCTTCGGAATAACTCGGCAAAGCATCTTCAATCGGCCATAGCCCATTCTTCCTAAGCTTTCGGAGGAAAAAAGTGAAGACATCGCCGGCTTTTCCCGGGACGTGTCCAGCATCAACGCACTCGTAGCCGTAGAACTCTTGAAGGCGGTCTCCTCGTTGAAGTACCCTGTAAAGGGCGAGAAACAACTCCTTCAGGGCTTCCAAACCAAGAGTAGCAGTGCCCTTCTGCTTCAGTTTTCGCTGAGAATAGTATTGCCGGGACATGCACTCAGGGTGAGCCTTAACCTACTGTCCGGTCAAGACCTGAGACCGCTGGTTCTGTGGGAAAGCTGTGGAACTGGGATCCCTAAGTGGGGGATTTCAGTGGAAAAACGACATGAGAGCAGTTTGCACAGGTAGCGTTGCAAAATTTGGTGACATAAATGTCCGCGCCCAGCCCTTTGGCGGGTAGCCCAGCCCAGCGCAATCATCCGGAATCCGGAGGGTGCCCCGTCCAAGCTCCGCTTGGGCGGGAACGTTACAATGTGGTATAACAGTTATACCTCATGCGATTTCACTTCGATAAGCGCAAGAGCAAGCGCCTAAGAGCTAACCCGAAAAGAGGAATCGGGTTCGAAGAGGCGCAGGAGGTTTTCTCGCACCCGTACTACCTCGACCAGCGCTCGGATTGTCCCGAGCAATACCGAGCGATCGGCTGGGTGGGAGAGCGGCTGTACGCTGTGATCTTTGAGGTGCGGGAGGACGAGGAAGGCGAGTATTACCACCTCGCGACCCTCTGGAAAGCCACGAAGCAGGAGCGGGAACTTTATGAAGAACACTCGTAAAATACGAAAGCCAGTGCCGGCAGAATCTATCGCGCGCCTCGCCGACCAGGGGAGAGACGTGTCCCGGTTCTTCACCAATACAGGACGCATGATGATGCCGGGACCGATACGGAGGGTGAACGTTGACCTGGCGTCGGGCATGCTGGAGGAACTGGATCGCGCTGCCAAAGAGTTGAACATCAGCCGCCAGGCCGTGATCAAGACCCTCATCCGCCAGGCGCTCGATCAGCAGTATCGGGCACGAGGCATTCAACCCGCCGCCAATCGGAGGGCAAAGACTCTCAGACGCGGGTGAAAACCGCTTCCGCGACCGGCCGCCCGATCTTTTTTCATCACAAACGATCTGTGTGCGCTATCACAGACTTCTAACCCAGCCATGCGCAACAATGAATCTGATTAGGGCGGCGAAGATGTGTGCCCGTCACAAGACGTTCTCCGAGGATGCTCCAGCCCATTCGCCGGTTGTTCTTTGATAATCGTTCTTGAGGCGGTCAGAGGCTCATCAGAGTCGCCGAAACTTCCCATTTGGGAGAGTTTGAGCAAAGAATCGAGCTAAGTTGAGGCGCTTAGCGGGTGTGAACGAAGCGGGAGACCGCTGCCGAAATCCTGAGCGAAGCGAACGGATCTCGTAAGTCCTTATTCCGGAATACTTTGATATAAGTCCTTATGTTTCAAAGACCAAGTCCGAAAATTCCTCCTAACCCCATGATTCCCATAGCTAGGGGGGGAGGGGGGTACCGGTACTAACCAGTAAACACATCAAAGGCGCCCGCCAAGCGGAGGACAAAGAGCCTCATACGCGGGTGAATATCCCTGACGCTTCCTAGTTGACCGAGAAGAGCGCAGGGGTCCTTCGACTCCGCAGGGACTTCACTTCGTGAAGTCCCTGCTGCGCTCAGGATGACAAAGTACCGACTCAGTCCGTCGCAACTGGTTGATTTCAAGCAGGATGGTTGAAATCAGCCACTCGGATCTCCGCAACTTTTCCTCCCCATCCGAGTTCATATCCGTAGGCACTTCAGAGGAATCAAAAAGCTGAAGGACCTCATGCTCGGGCGATCCAAAGCACCGAATCGCTGAGGGGGACGAAAGGGAGGTTCACCATGAAATACCTGAGATATGTAGCACTCGTTGCTTTACTGGCCATGCCGCTTGCGTACGCGCAGGCTGGGGTCAGCGTTGGAGTGGGGATCGGCGTCGGCCCGGTCGTGGCTGGCGCGCCGGTCTGCGCTTACGGCTATTACCCGGACTATCCGTATGCTTGCGCGCCGTACGGCTACTACGGCCCGAGCTTCTTTGTTGACGGGGTCTTCATCGGCGCGGGCCCCTGGTACCACGGCTGGGGACATGGATATTACAGAGGCCCCTACGGTCGTGGCTATGCGGGACGCGGCTATGCGGGTCATAGCTTTGTTGGACATGGTCCGGTAGGTCGCGGTCCAGTGGCTGGTCGCGGCTCCACAGCGCGTGGGCCGGCCGGAGGCTCCCGTGGCGGGTTCCACGGTGGGGGATTCCGCGGCGGACGCTAACAAATTTGCACTGAAAATTGACGAACGGCTGGCAGGATAAATCTGCCAGCCGTTGTTTTCAATTCATCGCCCATGCCTTCGAGGGGGAAGCCGCCGGAGTTCTTCCACGACTGGCGTTTCCAGTTCGTCGGCATGCGCTGGTGGTGACAAAGATCCAGGGCAAAGCCTGATCTGTTCTCTAACATCTGTTCTCTGAAAATCTGTTGTTCTCTAACATGTTTCTCCAACAATGAACGCATCAATTTTTACATTTGCGTGACAACTTCCGCTCCACCCGACGGTAAACTTCGGCAGGGCTCTGTCCTCGTGTATTTCGTTGTTCCTGGATCGTTGATCGTCGCTCGTCGCTCGTTGATCGTTGCTGGTTGATCGTTGCTCCCAGAGGTGCAGATGAACAAGCTCGTTTGGCTCGCAGTAGCGTTGTCGCTCGTGTCCGCGATTGCGCTCGCGGAGGAAGCTCCTCTGGCCGACGTTGCCGTGGACTATTCTCATCTCCAAGTCCTGACGGGCTACACCATCAGTATGAACGGCGGCAGCGGCTCGTTCGCCTACAATTTTAAGAACTGGTTTGGACTGGCTGCCGACATTGGCGGCTATCACGGCTATCCCGCGCAGAGCCTTACCGGCGATACTTTCACCTTCGGCCCACGCTTTACCTATCGCAGGTTCGCGCATCTGCAGCCGTTCGCCCAGGGGCTGTTTGGCGGCTCGCATTTTAACGCTTCCTCGGGAGGCATTACTGGCGGCGGGATGCAGCTTGCATTTGCCGGGGGCGTCGGCGTGGACATTGTGCCCCACCGGGGCGGAAAATTTGCCGTACGGCTGCAGCGTGATTACTTTGGCGTCCGCTCCGGCGGTTCGAACACGGTCTGCGATCGCC
Source organism: Terriglobales bacterium (assembly GCA_049512435.1). Lineage (GTDB taxonomy): Bacteria > Acidobacteriota > Terriglobia > Terriglobales > Acidobacteriaceae > Acidiflorens. Next base: position 7,866 of record JBEKXC010000016.1, on the reverse strand, counting down.
TTTCCGCCGGAATTGCCTTTCGCTTTGGGCGGAGGTAAGGGACAGCGGCCGAAGATAGTGGCCGAAGTTACGCCGCCAGACGCTTCAAGATTTCCTTGCCCAGCTTCTGCGCTTCTCCGAAAAATTTCTGGTATTCGAGAAAGATGCGGTTCAGCTCCAGCGACTGGTCGGCGGTGAGCTTGCCGCGCAACAGCATGTCGCGGACGTGGACAGGATTGGGCAGAGTTGCGTCTTCGGTCAATTCTTCAAGCGCGGTCGAAGGATTGTAGTGGTACATGCCTTTCATTCTAGCGCTGGGGATGGAATTTCTCAGTCTTCGGGGTCGTTCGTCAGTCGTTTGTCAGTCGTCGGGCGTTCGTCAGTAACTACTCGGTCGCCTGTCAGTTGCCAGCGGCCTTCTTGGCGGCCAATTCCTGCACCCGAAGAGCCAAGCTCTTTTGGTGAGTGATCCGGGTGAGCACGGTTTCGATTGTGGCCGCCAGCGGATTGGAGCCTTTGTCGAGTTCCAGCGTCGACTTTTCGAAGTACGCGGCCGCGCCTTCCTGGATGAGTTTTTCGCCATTCTTCTGCGAAAGGCTGCTCAGCACGATGACCGGAATGTCCATGGTGGCAGGATTTGCTTTGAGAGCTCTCAGGACGTCGGGGCCGCTGAGTTTCGGAAGCAGCATGTCGAGCAGGATGATGTCAGGGAGTTTGTCGTTGGCGACCTGCAAGGCTTCCTGGCCGTCGGCGGCGGTGCTGACCTCGTAACCGGCTCTGCACAAAGCGCGCTCATTGGCCATCCTGAGAAACTTGCTGTCCTCGACCAGCAGCACTTTGCACTTCACGTCCACAGGCACCTCTCGTGTGGGTACATCGGCGGGGGTTGAGAAACCTTGAACGACGCGGCCCCTAAAGGGGCGTCTTGTCCGAGGATCTGCGGTATCGCTAAAGCAATACCCGGATACGAAACCTGAGGGCGGCTTGCGCCGCCCTGCTTAACACCGGAAACGGGACCCGGAAAGCGGGAACTACTTCTAGGTTCCTTCCGACCAGCTGGCCAAATATTCTTCCTGCTCCGAAGTGAGCCGGTCGATCTTGATGCCAAGCGACTCCAGCTTGAGCTTGGCCACGCGTTTGTCGAGATCCACCGGAACGGTATAAACCTTCTTTTCAAGCGATGCATGGTTCTTCACCATGTACTCGCAGCACAGCGCCTGGTCGGCAAAACTCATATCCATCACGGAGGCAGGATGCCCTTCGGCGGCGGCCAGGTTGATCAGGCGGCCTTCGCCGAGCAGATTGATGCGGCGGCCGTCTTTCATCGTGTACTCGTCGACGAAGTTGCGCGTGGTGCGTTTGGAGGACGACAGCTTTTCGAGCGACGGAATGTCGATTTCGACATTGAAATGTCCCGAGTTCGAGATGATGGCGCCATCCTTCATGAGTTCGAAGTGCTGTTTGGCGAGCACGTTCTTGTTGCCGGTGACGGTGCAGAAAACGTCGCCGATTTTGGCCGCCTCTTCCATGCTCATCACGCGGAAGCCGTCCATGACCGCTTCCAGTGCTTTGGTCGGGTCCACTTCAGTGACGATGACTTCGGCTCCAGCGCCCCGTGCGCGCGAAGCCAGACCGCGTCCGCACCACCCGTAACCGGCGACCACGAACTTCGACCCTGCGAGCAGAAAATTGGTGGCGCGAATGATGCCGTCAATCGTCGATTGCCCGGTGCCGTAACGATTGTCGAACAGATGCTTGGTGTCGGCGTCGTTGACGGCGACGATCGGATAGCGCAACACGCCTTCCTTGGCCATAGCGCGCAAGCGAATCACGCCTGTGGTCGTCTCTTCGGTGCCACCGATCACGTTTGCCAGTTCCGCCGTGCGCTTGGTGTGCAGCACCGAGACCAGGTCGGCGCCATCGTCCATGGTGATCTGCGGTTTGTGATCGACCGCCGCCATGATGTGCGAATAGTACGAGTCGTTGTCTTCGCCCTTGATGGCGAAAACAGGAATGTTGTAATCGCGGACCAGACTGGCGGCGACGTCATCCTGCGTGGACAGCGGGTTGGAGGCGCACAAGGCCACGTCGGCGCCGCCGTCACGCAGCGCGATCATTAAATTTGCGGTCTCGGCCGTCACGTGCAGGCAAGCGGAAACGCGGATGCCCTGGAGCGGCTGGTTCTTGATGAATTCTTTGCGGATGATCTGCAGAACCTTCATCGACTGGTTCGCCCACTCGATGCGTTTCTTCCCCAGATCGGCCAGTTCAAATCCCTTAACGTCGCTGCTGATTGATGTCGTTGTCGTAGCCATTTTTCTCCTCATCCCCGGATGATGACGCGATGAAAGTCTATGCAGTTTGTGCGCTGCTAACGAATAATCCACCACGGAGGCACGGAGAAAGCCTAAACCGGAAAAAGTCAAAATCGTTGTTCTCCGTGTCTCTGTGTCTCCGTGGTGAGATTCTATTTTCTGGCTCCGACTGGTTCATTTTTTTTCAGGCCGGCGTCGGTTGCCAGTTTTGCGGCTTTGTCGGTTGCTTCCCAGGTGAAATCCGGATCGCTGCGACCGAAGTGTCCGTAGGCCGCGGTCTTACGGTAAATCGGACGGCGCAGATTGAGCGATTCGATGATCTCGCGCGGCTTCAGCTTGAAGTTGGCGCGCACCAGATCCGGAATCAGCTTCGCATCAATCTTCTCGGTTCCGAAAGTATCCACCAGGACGCTGACGGGTTCAGCAACACCGATCGCGTAAGCCAGTTGGACTTCACAGCGATCGGCCAGGCCGGCAGCCACAATATTCTTGGCGATGTAGCGCGCCATATACGCCGCCGAACGATCCACCTTGGTCGGATCCTTTCCGCTGAAGGCGCCGCCTCCGTGACGCCCCATGCCACCGTAGGTATCCACGATGATCTTGCGTCCGGTGAGACCGGAATCCCCCATCGGTCCGCCGATGACGAAACGCCCGGTGGGATTGATGTGATATTTGGTGTCCTCATCCAACAGGTTGGCAGGAATTACCGCCTGGATGACGTGTTTCAAAATGTCGGAGCGCAATTCGTCGTTGCCCACCGTCTCGGAATGTTGAGTGGAAACGACAACCGCATCGACCCGCTTCACTTTGCCCGGCGCGTCGTATTCCACGGTGACCTGCGACTTCCCATCCGGCCGAAGGTAAGGGCAAGTCCCATTCTTGCGAACTTCAGCAAGCTTCATGGTGAGCTTGTGGGCGAGTGAAATCGGAAGGGGCATCAGTTCAGGGGTCTCATTGCAAGCAAAGCCGAACATCATTCCCTGGTCGCCGGCGCCTCCCGTGTCGACTCCCATGGCGATATCGCCGGATTGTTTGTTGATGCTGGAAATTACGGCGCAGGTATTGGAGTCGAAGCCGTAGACGGCGTTGTCGTAGCCGATGGATTGTACTACGCCGCGCACGAGGTTTTGAAAGTCCACGTAGGCTTTGGTGGTGATCTCGCCGGCAATCACGACCAGGCCGGTACAGGTCAGGGTTTCACAGGCGACGCGACTGGTTGGGTCTTCCCGCAGGCAGGCGTCGAGAATGGCATCGGAAATCTGATCGGCGATCTTATCCGGATGTCCCTCGGTTACAGATTCCGAGGTAAAAAGAAAACGATTGGTTTCAGGCAATCTGGTATCTCCTCAAGGTGACTTTGAGCCTTACTTGCGAGCCTTCACGTCCGATTAGGGAGGCTTACGGAGCCAAGGGCTCGTGACCGGGGTTTGGTTTAATCTTCCTTCAAAACCGTACCAGAGATGACCTCCTTAACGCAACGGAATTGGCCGGTGACGAAGGGAGATGACATTGAGTGGGACCCAACCGACGTTGAGTGGCCGAGGAGAGAGGTAAATGGAAGAAATTAAAGAAAAGACTTAAGGCGTCGGGGCATTGGGTAACATTCCGCCAGGGCCGAAAGTAACTGTTTTGACCTCCCCGAAATCTCCCCCGGTTGCGAGTTTCTTGCCATTGAATCGAAAGTCGACGCCGCCGGCGTTTCCTGCTTTGACGATGATTTCTTTCCGGCCTCGGACAGTTCTCTCGCTGCCGGCGATCAAGAGTTCGGATGCGGTCGCTTTACCGTCGGCGGTGATCGAGATCCAGGACTCTTCGCGCGCCTGGATGAGGACCGTAAATTCGCCCGGAGTCGCGGCGGGGGCAGATTGTACAGTCGACGAACCTTTCGTCGGGGAACCACCTGTCGTCGAACCAGATTTTAGCGGACCGGCGCCCCTATCTTCTCTTACTACTCCGCTTGCTGCTTGGCTCATTACGCCGGTTGGCGGCGCGGCGGTGGCGGTCGGACTCGCCGACTGTCTGGCGCGCTCCCGCTGGCGATAGCTCCAGAGGGAGAGGACGAGCGCGACGAGGAGGAGAAGTGCAGCGAACAGGCCCCAGGGAAGTGGGCGCGCCGGGTCGTCGGAGATGGCCTCCAGGCGTCGGACGTTCTGTTCATTTTCGCGCGCTCGATTTTCACGTCCGACCGCTTCATGCCCTGCTGCTTCATGCCCTCCGGCGTCGGTTCGAGCCAGAGGGACATCGCCGGAAGCTTGCAAATATTCAGCGACGGTTTGTTCTTCATCGAGGCCAACGCAGCGGGAATAAGCGCGAACGAAGCCCTTGTTGAAGATGCCTCCGGGCAACTGGTTGAACTTATCCTCTTCCAATGCCTGAAGCATGCGGGTCCCGATCTTAGTGGAGCTGGAAATCTGCTCCAGTGAGATTTTGCGCTTCTCGCGCTCCTGCTTCAGCTTTTCGCCAAAGGATGGCAAACCAGTCTCTCGCTTTCGTGGGATGGCGAACGAGATTTTACTCTGTTGAGAAGCAAGATGATAGAGGATTGGCAGTCGGTAATTTCCAGTTTGGTAATTTGAATTCTATCCCGCGCCCCCGTCCGCGTTTCAATTGTCCAATCACCCGATTAGCAAATTACAAATTCTTTTTCTCTGTGCCCTCGGCATCTCGGCAGTGAAAGGCTGGGTTCGGACTGGAGACACGAGCCATCCTCGACTCCAATTGTTAAGAATTATCCACTGCGGTGAGTTTCTTTTCATCGTCAGTTCATCTTCGTGTCACGCACCATTAACCTGCAACTCCCACGATCAGGGGTGGTACATCCACAACCTAGGAGGAAGATCATAATGTACCGATCTAGCAATCTGTCTTGCATGAGGCGTCTGCCTCTGCTCGTCGGCCTCGTCGGCCTGCTGGCAGCGGCTCTGAGCGTTTCGGCGCTCGGGCAGTCTCAAGAGTTCCCGACCTACACACCTGGCGAGAACACGAGCGCGAGCACGGGCCCGACCTACTCGGCGCCCTTGTCCGACCCGTGGGTAGTCAGTGATGGCACGATCATCACCCCTGCCGGCACCCAGGTCTACCTCAGCACTACGACCCGGGCCAAAGCCGTCGCACTCAATCCCACGGGCAACGGAACCGCTGCTGTCCTTCAGATGGGCGCCCCGCAGTCCGTCTCGATCTTCTGCGTCGCTTCCGCCGGCTGCGATGGCGGGACCTACACGCAAGGCCAGGTCATGCAGAACTACATTCCGTCCAAGACCAACAGCGGTAGCTCTATGGGCATCACCTATACGCCGAACGGCGCGTACCTGGTCTTTAGCCAAGACGGCGACTACGGCCCAGCCTACGTTGCCATCGCAAACGTCAACTCGACCGGCTTGCTCTCCAATTACGCTGAGGTCAGCGTTCCGCTCGACGTCAACGGCGGCGGCTATCTGACTAACGTTACCTGCTATCCGTGGGTCGCTCCGTTCAACACTGCCAAGGCACCCCCGTCCGGCAGCCCTCCGGGGACCACCGGCAGCATTGAAATCCCCTGCGGCCAGACCGTCTCGCTTGTATCAGATGGTGCGCCCACTTCCTATCCGATGGGCATCGCGGTCACTCCGAATGGCAATACCGCATACGTGGTGCTGGACAACAACGACACGATCACCAGCATCAACCTGACGGGAACCCCGGTGGAAGGTCCGGAGCTCCGCGTCGGTCAGGTCCCTAACAACATCGTGATCTCGCCCGATGGCACCACCGCCTACGTTGCCAACGAGGCTGGAAAGGTTCCTACCGCGAAGAGCTTCCAGGAATACTCGAACGGCACCCCGGTCGTCGCCGTCTATCCGACTGGCGCGACGAGCAATGGCACGATTTCCGTCGTGAACCTGTCCACGTTCAATGTCACCAAGACAATCACGGTCGGTCTGCACCCGACAGGTATGACCTTCTGGACCAGTGGGTCGACCACCTACCTGTTGGTCACTAATGCCTATGACGACACGATCTCGGTGATCAACACGAGCACCAATACGGTGTCGTCGACGATTGAGCTTGATCCCTTCCTGGCCGGGCTGGGGGTTAGAGTGCCCGACAAACTCGTCACTGTCGTGGGGCCAAACTCGATTACCGTCGATAATTCAAACAATGCATACGTGGCGCTCTACAATGCCAATGCCGTTGCCGTAATCGATCTGAACACCTCCGCTGTCTCGGGCCTGATCCCGACCGGCTATGCGCCGAGCTCGGTCGTGTTCGACTCGACTGACGGTGAGCTGCTGGTTGCCAACGACAAGGGCCTCGGCACAGACGGCTACGGTGTCGCACCGCCTCCGACGAATACGTTCGAAAATTCGTACGCAAAAGAATTCACCGTGTACGACTTTAATACCCACCAGGACCTCGGCACCGTGAGTATCATTCCCATTGCGAGCTTGAACCTGCCGGCGATGACGACGCAGGTTGTATACAACAACCACTGGGATCTCACGGCAAATATCGAGTCTGCCTCCGGTGGCAGCCCGAAGGTCGCGCCAGTCGCAATCCCGGCTAAGATCGGCTCGCCTTCGCTGATCAAGCACGTCTTCTTGATCATCCGTGAAAACCGCACCTACGATCAGATCCTGGGTGACGTGGCCGCCGGCAACGGCGACGCCTCCCTCGCAGTCTTCGGCGATAACTCGCCCCTAGCCGGCAACTCGACCTACGACCCCGCGGGTTATACGGTCATCACGCCAAACGCGCACGCGCTGGTGCAGCGCTTCCCGCTGCTCGACAACTTCTACGACCCGAGCCGCCAGTCGGCGGACGGTCACAACTGGATCACGCAGGCCCTGGCTCCTTACTCCGACGACGTGCAGTCGCCGGATTGGCTGCGCGACTACCCCTCCAACGGTGGCGAAGCGCTGGCCTACCAGAAGGCCGGCCACCTGTGGGATCAGGCTGCAAAGGCCAAAGTCTCGTTTAAGAACTACGGCGAGTACATCGAATACAACTCGTTCCTACAACCCAACGGGTCGACCGCCGAGCCGCTGTGGATCGACTTCTACAACGACATCACCTGTTACGAGGCTGGCAACGAGCCCCAGCTCTACAACGTCAACACGGTAGCCTCGCACTCGCCGCTGCCGAACCTGATCAACGCCACGTACCAGACCTACCCACAATTTGACTTGGGCATCCCCGACCAGTTCCGCTTCGATATCTGGAATGAAGACTTCCAGAGCGATGTCGCCTCAGGTACGGTGCCCCAGTTGGAGTTCATGTGGATCAGTTCCGACCACACCGGCGGACCGCCGTACGCGATCGCCATGCAGGCCGACAACGATCTGGCTGTTGGCCGCTTTGTCGAGGCCATCAGCAATAGCCCGATTTGGTCCTCTTCGGCGATCTTCATCGAGGAAGACGACGCGCAGACCGGCGTCGACCACGTCGATGGTCACCGCAGCCCTGGCTACGTCATCAGCCCCTATGTCATCCAGAGTACCGGTGGTGCGACCTACGTAGACAGCACCTTCTACACGCAAGTCAACCTGACCCGCACGATCGAGCAGATTCTCGGCATCCCGCCCATGAACCA
>JBEKXC010000015.1:0-37719 GCA_049512435.1 Terriglobales bacterium | reverse complement strand
GAGCCGGATCTGTACGCAATGCGGGGCCTGGGAGATTCGTGTTGCCCAGTCCGAAGCAGAGCGCGCCGTCGTCTGGAAAGGCCGCAAGGCTGCTTTTGCCGCCATGGGGCGCATCTCGCCCAACTACATCGTGCAGGACGGCGTCATTCCTCGCACCGCGCTGCCCAAGGTTCTCAGCGAAATCGAACGCATGAGCGCTAAAGAAGGACTGCGCGTGGCCAACGTTTTTCACGCGGGCGATGGCAATCTGCATCCCCTGGTGCTGTATGACCGTCGCATCCCGGGACAGGAGGAGCGCGCCATGGAGCTTTCGATCAATATCCTACGGCTGTGCGTGGAGTGCGGCGGGTCGATCACCGGCGAACATGGCGTAGGCGAAGAGAAAAAGATGATGATGGGGGAGATGTTCGCCGAGCCCGATCTGGAAACTATGCAACTCGTGCGCTGCGCTTTCGATCCCGAACGGCTTTCGAATCCGGGCAAGGTGTTTCCTCGCACTCGCCTGTGCGCCGAAAGAACCGGCCCGTATCAACCGCATCCGCTGGAAATCGCCGGGGTAGCGCAGTTCTTCTGACAGTTATGGCAACTCATTCATCATCATCGTCATCACCGGAAGTATCCGTCGCCGCTGCCGAAACCGCGTGGAGCGATCTGCGAACCCTCGTCGGCGGAGAGCACGTGCGCGCCGCCATAGCGGAGGACGCGGTCGATGGCGTCGTTCCGCAGATGGTCATCGAGCCAGGCAGTCCCGAGGAAGTTGCCGGCGCGCTGAAAATCGCGACCAGCGCGGGTTTGCATGTGATCCCGCGCGGCGGCGGAACCAAGATGGATTGGGGCAATCTTCTTCGGAATAACGAATCGCGCAGCGGCGAACTGCTGCTCTCGACTCGTCGCCTGAACCGCATCGTGGAACACGCATGGGGCGACATGACGGCGACCGTCGAAGCCGGGTGCACCTTCCAACGATTCCAGCAAACTCTTGCCCAGCATGGTCAGCGACTGGCCCTCGACCCGCTGTGGCCGGACAGCGCAACCATCGGAGGCATTCTCGCGACCAACGACAGCGGCGCTCTCCGTGTTCGTATCGGAAGTTTGCGCGACTTGATTATTGGCATCACGCTGGCTTTGCCCGATGGCACTCTCGCCAAGAGCGGCGGCAAGGTTGTTAAGAACGTCGCTGGATATGACCTGCCCAAGCTGGCCACCGGCTCCTTGGGTACTCTCGGAATCATCACGCAAGCGATTTTCCGGCTGCACCCCGTCCCGCGCGAAAGCCGCACCTTGAGCTTCTCCAATTCTGAAGGCGGAACTTCTGACGGCGGAAGCATGAATACTTTGGCGCTCGCGATTCAGGATTGCAATATGGTTCCGACCGGCGTGCAAATTCGCGCGGGAAGCGCCTCGACGCCGGAACTCGGTCTTCATGAACTCGATCTGCGTTTCGAAGGAACGGCCACAGGCTGTGAGGCGCAGATTGAGCAGACGCTGCGCATCGCCTCCGGAGCGCGCCGCATCGAGTCTCCGGCAGATGTCTGGAATGTGCGCTCGACGTTGTGGAGCGGGGCCGAGCCTTCTCTCGTGTGCAAGTTCAGTCTGTTGCCCGTGGATCTGGGAACCTTCTTGGATTTAATCCGGAAAGCATCGGCGTTGCTGCACCTGCCTTGGCGGCTCGTCGCGCAGGCGGTAGGAGTCGGGTATCTCCGGATTGAGGGGTCTGATGTCGCAGTTCTTCTCCATGCAGTCGAAGACTTGCGGAAGAAACTGGAATCACGCGGAGGCTCGCTCGTCATCCTGCGCTGCCCTCTCGAAATCAAATCGAAAATTGATGTCTGGGGAAGCGCGGGCGATGCGCTGCCGCTGATGAGAAGCATCAAAGCACAATTCGACCGCACGGGAGTGCTGAATCCCGGCCGGTTCGTTGGGGGAATCTAATTCTTATTCTTATGACGGGGAGAATCTAATGGCGGAGCCCGCAAGCATGCCTCCAGACGCCCCTTCTGGCGCCTTCGACGCGCACCACCCGCCTTCGAACGACCTGATCAACGAGTGCGTGCATTGCGGGTTTTGCCTCGCCACCTGTCCCACCTATGCGCTTTGGGGCGAGGAGATGGATTCGCCGCGCGGGCGAATCTATTTGATGAAACTCGGCCTGGAGGGGCAGGTGCGGCTCGATCCCACCTTTGTCAACCACATGGACAACTGCCTCGGCTGCATGGCCTGTCTCACCTCGTGCCCTTCGGGCGTGAAGTACGACAAGCTGATCGAAGCGACTCGCGCCCAGATCGAACGCAACTACCCGCGGCCGGTGCCTGACCGATTTCTGCGCCGAATGATCTTTGACATTTTCCCGAGGCCCGAGCGGCTGCGCCTACTGCTCGGGCCGCTCGGAATGTACCAGCGCTCGGGATTGCAGTCGCTCATGCGCCGCAGCGGTCTCCTCAAGCTGCTTCCGGCAAGCCTGCGCGCGATGGAGAACCTCACACCGTCAGCTCCACAAAAAAATAAGGCCAACGGAGCCGCGCTCCCTGAGCGCGTGGCAGCACAAGGCGAACCGCGCCTGAGTGTGGGTTTGCTGCTCGGATGCGTGCAGCGAGTCTTCTTCCCCGAGGTCAACGCCGCCACTGCCCGCGTACTGGCTGCGGAAGGTTGCGAAGTGATCATCCCCAGGGATCAGTGCTGTTGCGGTGCGCTCATGATCCACGCTGGAGAAGAGAAGGCAGCGCTCGATTACGCGCGGCGCACCATTGACGCATTCGAGCGCGCGCAAGTGGCTATCGTGGTGAGCAACGCTGCCGGCTGCGGATCGAGCATGAAGGACTATGGTTATCTGCTGCACGACGATCCGAAGTACAGCGAGCGGGCGAAGGCATTCTCCGCCAAGTGTCGCGACATTTCTGAAGTTCTCACAGAGCTGGAGCCGCGGGCGCCGCGCCATCCTATTCCCTTGAAGGTTGCTTACCACGTCTCGTGCCACTTGCAGCATGCACAGGGCGTGAGGACGCAGCCCCGCGCTGTGCTTGGACAAATCCCCGAACTGCAGATCCTGGAAGCCGCCGAAGGGGCCCTGTGCTGCGGGTCGGCCGGAATCTATAATCTGGTGCGGCCCGGCCCAGCCCAGGAACTGGGCGAGCGCAAGGTCCGCCATGTGCTGGCAACCGCACCGGACATTGTTGCCTCGGGAAATCCCGGCTGCCTGCTCCAGTTGCGAAGCGGAATCCGGCTCGCCGGCAGCCAGGTGCCGGTGGTTCACATGGTGGAAGTGGTGGACGCTTCGATTCGAGGACTACCGGCAGAATCCTTGCTCAAGCGCTAACCAGGCAGCTTCGCCGACAAGGGCTCTGTGACGATAGTTCCGACAATAGTTCTGATCCGAGCAACGCAAATTATGCGTTGGACTCCTCCCCAACCGAGCCGTTATTTTTGCAATTATCGGCGGGTCGTCACGACTCCCTGGTGGAGTACCCCGGAGTCAACGAGAGGAGCCTTGCTTGAAGTCCAAACGGAGTTCCCTCCCACGTTCGACTGCCATGGATCCGGAAAAGCTGTTGCACTTTGCGCAGCAGTTGTATGCTCACGCTCTCACCTTGCAAGAAGTGATTCGGAACGAAGGACAAGTAACCTACGAGGTTTTGCGACCCAGATACGACCGGCAGGCGGCACAGCAATTCGAGGTTTTCTATCAGTCCGTTGAGCGGCCCTCACGGGTTCGCAAACGCGGTGCGGCGTCTTGCGAATAGTGGCAGCCCCACAGCGCATCGCGCGTGTAAGTTAATTACTTCGCCACGCTAAAAGTCGTCCAGGCATACGCGTTCATGTCGCGCTGCAGATCTTTCTGCCACGAGAACTCAGGGTGCGCGCGCAGATGATCGGCCGCCTTGAAATCCATACCACAGGCATGGCCCGCCGCGGCACTAAAACTCATTTCCGATGCCAGGCTCGCGTCGGTAACTTTGTTCTGAACCGCCCCAGCCATTGCGAAAGGTGGCTGCCAAGACCCATCGCCTCGCGGCGAAAGGTCGATGTGCCCGTCCAGTGTGCGTTCGTCAGCATCTTCTTTGTTCTCGAACGTGTCGTAGTGGTCGGCCAGAAAGCGTTGCGCCGCCGCCAGATCGATCTTGCCTTTATTCTCCGCCATGAGTTGATCCCAGCGCACGTGGCGGGCGTTGGCGCTTTCGCTCATATCGTGGGGATCGAAGTCAGTCTCTTCGCGCATGAGCTTCTCGTTGATCGGGAAATTCGAGCCCACAAAATACCCGTCATTTTTCCGCTCCAGCGTAACGTTCTTTAACCCTAATTCGAGGCGGCCGATTTCATTTTTTCCGCTATCGGCGATCAGCCAGGTATTGGCATAGCCGCCATTATTGCCTTGCTTCATGATGCGCGCAAAATCATCAATGGAAGCGGAGTACTGCGCCGCCTTGCGCGCCCGCACAAATTCCGGAATCCCGGCCGGGTCGTATCCGGAGAAGTGGCCGATCGTCGTTTCCGTAATGATGATTCCCGCGGAGTTGATCACGAAATCGTCGGCACTGTGGATGACACCCGGCAGACCGTCCATGAGCATGCGGTTGCCGCGGTCCGGAACGATATCGAAAATGATTGTCCACCGCTCGCCGTCCAGGTAATCCGTCCAGTTATTGTGAGCGATCACAACCTTGCCGTCTCTCGTGTAGCTGCCCGTGGCAACAAACGCGCTGCAATGCTCGGGAACCGCGAGCGAAGCGGTGGACTTGATCCCGTGTACCCGGTCGTATTCCTTGACGTAGTACTCCCATTCCTCCGCTGCATTCAAAGCCACCACATCCCATAGATCGATCTTCATGCCGTGGGCGTTGACGCCATCGGTGATGCCCTGCAACTCCTCCCGATATTCCTGCTCAATGTGCGGCCACATCATGTTTTGCGCGGCCTCCCGGAAGAACTGCCAGTCTTTCTTACTGTCGTGTGTCTCTTCGAGGATTGTGACCTTTAGCGTGTCTTCAATCTCCGGCGCCAGCAAGTAGCCGTTCTGAAAGCCGATTTCATGCGGAGTACCTTGCAGATGCACGAACGTCCACCCGTTATTCTCGGGTCGCCGGAAAGCACCCTTCAACTCGGTCTCCGGTGTGGCCGCCCGAGGTGAAGACGCAGGTGAGACCGACAAAGCAGTTCCCGTCAAAACAAGTCCGGCAAAAACGACCAGCCATCGACGCATGCGCGACTCCAGGAAACCTCGAGTTCAAGGCATTCTAGCAGAGGTCGACGGAAGCCCTGCGGCGGCGCCGATCCTTCGTCAACTCCCTCCCTGGGCACCGCACTTATATTTCTTCAACCCCAAATCTTCCCGGCATACAGCGCCATGCCCACTACCGCATCAATCCCAATCGCATCAAGGCTGTCGATTTCGTGTTGTTCTGTAATACCGCCCGCGACCACCAGGTGCCGGGTCGTGGCGCGCCGGATAGCGTGAACCGTCTCCATCGGAATTCCACCCATCAGACCCTCCGTGTCGATGTGCGTATAGAGGAAGGTCTCGCAGAAAACTTCTAACTCGCGAATCATGTCGAAGGCGGTCACGGTAGTCTCGGTGCGCCAGCCGTTAATCGCGACCCGGCCTCTGCGGGAGTCAAGAGCAAACATGAGTGCCGCCTTCGGGATTGCGTCTGCCAATGCGCGAGCGTACTCCCGATTGACTCGGCCTTCGGTCAACAACGCGGACCCGATGATGACCTTGCGCGCGCCCAGGTTCAAAAGTTCCTCGGCAGTTTCCGGACTGCGAATGCCGCCGCCGACTTGGCAATTCAGCTGGCCGACGATGTGCTTCACCAACTGCCGGTTGTTCCCTGCGCCGCGTGCTGCATCGAGGTCAATGAGCTGAACGATGGGGTACTTCGAAAAGCGCTCGATCCAGTAGTCGAAGTTATCGAACTCCAGTTTCTTCTTTTCTCCCTGCACCAACTGCACGATCTTGCCGCCCATAAGATCGATGGATGGAATCAGCATGGCCACCTCATCGGGACGTTGGCGGCTTGCAGTTCGCGTTTCAGTTGTCCAATGTTCTCCAGGCCAAAATGGAAGATGGAAGCGGCCAGAGCCGCGTCCGCGCGCCCGTTGCGGAACACGTCAATGAAGTGTTGCGGCGAACCGGCGCCGCCCGACGCAATCACTGGAATGGAGACGGCATCGGCCACGAGCTGAGTCAACTCACAGTCGAAGCCAGCTTTCGTCCCGTCGCGGTCCATCGAAGTGAGCAGAATTTCTCCCGCACCGCAAGCGGCCGCCTCTCGCGCCCACAAAATCGCGTCGCGACCTGTGGGAGTGCGCCCTCCGGCAACGAACACCTCGAACCCACTGTTCACCCGCCGGGCATCGATGGCCACCACGACCGCCTGCGAGCCAAACCGCGCAGCGATCTTTCCAATCAGCGTCGGGTCTTTCACCGCGGCTGAGTTGATGGCGATCTTGTCGGCGCCAGCGTCGAACACAGCCGCGGCGTCGGAGAGTTCACGGATTCCTCCGCCCACCGTGAACGGAATAAACAAGCGACGCGCCGTGCGGGAGACCACATCGAGCATGGTGTTGCGCTTGTCGCTGGTGGCCGTAATATCGAGCAGAACAATTTCGTCCGCGCCATCGCCGGCATGGGCTGCGGCACATTCTGCTGGGTCCCCGGCGTCGCGCAGATTAATGAACTGCACACCTTTTACGACCCGGCCGCCGTCCACATCAAGACAGGCGATGATGCGCTTGGTCAGCACTTATCGAACTCCACAGATCGGCCTCACAAATCGGCTTCACAAAAATTCTTGAGAATGAGCAATCCCACCGTCCAAGATTTCTCCGGATGAAACTGCACTCCGACAATATTTTCTTGTTCGACGACTGCGGAAAACTGCGTTCCGTATTCGGTGGCGGCCGTGGTAGCGCTAACCACCGGCGCTTGAAACGAATGGGTGTAGTAAACAAAGGACTCGGGTGCAACGTTGCGCAACAAGCGCGAGCCTTCCCGGACCGCCAGCGAGTTCCATCCCACGTGCGGAGATTTCACGGAAGACGGAAATGGCCGGCAACGACCGGGAAACATTCCTGCCCCCGCCAACTCGGGAGCCTCATCACTGCCCTCGAACAGCCACTGCATTCCCAGGCAAATCCCGAGGAATGGCTTACCGGCTCTCGCGCCGCGCAACACAGCGTCTCGCAAGCCCGTTTTGTCGAGAGCGCTCAATGCGCTGAAGTGCCCAACGCCAGGAAGAACGACCTTGTCCGCGGTGGCGACGATTTCAGGCTGCGCGGTCACGACGGCGTCAGCACCTAGATAGTCAAACGCCTTCTTCACCGAATTCAGGTTGCCAGCTCCATAATCCACGATGGCAATCATAAGAGGCCCTTGGTGCTTGGCAACATGCGTCCCATTCGGCGGTCGCGCGAGCAGGCGACGCGAAGCGCGCGCGCAAAGGCCTTGAACAGCGCTTCAATCTTGTGATGGCTGGAGCGTCCATACAGCACACGAGCGTGGACATTGGCACGCGCGCCGCGAGCGAAGCCCTCAAAAAAGTCGGCCACCAGTTCCGTCTGCAAATCACCGACTCGTGTCGCGCGGACCTTAGTCTGAACCACAGCTACTGCGCGGCCTCCGAAGTCCACTGCCGCCAATCCAAGAGTTTCGTCCATCGTCATCAGAAAATAGCCGGCTCGCAGAATCCCGCGCCGGTCGCCCAGTGCGCGGTCGAACGCCTCACCCAGGCTGATGCCGACATCTTCCACGGTGTGGTGCTGATCCACATCCAGGTCGCCCAGAGCGGCGAGTTTCAGGTCGAACCCACCGTGACGCGCGAACAACTCCAGCATGTGATCAAGAAAACGGATTCCGGTTGAGACCTCGTACTTCCCACGCCCCTCTATGGTGAGAGCAATGTGAATTTCTGTTTCGGCAGTTTTGCGATGCAGTTTAGCTTTCCTCACGTCCGCACTCCTTTTCGCAACTCGGTTCGCAATCCAAGCTGCTCAACCACGTTTCGCAGTGCGCCGATAAGCGTCTCTGTGTGTTCGTCCGAGCCCACGGTCAGGCGGACGCAACCATCACAGCCTGGGTCGGAGTGCCGGTCTCGCACCAGAATTCCGCGATCACGCAAAGCTTGAACAAACTCCGCGTGGGCTGAGCCAATGCGCACCAGCACAAAATTGGCGTGGCTCGGCCAGTAATGCAGCCCGAGATGGCCAAGTTCCTGCTGCAATCTCTCGCGATTGCTTCTGACTTGCGCGACATAGTTAGCGACATACTCTTGATCCTGAAGCGCCTCAGGCAAAACAGCGAGAGCGGTCGCGTTGACGTTGTAAGGCGAGGCAACGCGGCGAACCATCGCCATCTGCCGCGCGTCTCCAGCAAGCACGCCAATTCGCAAACCGGCGAGGCCGTAGGCCTTGGAAAAAGTTCGTGCGACAAAAAGATTCTCGATCTGGGGAGTCCGGTCGATGAGAGTTTCTCCGTGAAATTCGAAATACGCCTCATCGACGAGCACAGCAGCGCGCGGCGCGGCGTGCGCAATCTGAATCAGGACGTCTCCTGCGACCGCCGCGCCAGTCGGATTGTTAGGATTCGCCACCGCGATGAGCCGTGTTCCGGAGCTAACTTGAGCAAGCAGTTCGCGCGCTGGAAATGCGAAGTTGTCACCCGCCCGCACCTCTACAACGCGCGCGCCTTCGGCCTGCGCGAAGATCGCATACATGGCAAAGGTGGGCACAACGATCAGCGCTTCGTCCCCAGGATCAAGATACGTGGAGCACAACAGATGAATCGCTTCGTCGACTCCGTTCGTAAGCAGAATCTGGGCCGCATCGAGTCCGAGAAAACTCGCAACCTCTTTTTCAACCGGCTCGCGTTCGGGATAACGCGCCAGCAGTTCGGCATCGAGCGACCGCAGCCGGGACAGCACGCGTGGCGAGCACCCCACTGTGCTCTCGTTGAAATCCAAACGCAGCCCGGTTCGGCCAGCCAAAGGAGGACGGTAAGCGTGGAGATTTCTTACCGCCTCGCGAGCTTCAAGCATGGGAGCACCTCACGCGGAACGCCTCCGCGTGTCCCTGCAAGCCTTCAGCCGTCGCCAGCGTAATGCCCGCTGGGGCGATGCGTTCAATTCCCGAGCGTGAAACCTGCTGGCATCCAATCACGCGGACAAAATCAAGCACGCTGAGGCCGCCACGCACCCGCGCCATCGCGCCCGTCGGCAGCACGTGGTTCGGTCCCGAGACATAGTCGCCCGCAGCCTGGGGCGTGAACTCGTCCAGGAAAACCGCGCCTGCATGTTGCACCGCCGGCGCCAATGCCGCCGGAAGCGTGAGATGCTCGGGTGCGATGCGATTCGCCGCTTCCACCGCCTGTTTCAGCGATGGGACCAAAAGAATTGCGCCGCGACGGGAGAGCGATTGGGCGGCGATCGGGTTGGCGCGCGTGCGCTTCTGTATTTCGTTCTTAACTTTTTTCGCTAACCCGCGTGACGTTGTGATGAAGATACAGAGCGCATCGGGATCATGTTCCGCCTGCGCCACCAGATCGGAAGCGATGCAAGCCGGATCACCGTCTGCGCTGATGACGACGGCTTCGGTAGGTCCGGCGAGAAAGTCAATGGCGCAATCGAAAGCCACCAATTTTTTGGCGGCGGTCACGTATCGATTGCCCGGGCCGACGATCTTATCCACGCGCGGAATGCTTTCTGTTCCGTAAGCAAGAGCAGCGATCGCCTGCGCCCCGCCGACTCGGTAGAACTCGTGCACGCCGAGGAATGCAGCCGCCGCCAAGGTTGCCTGCGCTGGGCGCGGAGACGCCAGGCGAATCTGCTGGACACCGGCGACCTGCGCGGGAATCACCGTCATAAGCACCGTGGAAGGTAGAGGATAGCGGCCGCCCGGAACGTAGCATCCTACCGATTCCAACGGACGCACCAACTGACCCACGCTGACGCCAGGCTCGATTTCGCGCCGCCACTCATTCAGTGCCGAAGCCGCTTGCCACTCCGCATAGCGGCGGATATTTCCCGCAGCCTGCTCAATCGCGACTCGCAACTCGGGATCGGTTTGCTCCCAAGCCTGGTGGAGTTCATCTTCGGGAACAAGCGGCGGCTCGTCCTTTTCCTTGTCCTTGTCCTTGCTCTTGCCCAATCCATCCCAGCGTGTGGAGTATCGTCGTACGGCGCGATCGCCGTCACGCCGAACGTTGTTCACAATGCGCCGGACCACCGGTTCGACCTCGGCCAGATCCGTCGAACCGCGCTCGGCCAGCGCCGCCAGCAAACGAGCCTGCTCGGAGCCTTCGAGAATGCGCATCGCGTCAGGCTTGCTGCGCGTGACATCTTTCTTATTGCGCTTGACACCCTTCTTATTGCGCATCTCCTGAGCCCGCATCACATGACCACCTTATTCAGCGGGTACTCGACGATACCCTGTGCGTTCGCTTGTTTCAGCTTCGGAATCAGCGACCATGCAGCTTGCTCCTCAATGACCGTGTTGACCGCGACCCACTCGCCATCGGCCAGCGGCGCGACCGTCGGATTTTGCAACGCGGGCAGGAGGCCGAGAACTCCAGGCAAATCTGTTTTGCGCACGTTGAGCATCAGACCCACGCGCCCCAGCGCCGCGATCGCTCCACTCAGCATGACGGCCAGGTTTTCAATCTTCTTCCGCCGCGTGGGATCGGCCCACGCCGCCCGGTTCGCGACCAGTTGCGTATTCGACTCCAGAACGGTTTCGAGGATCCGCAAATGATTGGCGCGCAGCGAACTGCCAGTCTCCGTCACCTCCACGATGGCATCGGCCAGCAATGGCGGCTTGACTTCGGTTGCGCCCCAGGAGAACTCGACGCGCACCTCAACCTTCCGATTCGCAAAATAATTGCGGGTGAAACTCACTAACTCGGTGGCAATGATTCGACCGTCAAGGTCTTCGATTTTCTGGAAGTTCGACTCCTCGGGGACGGCCAGCACCCACTTGACCTTGCCCATGCTTTGTTTGGCATAGATCAGATCGCAGACCTTGACCACATCGAGGCCGCTTTCGAGCACCCAATCCAAACCTGTCAACCCCGCATCCAGCGCACCGTGTTCGACGTATCGGGCCATCTCCTGGGCACGAATCAGCATGCATTCGACTTCGGGATCGTCGGTAGCGGCGAAATAAGAGCGGGCGTTCGTGTACACGTGCAGTCCGGCACGCGTGAACAGGTTTAGTGTCGCTTCCTGCAAACTTCCTTTGGGGATGCCGAGTCGCAATTTCATCGCTCCGCCCTCTGGGGCTCAAGCTTCTCTGGTTGAAGCTTCTCCTGTTCAAAAAGGGCGGGTTCGAGCGCGGCCGTCCCCAACTGAAGTCGCTCCGTAAAGCACGAGCGCGTTCCGTTGTGGCAGACCTTGCCCTCACCCAGCACGCGGACACGCAGCAACACCGTATCCTGATCGCAGTCGGCGAAAGCCGCAATCACTTGTAGCCGATTGCCCGAGCTTTCTCCTTTGGTCCAAAGTCTCTGCCGGGTGCGGCTGTAGAATGTCACGAATCCGGTGCGCAGGCTCATATCCAGCGCCTCCCGGTTCATGAAGCCCACCATCAGCAGTTCGCCATCGCCCGCATCCTGAATGACGGCAGGCACCAGGCCTTGCATCTTGTCGAAATCGATCGCCATCGCATCCTCCCGATCTACCTGTCAAATTGTTGAAAGCGCGCAAAAAGTAAAAAACCCGCTGGGCGAGTTCTGCGCCAGCGGGCTTGGATTTCCTATAAGGGCTTAGTTATCCGTGTTCCCCCGCCGACACGCTCGTCGCGTGGTGATGATGGTGATGGCGATGGGTCAGCGGAGTCATTTCAAGCTGATACTAGGGGAGTTGAGACGCCCTTGTCAATCCGTTTCTGAGGAGTTACCTCTGCGGGCTTACCGCAATCTTCTCTGGTATTCTTCTTTATTCAATCTGGTTTATTCAATCTTGGCGCGAAAGATTGATCTCGGAAAATGACCACTCCTTTTTCTGACGGCGTTACCAACTTGCCGGATCGGATCTCGCCTCGGTATGTCTTCGAGGCGAAGATTCGGATTCGTTTTGAGCGCGATTACGAAAAGTTTAATCTTCCCGGCTGGGCGCGCAATCTTAGCGAAACCGGTCTCGGGGGATTCGTTGCCGAACCTCTGACCCTGGGCACGTTGGTCACCCTCGAAATCCCGTTGTCGGAATCTGACCAGCAGATGATCCCGGCGAAAGTTGTTCGTGCCTTAGGAACAGAGTATGGTTTTCAGTTCACGGCGCTGAGCGCTGAGCAACGCCGGCAGATCCAAGCGACGCTGCGCGGACGCCCTCCAATTCCCTACCACGGCAACCAACCCTGACTCGAGAGCGCAAACTGGCGCGAGCCATGCGACTGCACCAAGATTGGTGCAGTTAGTCAAGGGAATAATCCGCAAGTACAGGTATGCTCAGTTGGAGGTATACCCCTCTCTGTCCGCTTGCTATCCTAATAACAGGAACCAAGGCGGCGATCAAGAGACTGGCGACGCGGCCAAAACGTCAAGCAGAATCCGGTTCTGCTCAGAATTGATAGTTGAGAGCTGATAGTTGAGAGCTGAGAGTTGAGAGCTGAGAGTTGAGAGCCGAGAGTTGAGAGCTGACCGCTAGTTTCCGCATCGGGAGTTAGCAACGCTATGCAGATGGTGATCGACATCGTCGCGCAGATTTTCGAAACCCTCTGGGCGCACAAGCTGCGTTCGTTCCTCACCATGTTCGGCATCGCCTGGGGCGTGGGTTCCCTGCTGCTGTTGGTCGGCCTCGGCGAAGGCTTCAGAACCGGCAACCAGCGCAACCTGAAGGAGTACGGTGAAAACATCATCATGATGTTCCCCGGCCGCGCACCGGCCGTTCCGGGCAGCATGAACTCTGCCCGCCAGTACCATCTTACTTACCAGGATTACCTCGACATCCGTAAAGAATCACCGCACATTCGCGCCATCACTCCCGTCCTCTCCAGCAACGACGTGCATGCCGTCAGCGAGTTTGCCAGCGCCAGCGGCCAACTCAACGGCGCCGAACCGCAGTACAACGGAATCCGTTTTCTCCCGCTGAAAGAGGGACGCTGGCTCAACGACCTCGACGAAGCTCAGAAACGCAACGTCGTCATCCTCGGCGATGAGATGACTCACCATCTCTTCCCGGGACGTCCCGCCGTCGGGTCGTTCATTTTGCTCAACGGCTATCGCTTCGAAGTGATCGGCACTCTCAAGCGCGTCGGCCGCGGCGACGATAACATGACCAACACCCGCTGTTACATTCCCTTCCAGGTTATGCGCAGCGATTTTCCGCTCAAGGGCGAGGAGGCCTACGATGCGATTTCAATGATCTACTATCAGCCTCGCGTCGCCGACGAACACCTGCTCGCGCGGGATGAGGCTCGCCGCGTACTCGCTCGCAATCACCACTTCGATTATCACGATGAAGACGCCTTCGAAGGCATCGATACCGTCCAGCAGGCGCAAATGATGGGGACCATCTTCGATGCCATGAATGAATTCCTCGGCACCGTCGGTCTGGTCACGCTCGCCCTCGGCGCCATCGGCGTCATCAACATCATGCTTATCGCGGTTAGCGAGCGCACCCGCGAAATCGGATTGCGCAAGGCTCTCGGCGCCACCAACCGCAGCATCATGCTGCAATTTTTCGCCGAAGGCATTCTGCTCACAGTGGTCAGCGGACTCATCGGCATGGGCTTGGCCGGCGGCTTCATGGCTTTGCTCGGCAATTACAACGGTCCCGGCGGCTTCGATCCACCGCGACTCGTTCCAAAAACTGCGATCCTCGCCATTGCCAGCCTCACGCTTGCAGGCGTCGCCGCTGGACTGTATCCTGCGCGCAAGGCCGCGCGCCTGGAACCGGTCGAAGCCCTGAGGCAAGAGTAATAGTAATGTTCTTTGATCTCCAGCCCGTTTTGAACGGCGTGCTTCTCGGACTCAGGCCGCTTCGGCGGGAGGATTTTCATGACCTTTACGCCGTGGCTTCCGATCCGCTCATCTGGGAACAGCATCCGATCAAGGAGCGTCACCAAGAAGAAGTTTTCAAGGTATTTTTCCGCGAGGCCTTGGAATCCGGAGGAGCGTTGATCGCCACCGATGCCAAGAATGGCCAGGTCATCGGGTCGTCGCGATTCCACGGATACGACAAGGAAAAAAGCGAGATCGAAATCGGTTGGACATTCATGGCCAGATCCCACTGGGGCGGCGTCTACAACCGGGAAATGAAACAACTCATGCTCGGGCACGCCTTCAGATTTGTGACCAGCGTCATCTTTCTCATCGGTCCGCAGAATTTGCGCTCGCAGAGAGCCGTAGAGAAAATAGGCGGAGTTCGTGTAGGATCGAGGCCCGATGGGGGTGGCCGAGACAGTTTTGTTTACCGAATCACCGCATCAATTTTCCGCGAAACCTTCGAGCAAACCAGTGGAGAATTGATAATTGGTAATTGGTAATTTGCGGCCTCGCAGGTTTTAAATTGCAAATTTCAAATCACAAATTACAAATTACAAATTCTATGATCCACGACCTGCTCCAGGAATCCTACGACGCCATGCGCCATAACCGGCGACGCACCGCGCTGACCATGCTGGGCATGGCCTGGGGCATCGCCACGGTCGTCATGCTCCTCGCCTACGGCGATGGTTTCGGCCGCGCCTGCGAGAACATCTTCGCCAACTTTGGCACGAAGATGATGATCCTGGTTCCCGGCCGCTCGTCGATGCAGTCCGGCGGCGACAAGGCCGGCGCGCAAATCCGCATCACCATGGACGACGTCGACCTGCTGACCACCAACATTCCACAGATCACTCACATCACCCCCAGTTGCAACAAGGATGCGACCGTACAGTACGACACTCGCTCGTACAGCATCGGCGTCAATGGCGAATATCCCAACACTTTCGCCATCCGCGCTCTGACCCTCGCGCAGGGACGCTTCTATAATCCTGAAGATGAGAACCAACGCGCGCGCGTTGCCGTCATCGGTTCCGACACCAAAGAAAAGCTTTTTTCCGGACGCAACGCTCTCGGCGAATATATCCGCGTCGACGGCATCAGTTTTGAAGTCGTCGGTGTGCTCACGCCCAAGATGCAAGCCGGCGACGACAATATCAATCGCGTCGTCTACGTCCCCTTCACCGCCATGAGTGACCTCAAGGACACCCACTACCTGGACTCCATCTGGTTCAATTACGAGACCAACGACTATGAACGGATCGAGCGATCGGTGCGCTACATCCTGGGCGCGCAGCACAAATTCAATCCCGCCGATCGCCGCGCCCTGCTTGTCTTTAATCTTATGGAACAGGTGCACCAGCTCGGGGTCGTCACGCTCGGCCTCAAGATTCTGCTCGCCTTCATAGGCACCCTCACCCTCGGCATCGGCGGCGTCGGCCTGATGAACATCATGCTCGTCTCGGTCACCCAGCGTACTCGCGAAATCGGCGTCGAGAAAGCGCTGGGCGCTCGGCGCCGCCACATCTTTCTCCAGTTTCTGGCCGAGGCTCTCACCATCACTTTCATCGGCGGACTCCTCGGCATCATTCTCGCCTACATCGTTGCCCTCACCGTAGGCCGGTTGACGCTCTACAGCGCCATGGCCAAACACGCCGAAGCTGGCGATATCCGCCTCATGATCAACCCACTCACCTTGATCGTCGCCGTGCTCATTCTCACTGTCGTCGGACTCGTCAGCGGCATGGTCCCGGCCATTCGCGCCTCCCGCCTCGATCCCATCGAAGCCCTCCGCTACGAATAGAGTCTCGCAGCGCGAACCGCGTCTGACGATCGAGCACGATGTACGAATCGCACCTGCGCCGCAGCTTGTGCTACGCTACCGGAATCGTGAAAATCCACCGAAACATCTAGGCAAAAGTGGTGTTATCGCAATTGGAGGATGGTGACAAAACATATGAAAAAGCTGATTGGATTGCTCGTGATATGTTTCGCGTTTTCTCTCTCAGCCCTGGCACAACACGCCGGCGGTGGCAGCCGGCCGGAGGTCGGCGGCGGCCGTCAAAACATCCCGCAGCACGGTCCGGCGAAAGTAAGCACTCCGCATCCAGCGGAGGAACACCGCAACTTCAGCGAAAAGGAAGGACATCCCAATGCTCCGCACGTCGATCGAGGCAAAACTTGGGTAGGCCATGATACCGGCCGCAACGACCCGCATTACCATCTGGATCATCCCTGGGAGCATGGTCACTTCACCGGTGGTATTGGTCGCGGCCACGTCTTTCGCCTTGGAGGCGGTGGTCCCAGCCGCTTCTGGTTCGGCGGTTTCTATTTCTCCGTAGCTCCATACGACTTTGGTTTCTGTGACGACTGGCTCTGGGATTCGGACGACATCGTCATTTACGACGATCCCGATCACATCGGCTGGTACCTCGCCTATAATGTCAGGCTCGGAACCTACGTCCACGTGATGTATCTGGGAGCGTAAAGCAGTGCTCAGTGAGTGAATAATTCGGTGGAGCGCCCGGCGCTCCACCGCTAAAAATGCTTCCACTATTTCTTGTCTTCGGGCTTGTCGGTCTTTTCGTTCTTCTTTTCGTCCTTACTCTTATCCGCATTCTTATCCACGATCGAGAGCAGTTCGACCTCAAAAATCAGGGTCGAATTGGGTTCAATTCCGCCCCGCGGCTCTCCCCGCTCGCCATAACCAAGGCTCGCAGGAATGAAGAGCTGCCATTTCGATCCCACGGGCATCAGTTGTAACGCTTCCGTCCAGCCTTTGATCACCTGACTGACTCCAAACGTCGCCGGCGCCTTGCGCTTGTAGGAGCTGTCAAATTCCGTGCCATTGATGAGAGTGCCGCGATAGTTGCAGAGCACCGAGTCGGTCGCGGCGGGCTTCGGTCCGGTGCCGGCGGTCAGAATCTTGTACTGCAAACCGCTGGGCAATGTCACCACACCTTCTTTAGTTTTGTTGGCGGCAAGATAGGCATCGCCCTCGCTCTTGTTCTTAGCCGCCTCCTCTTTCGCTTTTTCCTGCTGCTGTTTTTGGATCTCGGTCTGCACTTCGGTGAGCACGGCCTTTGCTTCCTCTTCCGTCAGACGCGTCTTCGAGCCGGCGACGGCGTCCTTCATGCCCTGGGACACCAGATTCCAGTCCACCTCCACCGACTGCTTTTTCAGGTTGGCCCCCAGGCCGTTCCCGATGTTCATTCCCAATGCGTAGCTGAACTTTTGTTTTCGCGTAGTCAGCGCCGGAGCCGCCGCTGTCGTTCCCGTCTTTTTCACCGGAGCTTTCGGAGTTGTGGCTGCAGGAGCCGCTGGAGTCGTTGCCGCTGGAGTGCCTGCTGCCGGAGTCTGCTGGGCATAGCCCGCTCCCGACAGCATCATCGCTGCGGCCAATAGTAGCGCTGTAGTGAGAGATCTTTGCATTTACCCATTGTCACATTGCCCGGCGTTCTGCGCCAGACCCGGATCCCACAAACCACTCTGCGGCGGAAAAAGTCGGCTATAATCCCCTGCATGAAAACCATTCGCCTACTCCCCCTAGCACTGCTCGTGGTCGCGCTTGCCTCAGCCAATTCGACCAAGGTTGTGGTTCAACTCAAGGACGCCCAGGGCAAATCTGTGGGCACCGCCACCATTCGGGAATCCGCTCCGGGAATAAAGATGGAAGTCAAAGTAGAGAATCTGCCTCCCGGCGAACATGCCATCCACTTTCATCAAAACGCAAAGTGCGATGCGCCCGACTTCAAGTCCGCGGGAGGCCACTTCAATCCCGACGGTAAGAAGCATGGCTTGGAGAATCCGGAAGGCCACCACGCCGGCGACGGCCCAAACTTAACCGTAGCCGCTGACGGCAAAGCGAAGTTCAAGCGGGACGACAACGACGTCACGCTCGGAAGCGACAGCCATTCGCTGTTCAGCAACGGAGGCACAGCGCTTGTCATCCACGCCAAGGCCGACGACCAAAAGACGGACCCCGCCGGCAATGCCGGCGACCGCATCGCCTGCGGCGTAATTACGAAATAATGGAGCGACGGGCGTCTCGCCCGTCCGGCATGCTACGAAAAAATCGGGCTTACTTCGCCGCGGTCTCCTGACTGAAGGCGCACACCCATCTGCCGCGTCGCTTGAGCCACAGGGCGGACACATATACCTTCGCGGAAAACTCCTTGCCGTGGCTGGTGCCGCTTTCGGTCAATGTGTAAACGATCAAGCCGGACTCCGCCGAAACCGGTACGAACCGTACGTCATCCATCGTGTATTCATGCAGCCGGAATTCGGCGGTATGTACCACTACCTCTGTTTTGCTGGCTGGGCCATGTGCGTCAACGAAGATGGCGTCATCCGCGGTCGAAGCGGCGAAAGTGGTCAAGTCGCCGGTCTTCAACGCATCCAACCCCGCGCGTTCTTGCGCGACGATCTGCTGCTCGAGCGAATCGCGCTGCGATCCCGCGCTTGCCTGTCCCGCTCCTGGTGCGGACGGTATTGGTTTTTGCGGCTGAGCGTAACCCAGTGCCGCCGTTAATAAAATTAGCGAAAGGCTTTTCGACACTCCGAAATTGCTCATCCTGTTCCTTCCTGAACTTGGTGGAGCGCCGGGCGTCCCCGTGCCGCCTGACGAGACGGAAGTCCCTCCACGAATCGCTCTTGAATCGCGCTTACCTCCCTGCCGGCACGTACAGCACAGGGATATTCTGCTTGCTCACCATGTCGTTTAGCGCCACCAGGTCTTTCGCCATCAAGTCGCGGTACTGCGCCAGCAGCGGCTGCGCCTGTCTTTGCAGATCGTCGTAGACCTCGTACTGCTGCGCCGTGGGCGCGGCATCGGCGGAGTCCACGCTGAACAGCAATGAGTGCAACCGCTCATCGATCAGCACCGGATAGTTCAGAGTGGACTCCGAACTCTTCGCGTTTACTTGCAGCAACTGCGACTCGAGATCGAAGCTCTTTTTGTCGAAGTCTTTCATCGCCGAAAGAAGCGCAGCATAGCGCGACTGGTCATCGCCGAAACGCCGGCTGAGCCCGCGCGTCTGCACCCGCACTTCGCGAATCGCCGCAACCGCCTCGTGAATCTCCGACACCTGCACCACGATCTTGCGTCCCAACTCAACCTGCTTCTGCACGTCTTCGTTGGAAGCCTTCACCCGCGCATCCAGCTTCAACTCCAGCGGCGCCGTATATGATTTCCCGTCGACCGTCAGTCGCACCTGATACGCCCCCGGCGGCACCATCGGTCCACGATTGCGGAATTCCGCGCCCGGCTCTCCCGCTAACGGTGTCGGCCCCTGCAGACGCAAATCCCATGCAAAGCGATTCACGCCCACATCGGTCGGGATCTTCTCCTCGGGAGGCGTTTGGTCGGGCCACTCTGGCGGCGTCTCCGCTTCCTTCTTCTCCTCGTTGGAATAGCGCCGCACGACCTTCCCCGAAGTATCCAGAAATTCGAGCGTCACTACCCCCTTCGGCGCGGTTGCCAGGTAGTAATAAATAATCGCGCCGTTCGGCGGATTATCGCCCACCGGCTGCCGCCGCTCGAAGAAATCAGGCCAGCGCAGGCGATAAGTCAGTCGCGGCTTGTAGAGCATGGTTTCGGTCGCCGCTTGCGCACCTGCTGCGCGCAGCGGGGTGAGGTCATCAAGAATCCAGAAAGAGCGCCCATGTGTCGCCACTATCAGATCGTCGTTTTTTACGATCAGGTCGTGAATCGGACTGTTCGGCAAATTGAGCTGCAGCGATTGCCAGTTCGCTCCGCCATCGAATGAAACGTAAATCCCCGTCTCCGTGCCCGCGTATAGCAGGTTCTTCTGCACGGTATCTTCGCGTACGGCGTGTGTGTAAGCGCCATCCGGAATGCCACTCGTGATCTTCGTCCAGGTCTTGCCGAAATCCGTGGTCTTGAAAATGTAGGGCTTCAGATCGTCGAGCTTATGCGTATCGACCGCCGCATAAGCCGTTCCCGCATCATGCGGTGAAGCCTCAATCAGGCTCACCAGGCTCCATTCCGGAATTCCCTTGGGCGTTACATTCGTCCAGTTTTTGCCACCATCGCGCGAAACGTGAATCAAGCCATCATCGGTTCCCGCCCACAACAGATCTTTCTGCACCGGTGATTCCGCGATCGTGAACACCGTGTCGTAATACTCAACCGAGGTGTTGTCCTTGGTCAGCGGGCCGCCGGAAGAAACTTGTTTACTCTTATCGTTGCGCGTCAGGTCGGGACTAATCGCCGTCCAGCTCTTGCCCTCGTCTGTACTCTTGAAGACGCGCTCGGCCGTCGTGTAGATCACATTGGGATCATGCGGTGAGATCTCGATGGGCTGCGTCCACCCGAGGCGATATTTCATATCGCCAACGCCATGCCCCGCGGCGTCCTCCGGCCAGACCGTAATGTCTTGTTCCTGATTGCTGCGACGATCGAGGCGAGTAACCGCTCCGCCTCCCGACCCCGCATAAATAATGTTCGAGTCCCGCGGATCGGGCTGAATATAGCCGCTCTCACCGCCGCCCGCATCGAACCAGTGCTGGCGTCCGACATAGCCGTCGTCGGTGCGGCTGGCGATGCCGATGGTCGAGTTGTCCTGCTGCGCGCCGTAAACTTTGTAGAGAAAATCGTTGTCCGCCGCCACATGGTAGAACTGCGCCGTCGGCTGGTTATACTCGGTAGACCAATTCTTCCCGCCATCGACCGAAACCGTCGCCCCGCCATCATTTCCGTTGATCATGCGATTCGGATTCTGCGGATCGATCCAGAAACCGTGATGATCGCCATGCGGCGCCGGCAGAAGATTCAGCGTCTTACCCCCATCGGTCGAACGGAACACGCCCGTATTCAGCATGTAAACCGTGTCCGCGCTCTTCGGATCGGCAAAAATGTGCGTAAAATACCAGGCGCGCTGCGTAAGCCGCTGGTCATCGTTAACGCGCGACCAGGTTTCGCCACCGTCATCAGAGCGATACAACCCACTCTCTTTCGACTCGATGAGCGCGTACACGCGATTCGGATCGGCGCCAGAAACACTCACGCCGATGCGCCCCAGAATGCCCTCCGGCAGGCCCTTGCCTTCGAGATGCTTCCAGGAATTTCCGCCATCGGTCGAGCGGTAAAGTCCGCTGCCCGGCCCGCCGCTTTCAAGACTCCAAGGAGTGCGCCGAATCTGATAAAGAGCGGCAAACATCACGTTGGAATTGTGCGGATCGACCGCGAGGTCAATCGCGCCTGACTTGTCGTCCTTATAAAGAATTTTGTCCCAGGTCTTGCCGCCATCGTTGGTGCGAAAAATACCGCGCTCCGTATTCGGCCCGTAAGCGTGCCCGAGCGCGGCAATGAGCACATGGTCTGAGTTCCGTGGATCAATCCAAACCCGCGCAATGTGCTGCGTATCCTTCAATCCGATATGTTGCCAAGTCTTGCCGCCATCGGTCGTCTTATAGACTCCATCCCCATAAGAAATGTTGCCGCGCAGGCAAGACTCACCCGTCCCCACATAAATCACGCTCGGATTCGATTCCGCCACGGCAATCGCGCCGATCGACGAGATCACGCTCCCGTCCGAAATCGGCTGCCAGCTCACCCCGCCGTCGGTGGTGCGCCAAACGCCACCAGCAACGCCGCCGAAATAATAAGTGAAAGGACTGCCGGAAATTCCCGTGACCGCCAGAACGCGGCCGCCGCGATACGGCCCGATGTCGCGCCACTTCATTCCCTTGAACTGCCCTTCGTTATACGGCTGCGCTGCCGCCGAGATTGAGAGCGCCGCGACCAGAACACACCAGACCACCAAACCGCGAACCTTCATAGACAACCCCCAAAGCTAATCTCTGAGATTGAGATAAAGACCGATAATAATAACCGATCGTTGCAGCTAGCAGACTTTATGAACCCCCTGTAGAGACTGGGCTTGCCCGTCTCCGCAGCCATCTCCAACTAAACGGTGGAACCCGGTGCGCCGCGATCCGAATAAAGAAACTCCAGCGCCTCCGGAAAGCGCGCTGCCCAGGCCGACTCGCTGTGCGCCGCGCCTTCTTCAATCCGAACCTTCAGCCGCTGTTCGTCCAAGCCTGCTGAGCGCAGAACGGACTCCAGTTCGCGGAAGTCGGCGACCGTTTTCGCATCCTTCTTCGGATCCCCCACTTCCAGCGTCCCCATGCCAAGATACATGCGTGCCGGCCAACCACGAAATCGACGGCTCTCTTTCAGAATTTTGCACTTCGCCACAAATAGAGAAGGACTCTCGATCAGCAATCGCCCAAACGCTCCCGGCGCTGCCAACTGTGTGTACAACGTGATCAGGCCGCCGAGAGAGGAACCGCCCAGCCCGGTATTCTCCGGCCCCTTCAACACTGAGTAATGCTCTTCAATCAGCGGCATCACCTCACGCTGCAGAAACTCCGGATAGCATTTTCCCTTCGCGTCAGGAACTCCGGGATCTTTTGAGGGATACGGAATGTACTCGCAAACCCTGTTCTTCGTGTTGTCGATGCCAACGATAATGAGCGGTCGAATTTTTTGTTCGGAGATCAAACGCGTCGCGGTCTCGCCTACCTGCCAGTGAACTCCCGCAAAAGCCGTTGCCGGATCGAACAGATTCTGTCCGTCATTCAAATAAAGCACCGGATAGCGCGTCTCGCCCCAGCCGTCGTACTCTGCCGGCAGCCAAACCCGCAGCAGCCGCGTGTTCCCGAAGATGCGGCTGCGAAGTTCATGCAGCCAAAGGTTGCCGGCCGGAATCGGCAAGCGAACCTCAACAGCAGTCTTCGTCAGTTTTCCTTTTCGACTTGTTGGCCGCGGCATTGAAGGGAATCAAGCTTTCAGCTATTGGCTCTTGGCCTTTCAGCTTTTCAGGACTGGTCTGAAAATGTTCTTGGGAAGGGTTCGGCTTCAGCGGTGCCGCTCTGAACCATAAAACCAGCGGGCTTCAGCCCCTGAGGTCACGCCTCCACCAAATCACCCCCGCCAGAATTGTCGTCATCGCAATCAACGCCAGCGAACTCAAACACAATATGCAGTACACTCCCAGCACGCGCGCTTCAATGTAGGTCAGGTACAAAGCAAACGCCAAACCCACGGCGGCGCCACTGAAAAGCATCACGGGAGTTTCCCGCCGTTCGCGATACACCGTGGCCAGCCCCGCCAGTGCCGCATACCCAAGCATCCCCATCAGAGCCACCGGGATGCCGAAGATCGAAGAATATTCGCTGCGATTTACGATGTCGCAGTTGAATGTTTCTCCGATATCGCAGAACGCCGTCTTAGAAGTCGCGTAATGATGCTGCAATGACTCCGCCGACACCACAATCCCGCAAACCGCGATAATAGCGACCAAGCTCATCAGACGGTTTGTCAAAGGGGTCATGGCGGGGAGAGTCATGGCAGCGAGCACCCCGTCCGGTCGCTGAGTTCTTGTAGCGTGAAAACACGCTCCACTCGTTCGCCGGTAGGCGGAAACTGCCAGGTCGGATAATGCTTGATGCCTTCGTCTTTACAAACCTGCGCCACTCCATGCAAGTCGCCTTTGATGCCGCACTCTACGTAAGGTGCGTACTCGAACGACGCGCCGAACTCCTCTTTTTGCTCCACGCAATGGGGACACCAATACGCCCCGTACATCTTCACGCCACGATCACTCAGACAGCGCGCGAACGCGTCATGTTTATGCTGCATGCGGTTGCCGAGATAGTAAGCCAGCCCGAACGCGGCGACGATCAACACCGCATAGATCGCAATGCGCC
Source organism: Terriglobales bacterium (assembly GCA_049512435.1). Taxonomy (GTDB): domain Bacteria; phylum Acidobacteriota; class Terriglobia; order Terriglobales; family Acidobacteriaceae; genus Acidiflorens. The sequence continues at coordinate 14,018 of JBEKXC010000015.1, read as the reverse complement.
CCCAATTCCAGCTCGAAGTCTTAGTGCCCGGTCTTTCCTTTCGCCGTTCTCTGCGCTCCTGTGACATAAAGTTTTTATATCACGATCCAGTAGAGACGGATCTTGCCCGTCTCAGACCACAACCCGAAGCGCCGCAGGCAATACTTCTATGGTCCGGCACTCCAGCTTCAGTACCTCGCCGTCCACCATCACATCTACCGGGCCGTCGAGTTGAAACTCGACCCGCCGAACCGCTTGCCGCTCGGCCAGTGGATGCCGCGTGTGCGTGCCATCATAAAGCGTCGCCAAATTTCGGATCAGCCCCAATCGCCCAATCGGCCCCCACCGCACATACTCAATCAATCCGTCATCGGTGACCGCGTCGGGCGCGATCATCATGGTTCCGCCCGTGAACTTGCTGTTGTTAAATGTAAGAAACAAGGACCGCCGCGAGTCAAACTCTTGCTGACCGTCGAACCGCACCGGAAACGGGCGCCGATCAAGCCGCGCCAAACAAAGAAAAATAGACAGCAAATATCCAAACTGCCCCAGCCTTTGAAAATGCCGATGCCGCAACGCCGCAACGTTCGCCGCAAACCCTACGCTCAACAGATTCATGTAGTAGATCGCTCCGTCCCGATGCGTCAGTCGCAAAACATCGCAGAGTCGCGAACGCCGCGCCAACAGCGCTTGCATAGCATGCTCCAAACCATGTTGTTTTGAAGCACCCTCCACGAAATCGCGCAGAAATGAATTGCCAGTACCGAGCGGAAGAAATCCCAGCGTGGGAATCTGTTCTTGCGCACCTGGACGTTCTTGAGATCCGAGACCTGATACCTGAGACCCGACTCCCCTGCTCCCCAGAAACAATCCATTGACGATTTCATAAGAGGTCCCGTCCCCGCCGACCGCGAGAAAGCTGCGATAGCCGCGCCCATAAGCCTCGCGCGCAATCCGAGTGGCGTCGCCAGCCGAGCGAGTTTCCGCCGTCTCGAGCAAAATTCCCGCAGATCGTAGGCGATCAAGCGCTGCTCCCACGCGCTCGCCACATCGCCCGCCACCGGCCGCCGGATTAATAATGGCAAGAAAAGTTTCGTTCACGTTTGAACTCTCAGCTCATCAGTTCTGAGCTCAGGGCGATTCTTCCTCCGAAGGACTGAAAGCCGAGATGGCTGAAAGTGACAGCTACACCCCCACGACTCCCGCGCGCGTAGCAACTGACCCAATCTCCGCCGCCAATTCTCCGCGCTTGATCTTCAGCGCCGCCGTCCGCGGAAAATCTTTCTCCCACAGCAGGTACCCACCCACGCGCTTGAAGTCGGCCAGGCGCCGGTTCCGCGCCACAATCTCGTCGCGCAAACGATCGTCGCACAAACGCCCGTCGAACTGCTGGTTCTCTTCCAGTCGCACCACCAGCACCAGCATCTCGTGGCCCAGCGTCTTCGGTGGCCACAAATAGTTTGCCGCAAAAACGGAGAATTCCTTCACCGGCAGACCATCAAAAACGGCCTCAATGTCTTCAGGATAAATATTCTTCCCGCCTGCCGTGACGATCATATTTTTCTTGCGTCCGAAAAGCTGGAGATGCCCATGCCCATTAACATCAAATCGCCCCAGATCGCCTGTCAACAGCCAGCCTTCGACGATCGTCTGCGCCGTCTGTTCCGGATCCTCCAGATAATGCGACATCACCGCGCGGCTCCGCACTACCACTTCGCCAATCCCGTCGCTATCCGGATTCAGCACTCGCACCTCGGTCCCAGGCAGCGGCTTGCCCACGGTATCGGCACGGAATGGTTTCAGATCGTTAAGCGTCACCGCCGTGCAAGCCTCCGTCAGTCCGTATCCGCACGCCACCGGAATTCCCAGATCGTAAAAAAACTGCAGCGTCGAAGGATCCGTAAAAGCTCCCCCAACAATCAGCGCCCTCAGTTCACCGCCAAATGCCTTGTGGACTTGCGGCAAAAGACGCCGGCTCAACTCCACCCGAGAACGCCCGCGCGTCAGCATTTTATTCATCCCAATCAAGCGGTCGAGCACCCACCGCTTGCGAGGCTTCAGTTCATCAAACTTCGCGCGCAGCCCGCGTTCCAGATTCTTCAGCACCATCGGCACCAGGCTCACATAAGTGATGCGATAACGCACAAACGCATCGCGCACAAACTCCGGACGCAGCGTCCGCAAATGAACGACGCAAGCTCCGCAGATGAACGGCCCGATAAATCCGACCATGAAATCAATCGCGTGATTGGTCGGAAGAATGCTCAAATAGCGCACGCCCGGCCAAAATGGATACCAAGCCGTCAGCGAAGCGCACTGCTCCAGATAACTGTCGTGCGTGAGCACACATCCCTTCGGACGCCCGCCCGTCCCCGATGAATACACAATGCAAGCTGTGTCCTCGCGCTGCCGCGCCACAAACAGTGGCTCGCCCTTTCTCTTGAATTCTTCCCAACGATAAGCGCCCCGCAAGTCCGCTCCCGCCGGCGCTTCCGTCACCAGCACAATCTCCGTTGTGAGTTTCGCAAACTCGGGCGACTGCGTGATCGCGCGCCACAAGTAGTATTCGACGACCAGAAACCGCGCCTTCGAATGCGCCAGCAGTTGCAGATGCTCGGCCGCAGTCAATTTGTAATCCAGCGGAACCAGCACTCCGCCGCAGAAGAATATTGAATATGCCGAAATCAGCCACTTCGACTGATTCGTCATGATGATTGCCGCCCGGTCTCCCGCCTTGAAATCGGCGTCTTCAAGTGCGCGGCAAAGCGGACGCGCCATTGTCTTAAAATCAGAATAGGTAAGCCGCAGCTTTTCGCGGTCGCGATCGGCTTCAATCAGGCAAGTTTCGTTCGGCCAGCGCTCCAGCGCATCCTTCAGCGCTGCACCCAGGCTGGCATATTGGCGGAGATCAAGCATAGAAAAGAAAGTGGTCGGTGGTCAGTCGTTAATCGTCATGGTTCGCGCTGGCCACTGGCCACTGATCACCGACCACTGCCTCTAAAGCCGCGCCTGAATCCGATTCGCCAGCGTCCGAAAATCCGACACGCCCTGCAGTTCATAATCCGGCAACTCGATGCGGAAGTGATGCTCAAGCCGCGTCAGCAAATCGAGCGCTTGCAGGCTGTCGATTCCGAGCGTCTTGAAAAAGTCGTCGTCTGGCGTGAGCTTCTCGCGCGGCACCTTAAAATGCGAAGCCGCCAGATTCAAAACTTCGTCAAGCGTGTGATCGATAGTAGGCGCTGGCATAAGCGTGCGTCCTTAATATTACAAATTACAAAAATTACAAATCGCCAATTACAAATTAAGGTAAGTACGGCTGCACTCCCTCGTTCTCCACAAACTTGCGCAGTCCCTCTTCGACAGCCGGACGCGAATAAAGGTCGCAGAAAATATCAATCTCCTGCTTCAACTCCGCATACGGGATCGGCTTCACAAACTCCTTCGCCGCCGCTGCCGTCCGCCGGTCGAATTTCGCCACCTGGCTGGCCGTAGCGCGCGCCACCCGCAGCGCCTCGCCTTCAGCGGCAATCTGGCTGACCAGGCCAATCTGCTGCGCCTTCATCACGTTGAAGCTGCGCCCGGTGAGCAGCAGATCGCGCACCACCGCATTACCCAAATCCCGCTTCAGGCGCGGAATTCCGCCGAATCCAGGAATCAGTCCGAGCCGCAGCTCCGGAAAACAAAACCGCGCCATGCGGTCCGCAATAATGATGTCGCAAACCAGCGCCAGCTCGAACCCGCCGCCAAACGTCACGCCGTGCACCGCCGCAATCGTAGTCAACGGCGCGGCATCGAGCGCGTTCATCACGAAGTGAATACGCTCCAGAAATTCCCGCACTCCGCGTACCGCTGCGTCCTTTTCCATCTCCTGCCCGCGCTGAAACAGTTCGCGTAAATCGGCTCCCGCCGAAAACCCGGCCTTCAACGTCGAATGGACAATCAACGCCTGAGCTTCGTTCGCCAACTCCGGCAGCTCCGCCGTAAACCTTTCCAGCTCCTCCAGCGTGAGCGACCCGATTTCATTGCAAGGATCGCGATGCAATGCAAGCTCAATGGCGCCATTCACGATCTGCCACGAAAGCGTTTGTCCCTTGAACTCGTTCATGCCGTCTTCGCCGCCGGGTCCCTCGAGGCCTGATTCATTGAAGCCTGGTCTTTCGAAGCTTCGTTTTTCGAAGCCTCGTACATCGCGTCAATCTCGTTGCGAAACCGCTCCGCAATCAAGTCGCGCTTCAGCTTGCCGTTCGCCGTCAGCAGCCCGCTCTCGATGGTGAACGCATCCTCCACCAGATGAAAGGCCCGCACCTGCTTATAATGCGGAAGGCCCGGATTCACAAGGTCCAGCGCCGCTTGCGTTTTCGCGCCATTCACTTTGCCCGTGACCAGGGCCGCGAGATATCCGCGCCCATTGCCCACGACCACCACCTGTATCGCATCCGGCAGTTCGTGCAAAATCTTATCCTCAATCGGCTCCGGAGCAACGTTATGCCCCGAAGCAAGAATAATCAGATTCTTGATGCGGCCGACAATCTTCCAGTTTCCGTTCGCGTCCACCTCGCCCTGATCGCCAGTATGAAACCAGCCATCGTGCAGCACCTTCGCCGTCTCCTCTGGACGATTCCAATATCCCGGGAAAATATTCGGTCCTCGCACTACGATCTCCTCGTTCTCCGCGATCTTCATCTCCACGCCCGAAATCGCGGGCCCCACACGCCCCGCCTCTACCACACCGTCCGGATCATCGAGCGTGCAAAGCCCCGTCGTCTCCGTAAGGCCATACCCCTGGAGCACCGGAATGTGCAGCATCATAAAAAACAGCTGCGTCTCCACACTCAGCGGCGCCGAACCACAAATCAGCGCGCGCAGTTTCCCGCCGATCATCTTTTTTCGGATGGTAGGAAACACCAGCCGATTCGCCAGCCCGAGCCAGATCCCGTCCCCGGCGCGCGCTTTGCCCTCCTGCCGCCGCACCCATGCGCCCTTGGCCTTGGTGTACGCCTTCAAGGGAAATCCGCCGGTCTTCCACAGTTGTTCGTCGACCGCTTTGCGCATGCGTTCAAGAAGCGCGGGAACATTCAGAAAATAGTCCGGCGACGCCAACCGCATCTCCGCCGCAATCTTTCCCAGATCCGTATTCAGTGTGAGTTTGCTGCCGCGCAGCAGGCAGGTCAGCATCATGATCCACGAGCCCGCAAAGCACAGTGGGAGATAATGAAACACGGCGTCCTGCCCCGGACGTTTTTTCATCAGCTGATCCAGCCGCCCCGAAGTGCAGCCCAGCATGTACCCAACGTTGCCCGCGTTCAGCATCACGCCCTTCGCCTCGCCTGAGGTGCCCGAGGTGTAGATGATCGTCGCCACATCCTCTTCTCTAACGACGAGCGCCGGATTCTCCACCGGTTCGCGCCCCGCCGTGAAAACATTGTCGAAGCAGAAATGCGGCGGCGCTTCAGGCCACGCTTCCACAATGGCATCGGCTAGCGATCGATCGCCGCAGGCAATCACCGCCGGCCAGCAATCCTTCATCATGGCAACCAGTTCGGCGGGCGCCTGCCGCGCGTACAACGGCACCACCGTCAAACCCTCCGCCATGATGGCCAGATCCATCGCCACCCACTGCATCGAGTTATGCGCCAGCAGAGCGCAGCGGTCGCCCTTCTTGATCCGCAGTCGCCGCAGATACGCCCGCGCCACCAGCACCTGGGCCAGCAGTTGCCGCGCCGTGAGCTGAACCGCCTGCCCATCCCGCAGTTCCTGCAGCACAACCGCATCTCCGCTGCGCTGCAGGCTCGCAAATATTTCGTCGAGAAAAGTCATCTATTTCCGAATTGTCATCCTGGGCGCAGCAAGAGCTTCACGAAGTGAAGCTCTTGCGGAGTCGAAGGACCCCAACGTTAAGCTCATCACAACGCAGCGAGGATTCTCCCCGCGACGTCTACCCGTACGCCGCCACCAAATCCTTCAATCCCTCGCTCATCGACGGCAGATAATCCTCCCAGCTCCACTCCCCGCGTCGAGTGGGGAACTCCGGATAGCGCCGCCGCACTTCTTCTTCGAAATACACGCCCATGCGCGCCATCAGCTTCAAATTCCTCACCGTGGTCCGCGCAATTCCGTCAGCGATTCGCTCCCCGTCGCGATCCAGAATTTCAATCGCCGCCAGCGTCCGGGCTTCTAAATCCGGATCATCCACATTCATCAGCAACTCCTGATGCCCGCGCTCGTTCATCAGATTCCGTATCCGCTCATCCATGGTGATTCCCGCCGACGCCACCAGCGCCGGCATCGAAGTCACAATCCCGTGATAACGCGAAGACACCATCATGCGGCACGCCCGCAAAATGCTGACCAACTGGTACATGTTGTAGTCATCCGAGGTGAGCACCGGAACGCCGCCCAATTTCTCCGAGATGCGTCGGCATGGCCGGGCATCCATGCGCTCGGTTGCCGCCATGATCACAAACACATTTTTCTTCTGCCGGAACGCGCCCACTGCCTTCGCGATCGAACTCAAGTAATGTTCGTAGGCGCGGTCTGCCTCTGGTCCCGCGTGATGAAAGTAGGGCCCTCGGTAGTGGCTCTCTTGGTATGCGCCGGTCAGGCTGTGCAGCGCGGCCTTCGCCACCGACGCCTTCACTGGCCATTCAAACGGATTAATCGGACATACCACCAGCACCGGCGTCTTCCCATCCCACCCTACATCGCGTAGCGCTTTCTGCCCATACTCCGCGCCCAGCGGCTCAAACGTCCAAGCCGTGTCCGTGCCCAATTCTGTGGGCACGCCCAGTTCGCGCAGAATTCTCCGCGACTCGTCGTTGCGCGTGATCACCAGCGAATTCCTGCAATAGCGTCCGCACATCTTCGCGACCAGCGGATCCATGTGTCCCGCCTCGGCGCCGTAGCCGATCGACAACTTGTTCTCCGCTGCCGCAATGCCCAGCGACCCGATCATCATCGTCGTCAAAGCGTTCGCAAATTTCGATTTGAACATCGACCCTTCACACGCCACCACGCCATGATGTTTCGGCACTTCATTCGCCAGAAAAGGAGGGAAAATATCCGGCAGCCGCACCTGCGACGTGCCCTCGAAATATCCGCGCGAGCGGTCAAAATTAAACGTCATCATGCTGAGGTCAACATTGTCCGGCCCCAGAATCCTCCGGATCTGCCGCAACATCTCTTCCACGCGCACATCCGACCCGGTATTGCGCGTCCCGTTGTAGCCTGCAAACAGCAGTTTCAGTTTCTCGCCCGGCTGCCACGGTTCCCGCTTGCCCATCATCCACTGAATTTTCTTGCCTTCAATGATGCTCGATACCCACGCTTCCAGAACGAAGTCCATCATGCGGCGGACCCTCCTGCATTCGTGCTCTCCGGCCAGGCTTGATAGGGATATTCAAAATTGTGCTCGCGGCTGAATCGGAGCAGCGGAAAACTGTACTGCGAAAATGGCGCTGGCTTGCGCCCCATTTCTGTCGTGACCCGCGTATTGTCGAACACCGTATTCCAGGTCAAATACGGCAGGAAAACCTTCATCAGCGCCGCGCTCCGCCCCACCGGTCCTTTGCGGTTCGCCAACGTGCTGACGATGGACCCGAACGGCTTTTCCAGGATCGGCAAAAACACCGGCCCGCGCTTGTTCTGCTCCGCCGCCAGCGCCCTGGTCAATTCCTGAAACGTCTGCGACCCGTTGCCCGCAGAAAGATGATAAGTATCGTGCTCGGGATTCGCTTTCATGTGCAAAGTAGAAATCGCATCCGCCACGAAGTCCACATTCACAATGTCGATCTTGTCATGCGGACGAAACGGCAGTACCGGCAATCCCGCCAAAAACACGAACGACCGCACCATGTCGAACTGCGTCGTTTGCGGATACCGGCTGTCTCCCAACACAATACTGGGCCGGAAAATCGTCAGCGGCACATCCGGCAGCAACTCGCGCACCATATGCTCACAGAATTTCTTCGTCCGCGCATACGGATCGTAATCCGAGCGCTCCCACTCGATCGACCGGTCTTCCAAAACAACTTCGTGACTGCGCTTCCCCGCGACTGCCACCGTGCTCACATTCGAAAACCGCCGCAGCCCGTGATAGTACTGCGATTGCCGCGCCAGTTGCAGCACTGCGAGTGTTCCGCGCAAATTCACATTCAAACAACTTTTTTCCGACTTTCGATTCAGCGAGGCCGCGCAGTGAATGATGGAATCGGTGGTGTGCACAAGCCGGTCGTAATCGCCCGCTTCGAGTCCAAACTGTGGAGAAGTCAGATCACCACGAAATATCCGGATCTTCGTCTGCCGGTATTCGTAGAACTTTGGGAACGGCAGATGCAACTGCAACGCGTTCCAAAGGCGCAATTCGGCGTCTTGCGGATCGCGGCCGCGCACCAGCAGATTGAGGGTCGCGTCATGCTGCTCCAGCAGATTTGCGGCAACATGTGCGCCGATGTAGCCGGTCCCCCCGGTCAGGAATATCGCCACGTTGCTCCGTCCGTTCCCGTCTTCACCGCATCGCCATTGTCTGGCGTTGTCAGCGAACCTGTCGTTGGAGCTGTCACTGCAACGGTCGGCGGCGGCATCTGCAGCACCCGCGGTGCACGCGCTTCCAGCGCACGCCCTTCAATCAGCGGATACGTCCACCGCCGCAATGCCGGAATGTGTACGTCGATCCAATACTCCCACCAGTCCAACCCCGCCGTGTCATAGCCGAAAATTTCTTTCTCCTCCGGCGTCAGCGCCTGCGACAACTTCTCCACGTTGTCCGCGACAAAGTCATGTTCGTTCTGCAGAATAAACGGCTCGAACAATTCCACTAATTTTTCCACGCGCTCCAGGTTGCGCTCCGTTTTCGCCAAGGGCTTCTTCATCGCCGACGGCAGCGGAGCCATCACCCGCTGGATCGACTTGATAATCATCTTCTGCGCCGGCGCCGACATGCGGTTATAGCGCTCTTTCGAAACTGGAATCGCATCCATCCGCAGCCGCAGCCAGTATTCCAGCCCTTCCTGCGCGCGATAGTGCCGCCGGTGCCCCAGCGAGGTCAACTCAATCGAACGCCCCATGTCACAGGGATTCGTCACCGAAGTCGCCAGTTGATACAGCGGATCGTGCCGCCGCCCCACCAGCGCCGCGCCAATCAGAGTCATCCCGGCGCACACCGCATCCACCGGAATAATGTCCAGTCGCTTGCGCTCGTTCGAAGGCAGTTGCCGGAATGCCGTCCCCAACAGATACGACAACGACGCCGACGTATTGATCCCCTCATTCCACCCGCGAAACGGCTTCGCCACCGAAGTCTCGACAATCGCCGGACGCACGATCGCAATCGGCAGCCCCGTGCCATCTTTCGAGATATGCTTCGCAATCAGCGATTCCGCCAGGCTCTTGGTGAACGTGTAAGTATTCGGCCAGCCCAACTCGTTCGCACGCCGAGTGCCTTCTTCCGTAAGAAAATTTTTCAACCACCGAACTCGATTCTTGCGGATCTGGTTTTCCAGCGCCTGCCCGCTCAAACCTTTCGCGGCATGCTCCTTCCTGAGCGCTTGCCGCTTCAGTTCCTCGGTTACATCCGGTCCTTCCACTCGCGCTTCCGCCGCCTTCACCAGTTCATGCAGGCGATGCCATTCTTTTTCTGCGTCGAAGCTCTTCAAGTGCAACGGCGTGTAATTCGGACGCACCCGCTCACTCACGCGTCCGTCGCGCTGCCCTGCCACATAGCAAGTCGAAAGATGCAGCAAAGCTGCGTGATCCGATCCGCGAATGAACTCGATCAAGTGATGAGTCGAATCCACATTTACCGCCAGAGCATCCCGCAGATCGGGATTGAAATCCGTCAACCCAGAACTGTTGATAATCAGGTCGAGATCCTTGCGCAGACGCGCTGCAACCTCGGGATCGAGCCCCAATCCGGGCTGCGAAACGTCGCCCTCCACTACCTCGATCTTTTCCGCCAGCAGAGCGCCCAGCCGGTCGCCGTATTTTTCAAACACGGAATCAAACACCGGCGATCCTTCGATCATCTTCTCAAAGCGCTTCTGCGCTGGACTCGACTTCTGCCGCCGAATCAGCAAATAAAGTTTCCCGATCTCGGGCAAATCGATCAGCGTATTCGCGAGCCACACCTTGCCGATAAATCCCGTGACGCCGATCAGCATCACGCGCTTCCCGCCCAGCGCCTTGCGCACCGAAAACGGCTCCGGATGCCGCTTTTCGTTGAAATACACGATGGGACGAACCCGCGGCGCTTCCACCCGCACCGCCGGAACAATCGCCGACGCCAGCGCCTTAGGACCGCGCAACCCCAAAGCCCGCACCCAGCGCGCCGGACTCTGCTGCCCGTCCGGCCCGGCTTCGCGAATCCGCGCAAACAATCCCCGCGGCCGGATCACCGGACTCAGCAGCCGTCCCGTAGCCACGCCATCGCGGAAGTCAAGGCGGTTCGCAATAATCCACCGCACTCCCAAATGCCGCGCCAGCGGCCGCATCACATGCTCCAACCCCTGGCTCACCAGCACTACGTCCACCCCGGTCGCCTGCAACGCCTTCAGGTGCCGCACTCCTTCTTCTTTGAGCAGAGGCTTTAATTTGTATTCGAATTCTTCTTCGCCCAGCAGATCGAGCCGGTCGCGCGTAACTCCGCACAGCACCGCATGGACGATCCGGGTCGCAGCCACGCGGTTCGCCGCATACAAAAATGGACGCAGCAACGCCATCAGGAGCACCAGGCTGCGGCGCGCTGCCCGCGCAATAAATGTCTGGCTGTTCCAGGTAAAAAAGGCGATCGGACGAACCGTGGTCAGCTCCAGCAGGCTTCCCTCCACCCGCCAGTAGACCGGCGACGAAGGCCGCGCCCGGCGAGGCGGCGAAGCACTAGACGAAGTAATGCTCGGAGCAACGCGCCGGGCCGGCCCCACGCCTGCGACCGACGCGCTGGCGTCAGGCGAAATCGGAGTCCGCACCCCTTCGAGATGGCTCACAGGTTCCACGAATCAATATCCGGCTGCGGTCACAGTCCCGCTAACCAGCATGCCGGAATCCCCTATTTTAACCTCTAGTTCACAAAGCACGAAGCAGAACTGCAAGCCCATCTCGGCGCCGCTTTTCACCCCATCCGCTCCGTCCAGCACACATCCCAATACTTCCCAAACTTCCGTCCATTCTCACTGAACACGCCCACCACCTTGAATCCGAATCGCCGATGCAGCGCCTCGCTCGCCGCATTGGGCAACGCATATCCCGCCACAAAACGATGAATATCCTCGCTCTTCAACCTCGCAAACAACTCCGAATACAACCGCACCCCCATACCCTTCCCCACCGCTTCGGGCGCGCAATAAACCGTCGTCTCGACGGTCGTCTCATACGCCGCCTTGGGACGAAATCTCGTCGTCCCCGCGTACCCCTTCACCACTCCGTTTTCTTCAGCGACGATTAGCCGATACCGCCCCGACACGCCAAACTGCGCAAACCAAGCTTCCCGCCGCTCCACCGTGTAAGCCTCAACGTCAAACGTTACCGGAGTATTCAGAACGTAGTAGTTATAAATCTCCGTAATCCGCGCGAGATCGGCCCGCTCAGCCGACCGAATCAGCATCTCGCTCATGACTGTCCTCGAATCCGTATTCTGCAATTACCGCATTACCCCATCACCCATCCAACGACCGCTGCCGCCGCCACCAGCCCGGCCGAGTTCACCTGAAACCGGAGCAGCGCGATCAAGCTCACGGCGAATACCGCCAGCGTGGTTCGGTCCACGATCGATGCCTTCCCCAACTGCCAAGTCACCACCGCCATCAGCGCCAGCGACCCGGCGACCACTCCATCCAGCGCTGCCCCAGCCACGGCCGACCGTCGCAGGCGTGGAATCAACGGCCCACTCACCGCCACCAGCACGAACCCCGGCAAGAAAATCCCAACCGTAGCCACCACCGCGCCCATCCAGCCCGCCACCACGTATCCAATAAAGGTCGCCGTCGTAAACAGTGGACCGGGCGTAAATTGCCCCACCGCGACCGCGTCAATCAGCTGGTTCTCGGTCAGCCAGTGCAGATGCTCCACAAACTCGGTCTGCAGAAATGCCAGCAGAACGTATCCGCTCCCGAATACCACCGATCCAACTTTGAGAAACGACAAAAACAACCGCACCAGCCCGACCGGAAAAGCCGCGCCCACAGCCGCAACCGCCATCGCCCCGGCCACAATGTTTGGAAACCCCAACACTTTCTGGAGGCCGACTATTTTCGGAAACCCAGCCGCACCCAGCAGCCGATTCTTCATCGCCAAAGCCGCCGCCGCTACGAACCCGGCAAACACCAGCACCAGCACCGGACTGATTCCCAGGAAGCAAAGCGCCGCCGCAAGCACGGCAACTACCGCGAGCTGCGTCGTCCGCACGATCGTCCGTCCCAGTTTCCCCAGCGCCTGAATCACGATCGCAACCACCGCCGGCTTGATTGCAGAAAGTACGCCTTCAACCTTCGGCAGCGAGCCAAAGCGCACATAGGCCCACGCAATCACCGACACAATTACCGCCGCCGGAATGACGAAACAACAGCCCGCCACGATCAATCCGCGCCAGCCACGCTTCAGTTGGCCCACAAAAATTGCAACCTCAGTCGAACTCGGCCCCGGAATTAAATTCGCGGTCGCTATCCGATCCAGAAATTCAGCCTGAGTAATCCACCGCCGCCGCCGCACGAATTCCTCTTCCATCATCGCCAGATGCGCCGCCGGGCCGCCAAACGCAATCGTCCCCAGTTTTAGAAAAACCAGGGCAATCTCCCTTAGTGAAGCCTGCCGAATTTCCGAAGATTCATCCATAAGCCTACGTGGCGCGGGCGCCCCGCCCCGAACTCCCGGCCGGAGCGGTGAATTTGAGGTTACCGCAAATTGGGCAAGGCAAGAATTGGTAGGATGATTCACCGCGTAAACGGCGAACCGCGCAAGTGAAAGGAGTAGCGCTGTGAATATGCTGACGCTATTTGGATTGTTCGCGGTGACCGCAATGTTGGTCACTTATGCGTTCGAGAGCCGCAGCCCCTGGTTCATACTGGCCTTCGCCGTTGCCTGCGCGCTCGGCTCAGCTTATGGATTTCTGCAAGGCGCGTGGCCGTTTGGCGTGGTTGAGGCCATCTGGTCGGTAGTGGCCGTGCGCCGCTGGTATCAGGCGCAGCAATGAAAATGAAAAAGTTGTGTGGCGACGGGGCGGAGCCTGCCCTGAGCGGCGCCGAAGGGCCCCGTCCAGGCGGGGCAAAGCCCCGCCACCACACGCTCAGAGTTTATTCAGTCCGTCGAGCGCCGCGACCTTATAAGCTTCCGCCAGCGTCGGATAGTTAAACACCGTGTCCCGGAAATATTCGATCGTCGCGCCCAGCGCCAGCACCGCCTGTCCGATGTGCACGATCTCCGCCGCTCGATCCCCAATAATGTGTACGCCCAGCAACTTCAACGAATCCGGATCAAACAATAACTTCAGCAGACCCTGATCGTCGCCCAGCATCTGCCCCTTGGCCAGTTCCGAGTAGCGCGCCAGCCCACTCTCGTAGGGAGTCTTGTTGCGCGTCAGCTCTTCCTCGGTGGCGCCGACCATCGAAATTTCCGGAATCGTGTAAATGCCATACGGAATGAGATTCGGCAGCAACCGGCTGGGCTTGCCGAACATGTGACAACCCGCCAGCCGCCCCTGCTCCATCGAAGTACTGGCCAGCGCGGGGAACCCAATCACATCGCCCGCCGCGTAAATGTGCGGCACTGCCGTCTGAAAATGTTCGTTGACCGCCAGCTTGCCGCGTTCGTCCGCCGTCAGACCCACCGCTTCGATTCTCAGCTTGTCGCTGTTCGCCTGACGCCCAATCGTATAAAGCAGCGCCTGCCCGCGAACTTTCTTTCCGCTCTCGAGTGTCGCAAAAACTTTGTCCCGCTCTTCGTCGAAGCCCACCGACACCACTTTTTCGCCAACCCGGAAAACCGTTCCCAGCTGCCGCAATTGAAAACACAGGCTCTCGATAATTTCGCGATCGACAAAATCCAGCAGCGTCGGA
>JBEKXC010000014.1:0-38052 GCA_049512435.1 Terriglobales bacterium | reverse complement strand
CTGCCGGCGCACGAATTTTTGCATCAGCACCGCAAGGCGGTGATCGATAAAGTTGCGCAGTGGACGGGGGCGCAGCGGCCGCTGATCAAGACTTTGATCGACTCCATTGAAAAGCGCGCCGGTGAACTCGACTTGCGCGCCGACAAAACGCGCAGTGCGGAACATCTGGCGGAGATTACGGCCTATGTCACCGCGCTGGTGATGACTTATGTGACGAAAGGAAAGTTTATACAGCCGTAGAACAGGTGTCAGGTCTCAGGTGTCAGGTCTCAGGAAAATCACGGACAATGGCCGCGTCCGGTTTTCCTGAGAGCCGAGAGCTGACAGCTATGGCATCAAAGACGTTTCCGAGGATGACTAAATGATCGGAGCAAAACTTAAAATCGCACTGCTGTACGACCTGTGGAACGAGGATCCGGTCGCGGCGGCGGCGAAGGAAGAGGCAGCCGCAGCAGCGGTGCGCAAGCCGCACAAGAAAGTGAAGAAGGTTAAGAAAGAAAAGACCGACCGCGAGGAAATTTTTGAAGCGCTCGAGAAGTTGGGGCACGAGCCTTCTTACTTCGAGCTCGATGGGCGTCCACAGTCTTTGCACTCGCTTTCGCGTTGCGATGCCGACCTGATTTTTAATTTGACCGAATCTTTCGATGGCGATGACACCAAGGAAATGAACGTGGTCGCCTATGTCGACTTGCTGGGACTGCGTTACACCGGGGCGGGTCCACATGCCATTTTCATGTCGCAGGACAAAGCGATTGCCAAGAAGATCTTTGCGTTTCATGGCATCAAGACTCCGTTTTTTGCTACTGCCTACCGCGGACGCATTGAACATGCTCACGACATTTCTTTTCCGCTCATCGTCAAACCGTCGTGGGAGGATGGATCGATCGGCATCGATGCCGGCGCCGTCGTGAAAAATGTCAAGGAGATGATGGAGCGCATCCAGTACATCCAGGATGAATTCGATTCTCCTGCCTTGATCGAGGAATATATTGAAGGGCGCGAAATTTACGCAGGAATTCTGGGCAGCTACGAACGGACGCAGGTTTTGCCGCTGGTGGAACTCGACCTGTCGCGCTTGCCCGAAGGCACTCCGAAGATCGCTAGCTACGACGTGAAGTTTGAAAAGAATACCGAAGCCTACAAGCTGACCAAGTCAGCCATCGCGGAAAATCTGGACGAAGATACAGTGAAGCGTCTGTCCGATACGGCTCTGGCCGCGTATCGGGCGCTGAAGCTGCGCGACTACGGGCGCATCGATATGCGACTGGCTCCGAATGGCGATGTCTACGTGATTGAAGCGAATCCGAATCCGTGGCTGGCTAGTCGACAGGAATTCGCCATGGCTGCTAAGGCTTCAGGACTTTCCTATACGGAGTTGATCGGTTCCATTATTGACTTGGCGATGAGCCGCTATCTAAATGCCAACCTGGTGAATGCGGCGACGATGCGGTAGGTCTAATTCTTTAAGGATGTTGCAACCTTGCTACTCCGATACCGGGAGTCCTCAGTATCCAGGCTTATCTTGCCGTCGTCGCCTTACCCACCGGCTGCAGTCGTTCGAAGGCCTCTTCGGCTCGGCGCAGGGCGTCCTGCACGTTGTCGCAAATATTTTCGGGGCCAACTAACTCCTCGAACTCTGTCTGCTGGATCAGTCGCAAAGGCTGTTCTCTGGCGCCACAGAGAATCAACTCCCGGCCGCTCTTTTTCAAAGTCCGCGCCACTTCTTCCAGCGCGAAGAGCCCGGTGGCATCGAGCGCGGTCATATTTCGCAGACGCAGGATCACGACCGGTGGAAGCTGGTGAATGTTTTCCGTGATGACATCAATCTTGTCGGTTGCACCGAACAGAAACGGGCCGTGGATGCGGAAAATGGTCGCGTAATACGGGATGTCCTTATCCTGAAGAATGTGCACGCGTCCATCTTCGACGTAGTCGTCGGTGACTTGTGAAACCGTGGTGGTGGCGGCTACGCGGCTGATGAAGAGCAGCGCCGCCAGAATCATGCCCGCCTGCACGGCTACAGTAAGATCGGCGAAAACGGTCAGCGCGAACGTGACCAGCCAGACGCTGACATCGGTTTTGGTGAGCTTGAGCAGCGATGGAATTTCGCTCCACTCGCCCATGTTGTAGCTCACTACCATCAGGATCCCCGCCAGCACCGACATGGGCACGAAACTCACGAGCTTCGAAGCAAAGAGCAGAATCGCCAGCAGGGTCAGGGCATGAATCATGCCCGCTACCGGCGTTTTTGCTCCCGCGCGGATGTTGGTTGCGGTGCGGGCGATGGCCCCGGTTGCCGGCAGACCGCCGAACATCGGGGAAACGATGTTGGCCATTCCCTGCGCCACGAGTTCAACATTCGGATTGTGGCGGTCCTTGATATTGCGGCTATTGCTCATGCGATCGGAGACGACCGCCGACATCAGCGATTCGATGGCGCCCAGCATGGCGACCGTTAATGCCGGACCCAGAAGCCCGTGAATCAAATCGGTACGAAATGCGGGAATGTGAAAATGCGGCAGGCCGCTCGGAATGCCATGAAAACGCGAGCCGATGGTTTCGACTGGAAGTTTGAAAATCCATACCGCCAGCGTGCCCAGCACCAGGGCGACAATCGCGCCGGGTATGCGGTTGGAAAGCGCCCGGCAGATAAGAATGATGACGATGGTGGCGGCGGCCAGGGCGGTGGCTTCGAGCGAGAAGGTATGAAAATTCTGCGCCAGCGCTTCCATGCGCAGCCAGAACACGCCGGGAACTTTGTCCAGTTTGAGGCCGAAGAAATCTTTCACTTGCGTGCTGGCAATCAGGATGGCAATTCCATTGGTGAAACCAATCACGATGGGCCGCGGAATATACTTCACCGCCGCACCCGCGCCGGTGAGCCCCATGATGACGAGAATGACTCCGGCCATCACCGTGCACATGAACAGGCCGTCGACGCCATGAAGGGCGATGATGCCGGCGATGACGACCACAAAGGCTCCGGTCGGACCACCGACCTGGGTCATGGATCCGCCGAGCGCCGAGATTAGAAAGCCTGTGACAATGGCGCAATAGATTCCGGCTTGCGGCGGGAGGCCGGAGGCGATGGCGAAAGCCATGGCCAGCGGCAGTGCCACCAGTCCCACCGTGATCCCGGCAACCAAATCGTGCAGGAATTTATTCAGACTGTAGTCGCGCAGGCAGAGGACTGATTTGGGGAGCCAGCGTTCGTCAAAAAGTGTGAGTTTCATGGGATAGAACAATTATCGCAGGGAGCATCTGAGGGCCATAGTTCCCGAAAGGGTAGTGAGCGAGATGTGCCTTCTGAGCACGAAAATGAGCGGTTATCGGTTGCCAGTGGCCTTTTAGCTCCCGCTTCGCCAGAATTTGTCACCCCGAACGAAGCATGGGATCTGCATTTTGCGGCGGACTGCAGATCCCTCGCTTCGCTCGGGATGACAAACCAAACCTTAGAACAGATTCCACAGGAACTGGTTGTACACCTCGTGGTGGAATTGCACCTCGGAGGGCTTGACGATCGTGCCCAGCAGGCGCGGGCAACGGTCGGCCGATGCCTGCTTCAGGTCGGCGTAGCGGCCTTTCACGTCTCCCCCGAGGAGTTTGGTTGTCCAATCGGCGTTGCGGAAGTTGTCGATCGCGGTGTAGATGTTGTCGGGCAGATAACGCTCGGCTTCGCGGAGGTTCTTGATCTTGGCCGTCTCGCCTTCCAATCCGGTCTTGAAAATGGAGTACATCACGAGGTAGGGATTGGCGTCGGGAGCGACGGCGCGGACCTCCAGGCGCATGCTGCGCTCGTTGCCGATCGGGATGCGGACCATAGCACCCCGGTCCACGGCCGACGCTCTGAGCTGATTCGGCGCCTCGAAGTGTGGATCGAGGCGGCGGTAGGCGTTGACGCTGGAATTGAACACCAGGCAGAGATCGTTCCCGTGCGTGAGAACGCGGTCGAGGAACTCATAGCCGAACTTGCTCAGCTTTTCCTCACCCTTGGGATCCCAGAACAGGTTCTTGCCTTCCTTGTTCACCGAGATATTGGTGTGCATGCCGCTGCCGTTGACGCCCACCACCGGCTTCGGCAGGAAGGAGGCGGTCAAGCCCATATTGCGCGCGACCTGGCGGCAGATCAATTTGTAGAGCTGGATGTGGTCGGCGGCAGCCACCACTTCGGCGTAGTTATAGTTGATCTCGAACTGCGAAGGCGCCACCTCGGGGTGATCCTTTTCGTTCTGGAATCCCATCGAGCGCTGCACCTCCGCGGTCGTGTCAATGAAGTTGCGCAGCGGATCGCCGGGCAGCGAATGATAGTAGCCGCCCGTGTTCACGTACTCGAACTTGCCGGTTTGGTGGTAGATGCGCTCGGCGTCCGGCCCCTGGAACAGGAAGCCCTCGATCTCATTGGCGGCGTTGAGGGTGTAGCCGTGCTTCTTGTGCAATCCGTTGGCAAACAGCTTCAGCATGCTGCGGATGTCCGCAGTGTAGGGCTGGCCGTCCTTATCAATGACTTCACCAAAGACGAGCACCTTGCCGGGCCCGAAGACATCCGCCGGGCCCCAATAGAAAGCGGCCCAGTCAATGCCTAGACGCAGATCGCTTTCGCGCTGCGCGGTAAAGCCGCGAATCGACGAACCGTCAAAGGTCAGGTTGTCGTAGCTCTTCAGCAGGAATTTTTTGTCATAGTCCAGCATGTGCAGACGGCCTTCGAGGTCGCTGAACATCACGGTGACAGCCTTGATGCGAGACTCGTCGGTCAGGTACTTCAAACGTTCTTCCTGAACTTTGTGAGGAGCCACGCGGTCCAGGCGCTGCTTCTTCGCCTTCAGATTGATCTCTTCCAGTTCGTCGTAGGGGATCGCTAGAAAATTCCGCAGTTCAGTTGACATGCTTCTCCTTATTCGATTCGGGCGCTGCCCAGGTATCAAATTGAATGGCCGGGGAACCTAATAGGCTATCGCGTCGGGGGCTGGCAGACAAATAGAAATCGGTTATAGATGCGATTAGGTTTTGCAATTTGCATCAGGAACGGTGCAGAAAACGGCTGCTGGCCGCTGGCTTCTGGCGCGATCCGTCACGTTGATGAAGCTGCCTCATGAAATAATCAAACTCCGAGGACCCGCACTTGAGTTGCTCGATTTGTGAAGAACGAAAAGAGAAGCGGTTCTGTCCGGCCGTGCACGGGAGGATCTGTCCGCAGTGCTGCGGCGAGCAACGCGAGGTGACGCTCGACTGCCCGAGCGACTGTCCTTATCTTTTACAGGCACGACAGCAGGCGCGTGAGCACGCGACGGGGCAGCACGCGAAAGCGGAGAATGAACAGCCACAGCCAATGGATCGCGAGGCTTTGTTTCCCGATGTGGAGATCCCCGAGCAGTTTCTCTACGAACGCGAGGAGTTGATTCTCGGACTCAGCTTCGCGCTGGCAAAAAGCGCACGCGCCGTGCGTTCACTCGCCGGTCCGCTCACCGACCGTGATCTGATCGCGGCGGTCAGTTCGCTGGCGAAGAGTTATCAGACGTTGGTGAACTCGCACCTCATCTACGAACCACAAACCGCCGACCTGGCGCACCAGGCGATCGTTCGAGATATCGCTCGCGAAGTCGAAACCATGGTCAGGGAATTTCGCGACGCCGAGAAGCAGCATATTGGCCACACGCGGCTGCGGGATTCCGATGTGCTGAAGGCGCTGGTGTTCCTCTTGCGCCTGGGTTTGGGGCGCACGTCGGGCAGACCGAAGTCGCGGGCGTTCATCGATTTTCTCTTTGCGCAGTTCCCGGAAAAGCAGTCGGCGATCACCGGGCCAGACGAGGCAGGCAGCCGGATCGTGATTCCGTAAGTAAAGCGAGGTCAAAGGTCAGAGGTCAGATTGAAGAGGTTAACCCTCAGGTTGTACCTCTGCAATCTGACCTCTGACTTCTGACCTCTGACCTGTCGTGATCTCTCGGCACTCACAGCCTGCGTACGATCTGCCCGTCGGCCAGCTCCGCCAGCAGTTCTCGCGCCGTTTTCCCGAGTTCAGGATGGCGCACTTCGGGAGCGATTTCGACCAGCGGTTCGAGAACAAAACGCCGCTGGTGCATGGCCGGATGTGGAATCTTCAAGCCCCGCTCATCCAAAACGATGTCGCCAAACAGCACCACGTCGATATCGATTTTGCGCGCGCCCTTCTCGCGCATGCGAAGACGTCCCATGGTGGCTTCGATGTGCAAGGCAAGCTGGAGCAGTTCTCGCGGCGTTTTCTCGGTTTCAATCGCGGCCACGCAGTTCAGAAACCAGGGCTGGTCGGGAATGTCCACGGGCTGGGTCTCATAGAGCGCGGAAACTGCGAGCAACGGGCCGGCCGCGTCCAGGCGCGCAACCGCCACGCGCAGGTTGGCCGCACGATCTCCCAGGTTCGATCCCAATGACAGGTAAGCGATTTCCACCTAGCTAGTTTCGCGATCCATTGCGTGAGAAGCCAGAAAAAACTGACGGAAGCAGAATCATTTTTGATTTCCTGGCTCTCTGAAAGCGATCGATCTGGATTGCAAGCACTCCCGCGGGAACCTTTAGGGTTACGAAGGAACGCGCTTCGCCGGGCACCTGCAAAGGGTACCTAGGTTACTTTCATAACTTCCCGGCTGCCGCTAACATGGAAAACGCCATGAATCTGGATTCTCTTCTCATCAGCAGGGACGCCGACTTGCTCAGCGTGCTGCGTCCGGCACTGGAGAAGATCTCGGTCAATCTCGAGGTTTCGGCAGGGGGCCAGCCCGGCAACGATCTTCTGGCGAAGCGCAAGTTCGATGCGATCATCATCGACTGCGACGACTTGCAGAACGGATTTAGTCTCCTGCAGTCCCTCCGCTACACCGAAAGCAATGCCAAGTCGGTATCCTTTGCAGTAGTAAATGGGAAGACGACCACCCAGCAAGCCTTTCAATCCGGAGCCAACTTCGTACTGCAAAAGCCGCTCACGCTGCTGCACGCTTCGCGTTGTTTTAATGCGGCGGTTAATTTTATGGTGCGGGAACGGCGCCGGTACTTCCGCCATCCGGTGGACATGCCGGTGCGCATCAGCCTTCCGCACAACCCGGAAATAACGGCCACAGCGACAAACCTGAGCGAGGGAGGCATGGCCATCCGCGTTCTCGGCAAGTTGCCCAAAGACGCGCAGGCGCAATTTCGTTTCACGCTCCCAGGTGCTGGTGCTAACATTTCGCTCGAACTCAAAGGCGAGGTCGCCTGGGCTGACGGAACCGGCCACGCCGGGATCCGCTTCGTCGAGGTTCCGCAGAGCTCGCAGTATCAGCTTGAAAAATGGCTGACCGATCGCTTGCAGGAAGAAATATCCGCACGGCTGGAAGGCTATGCGGCGCTTCGCTAGCAGGCTGCGGAAAAACTTCGGTTTCGTATCAGGGTATCGCTTTAGCGATACCGCAAGTCCTCGAAATCAGTAGCCCCTTTAGGGGCTGCGGTTTTCGACTTTTTCCGCAACCTCCTAGACCTATTTCACCCCCGCCCGGCATCCAGCTTGCAACTTGCGCCCGGCCCTGGCTGTGGCACTGTAGAGACGCAGCGAGCGCGGATCGAGTTCCAAAGGGCTCGTTTGCATTAGAAGCATGATTACATTGGAAGAAAAAATCGCCAGGACCGAGCGCTTGTTGCGCCGACTGGAAGAAGACCTGCCTTACCTTCATGTGCGCTTGTCCGCACTCGGCGCCGAGCACCGCCAGAGCGCCCACGCCTTCGCCGAGCGCATGCGCGCCGAAGCTGAAGCCGAACTGCAGCGCCTGCTCGCCGAACGAGCATCCCCCTATGAGTGGAGCGTTCCCCAGCCCGCCGACTGAAAGCAACCAAAGGTCTCAGGTGTTAGGTCTCAGGTCTCAGGGGAACAAAGTTCTGCGACCTGAGAGGCGAGCGCCGCGGGGTGCGATTGCCAGGCGTATTGCTAGGCGTAAAGACTGGCCGCGGACGCTAGCGCCGGCGCCGCAGCTTCATCTTCCAGCACGGTTTCTTCCCAATACGACCGGTCGCGTAGAATGCGCGAGACCAGCGCGGTGTGCATGGCGTGGCCGGCGCGGTCGGCTACAACCGAACCCAGGATCTGCTTTCCGATCAGTGCCAGATCGCCGATCAGGTCCAGGACTTTGTGGCGTACGAATTCGTCGGGAAAGCGCAATGGCGGGTTCAGCACTTCGTGGCGGTTCAGCACAATGGCATTCTCGGTTGACGCTCCGCGGATCAGGCCCTGCTGCCGCATGGCGTCGGCTTCATGCAGAAATCCGAAAGTGCGCGCCGGCGCAATCTCTTTCAGATAGCTGCCATTTGTCAACCGCACGCAGAAGCTCTGCTTGCCGATGAGCGGGTGTGGAAAGTTTATCGAATACGAAACCGAATAAACGTCCGCGGGATACACGGCTATGAATTTATCGCCCTCACGCAACTCCAGATCGCGCACGATTCGGAGATAGGTGCGCGCCTTGCGCTGTTTGCGAATCCCAGCCCTTTGAATCATTTCGACAAAGGGACGGGCGCTGCCATCGAGAATGGGCAGTTCAAGATTGTCCAGTTCGACGATGGCATTGTCGATGCCGACGCCGGTAAATGCCGAGAGCAGATGCTCGGTGGTGGAGATGAGCACGCCCTTCTTCATCAGGCTGGTGGCATAACTGACGCGGGCCACATTGCGTCCGCTGGCTTCGATCGGAAAACTGTCAAGGTCGGTGCGGTGGAAGACGATTCCCGTTCCGGCAGGGGCGGGAAGAATGCGCAAGCTGACCGGGGCGCCGCTGTGGAGACCTATCCCTGTACAGGTCACCGCAGCACGAATTGTTTGCTCGTGTGTCAAGGGGAGGGCGGCTTAAGTCTTTTGCTGTGTATCAGCTTACCGCAAGAGGCCAACATCTGTATGTGGTAAAACAGCCACACTCCGTGGCTGGTTGCAGCGTTTCTGGGGCTAACTTGTTCAGGCAATTGTAGATGTTTGGGGGTGTTTAGGGCGGAACTTGGCCTTGTTTACGGTACTTTCGTTAGTATTTGACTGCGTCTCGCGGGCGTCTCGGCAGGGCGGTTCGTCGATCGCTCGTGTAAGCCGAGGGTGACAACTCGAACAGCCTAATAATCGACTACTATTGCCAGATTACCGTTTCTTGATCGGCGCCGTCGGATCGTAGGTCACTTCCGCTTCGAACATGGAATCCGCCAGCTTCTGGTTGTAGCTCGCGGTACTGATGAAGCGTTGCTGGGAAGTCTCTCCGTTGAAATACCGGGTAATGGAGTGGGGCGTCCAGATTCCCTGCACCAGCTTGTAGCTGTCGTAGACCTCATCCTCCACATTCTTCTGCTTGTCTTTCGGATCGCGCCACGAATAACTGATCTTGACCGGATAGTGCGTATTCTGGTCGAGGTAAACGCTCACCGAATCATTCTGATTATTCAGCAGCGTGACTCCTTCGGTCACCTTTCCACTCACTACCGCCACGCCATCATAGAACAGGGCCACGTTCGGATCGCGCATCCACTTGCGGAACACCCATTCGAGCGAATGCTGGCGGCGGCGAAGGTAGTTTTGCAAATCGAGCTTGTCTTGCGCGGCCGTTCCCTTGTATGTGATCTCGTATCCTTTGTCTCCGTTGTGAATGAGGGCGAGATCGAACTTGTTCGTGACCTTCACACCTCCGATGTCGATCGTTCCGGGAATCACATGAATGTCCTTGGTGTGGAGGACTTCGAAACGGTCCCGCTCCGGATACTCGACATAGTAGCGGTAGGGAATGCCGGTGCTCTCAGTGCGTCCGTGATACAGCGGATAGTAGCGGCCTTCCTCACACCGGTTTTCGTAAGTGAGGTACGGTTGGCCGCCCAGTGCCTCGATCGTCTGATCCAGAATCGCTCGCGCCTTGCGGGCATTTTCGGAGTCGTTGAGGTTGATGGCGGGCTTAGGAGAAGCGGGTGTTGGCGCGGTCTGGGCAGCGGCCAGCGCGCACAGCAGTAATAATAAAAAGAGAAGACGCGTCATGATTCTGTTGGGTTAGAAGCACCCAGGACGATTTTAGCTGCACAGAACACGTAGCGACGGACGCATTCGTCCGTCCGCCTGCACCCAGTCCCCGATCTCTAGGGCCCGGTCAAACTGAAACTCACTCCCTACCCCACCAGTACCGCTCCGCCATTGACATTGAAAACCTCGCCCGTGATAAATCCGGCATAGGGCGTGCATAGGAACAGAATCGGCCCAGCAATCTCGTCCGGCGTCCCTACGCGTCCCAGCGGAATAGTGCGAAAAACTTTATCGCGCGTTAACGGATCGTTCAGGGCCGCGGCCGACATGTCCGTCTCCACCCATCCCGGCGCCACACAATTGACATGGATTGCATCGCGCGCCAGTTCGGTAGAGAGCCCTTTCACCATGCTGATGAGCGCGCCTTTCGAGGCCGCGTAGTCGCAGTGGAAGGCTTCGCCGCGCTGTCCGGCCGTCGAGCTGACGAGCACGATGTGGCCGCCGCCCTGTTTCTTCATTTGTCCGACCGAATGTTTGATCAGGGCAAACACGCTGTCGAGATTCACGGCGAGGGTGCGATGCCATTGTTCATCGGACATGCGATCAATGGGCACATCTTCCGGCGGCCAGATGCCGTGATTCGCGACCAGAATGTCGAGGCGTCCGAAACAGGAGACGGCAGACGCTACCAGTTGCCCGGCCGCTTCGGTCGTCGAAAGATCGCTTTGCAGAGCGCGACAGTTCTCCAACCCGCATTCCCGCACCAGAGCCTCGGCTTGGGCCTTCGCCGCCTGATAATTGAAGACCACTTTCGCGCCCGCGGCTACAAACAAGCGCACTACCGCCGCGCCAATTCCGCGCGATCCGCCGGTGATGAGAGCAACTTTATTATTGAGGGTGAGATTCATAGCGCACACAAGTATCGCACGCCAAGATCGGTATCGAGGCTGGGCGAGGACGCCCGACGCTCCCCGGACCTCCATAATTCGGCGTACCCGCCTTGACACCCAGCGAGCCGTCCGGCATTCTATTTAACTTGGGATAAAGTCCGTTTCTTTCTGTGCCGTTCCGAATCTAGACCGGAGCGCGGCATCGCCGGTTCCAGCCTGCAAGCTGTAGGTCTCCGGCCTTAGAAGAAAAGAATTCCCGCAGGTAGGCGACCGATTCTTTCCCAGGATTTTAGGGAAAGTTAGGCCGCGAAAGCAGCAAACTTGTGCCGAGTTCCGCTCGGCTTGGCCCGAACACGGGGCTTCCGGCGGCTCCGGTGAATTTGGATAATTCGTTATAGAGGATCGACTTGCGGTGGAAATCATTTTATCGGGCATGGCGTCCAGTATGACTGGCGGATTGGCGTTTTGGTTGCAACTGCCGGGGGGCAGCGGTCTGCTCGGGCTCGCTCCTCTGCTTTTCATCTTTGCCATTTTTTATTTTTTGCTGATTATGCCGCAGCAGCGGAAGCAGAAAAAGTGGCAGGCCATGTTGAGTGCATTGAAAAATGGCGACAGGATCGTAACCAGCGGCGGTCTGCGCGGGACCATTATCAGCCTCAAGGACGATGCGATTATTTTGCGCGTGCCGCCCGACAATCTGAAGCTCGAAATCAGCCGCGCATCGGTGGTGTCGGTGACGACGGCAGAAGAAGGAAAGTAGAGGCAGCCGCCAGCTCTTAGTTCTCAGTTGGAACTCCGGGGCGCCATTTGACGAATTTTTATGACTAAGAACCTTACTTGGAAGTTGGTCATCATCGTCGGAATCCTGCTCGTCTTCCTGTTCGGCATCTTTGGCGTTCCGAAGGATTGGTCGGGCAAGGGAGTGCTGGCGGCCATCACCGACCGCATTCATTTGGGTCTCGACCTTCGTGGCGGAACCCACCTGATCCTTCAGGTGCAGGTCAACGACGCGGTCAATGTCGATTCCGACAACGCGGTAGCGCGGCTGAAGGAAGACATGCGCACGCGCAAGATCAATTATGCCGACATCGGGAAGCCCGATTCGGTGAACCACCCGGAGATGATCGTGGTCAAAGGCGTTCCTCCGGATCAGACCAGCGATTTCAAGAGCATTGTTTCCGATCGGCTGCCGGAATACGACGCTACTTCGGGCGCGGAGAATTCCTGGACGGTTTCGATGAAGTCGCAAAACCTTGCCGACCTGAAGAACCGGGCGGTCGCGCAAGCCATTGAGACTATCCGTAATCGCATTGACCAGCTCGGCGTGAGTGAGCCGGTCATCCAGGAGCACGGCCTCGGACAGTACCAGATTCTTGTCCAGCTTCCGGGCGTGGACGATCCGGCGCGGGTCAAGGAAATCATGCAGTCCACGGCGATGCTTGAACTCAAGCAATCGCTCGGTGGGCCCTATTCGAGCGAGCAGCAGGCGTTGCAGGAGCACGGTGGCGTGCTACCTCCGGATACGGTTCTGATGCAAGGCAAAAGCATCGGCGCACGCAGCACCGAAAGCGGCGAAGCCTGGTACATCATTACTCGGGCCTCGGCCGTGACTGGTCGCGATCTTCGCACCGCGGAACCGTCCAACGACGAAAATGGCCAGCCGGCTGTACGTTTCATTCTTACGGGCGAGGGCGGCCGTAAGTTCTACGCTTTTACTTCCGCTCATGTTGGCGACAACCTGGCGGTCGTTCTCGACAACAAGGTGCAGGAAGTGGCGGTGATCCACGAAGCCATTCGTGACAACGGCATCATCAACGGGCGGTTCACCCCGCAACAGGTGCAGGACCTTGCGATGACGCTGCGTTCCGGTGCCCTGCCGGCCGGGATCAAGTACCTGGAAGAGCGCACGGTCGGGCCGTCGCTGGGCGCCGATTCGATTCGGTCCGGCGTGCAAGCGGCTATCGTCGGCATGCTCGCCGTCCTCATCTTCATGCTGATTTACTACCGCTGGGCGGGCGTGAATGCCGACGTAGCGTTGATCCTGAATCTGGTTATTCTGCTCGGGTTCATGGGCTACTTTGGAGCGGTGCTGACGCTGCCGGGAATTGCCGGCGTCATTCTGACGGTTGGTATGGGCGTGGATTCGAATGTGCTGATTTTTGAGCGCATCCGGGAAGAATTGAGGAACGGCAAGACGCCGCCTTCGGCCGTGGAGCAGGGATTCAGCCATGCCTGGATCACCATCGTCGATACCCACGTCACGACGATTGTCTCCGCAATGATTCTGTTCATCTTTGGAACCGGGCCGGTAAAGGGTTTCGCCACGACGCTGGTTTTCGGTCTATTGGCAAATCTGTTTACGGCAGTGTTTGTATCACGCGTGATTTTTGATTGGGTGCTGAGTCGGAAGCAGCGTGGAGAAGCGTTAAGCATCTAGCATTTAGAAAGAACGGCTCCTGGCGTCTGGCCACTAGCTGCTAGCAAGCCAATTCACGATTGCTAGAAGCCAGCAGCCAGTAGCTAGCAGCTCTGGAGTTTGAAATTGGAATTTTTTAGAAATACAAACATCGATTTCCTGGGGAAGAAGTGGTACTTCCTCACCTTCTCGCTCATCTTCAGCGTGGCCGGAGTGCTTTCCATGGGGTTCTGGCACGGCATCCCGCTGGGTGTCGACTTCCGCGGCGGCACGTTGGTTTACGTGAAGTACGCGCACACTCCCGACCCCTCCGCCATTCACGATGAGATCGACCGCGCGGGATTGAAAAATGCGCGGGTTCAGCGCTATGGACAAGTTTCCAACAACGAAGTGCTGATCGCTCTCGATATTCAGGAGACCAGCGAACAGGCTCTCGACAAGGGCAAGATCCAGATCATTCAAGCGCTCGAAAGCCACGCCACCCCGGGCAAACAGGATCTCAACAACTCCAGCTCGTTGACCCTCACAAATTATCTTCTGGAGAAAGACCCACTCCACCTGGGCACAGACGCCAACCCACGCTACACCGCCATAGCTCAGGCCATTGTCGACTATCGCGACAAGACGAAAGGCGGTGTGCTGGGCTCGATTGATGAATTGAAAGCTGTGGCCGATCCCGCCGTCGTCGCCTCGCTTCAGGACAACTATTTCGTCTCCGACTTCGGCATCCGCAACGTCGAGATCGTCGGCCCGCAAGTTGGACAGCAACTCCGCAAGCAAGCGATCCTGGCGACCCTTTATTCGCTGGGCGGAATGCTGATCTACCTGGGATTCCGCTTCGAATGGATCTACGGTGTCGCCGCCGTTTTGACCGTTTTCCACGACACTCTGATCACGGTTGGCGTCTTCTCGCTGCTGGACCGGGAAATCTCGCTCACCGTGATTGCCGCCATCCTAACCCTGATTGGATACTCCAATAACGACACTATCGTCGTGTTTGACCGCATCCGAGAGAACATCAAGCTGCTGCGGCGGGAGAAGCTGGCCGACATTGTCAACAAAAGTATTAATCAGACGTTAAGCCGAACCATCTTGACAGCGGGCCTGACTTTCCTTACCGTGCTTGCTCTGTTCCTTTTTGGCGGCGAGGTGTTGCACAATTTCAGCCTCGCACTGGTCATCGGCATCCTGATCGGGACCTACTCGTCGATCGCGATTGCCGCGCCGATTTTGGTCGCCTACCAGGAATGGCGGGGCGAGCGGGGCAAGAAGCCGCTGGCCATGCCACTGCGGCCAGGCAGCGGCCCGGCGCAGCCGAAAGAAAAAGTTAAGGTCTAAATTGGGCTTGCTGGCGTAGAATCGTGGCGTAAAATCATTGACCTGCCCGCAGAGGCAGGGTTTGGCAAGAGCAAAGCTGCGAAAGACTTGGAGCAAGAAAGACTGGGAGCAAACGGGATGCGCCCGGTGTCTAAACTTTCGTATGCTCTGGTGTGTGTAGGAGAAGCCTATGTTTGAAGACAGCCTCATTGAGTCAGGGAACAGGTTCAAGGCCAAGCGGCGGTTGAGCACCACAATTCTCTCGTTCGCGCTGCAGGTCGGGCTTATCGGTATTTTGATCCTGATCCCTCTGATCTATACCGACGCGCTGCCCAAGACGCAGTTGATGACCTTCCTGGTAGCGCCGCCCCCACCACCCCCGCCGCCACCACCGCCAGCAGCCGCTCCCGTTAAGGTCGTGAAGATGGTGAGCGAAATGGTCAACGGCCAGTTGCGCACCCCGAGCAAGATCCCCGAGAAAGTTCAGATGATCAAAGAAGAGGAGGCCCCCCCGGATTTGGGTGGTGGCGGCGTCCCGGGTGGCGTACCCGGCGGCATTCCCGGAGGCTCGACGGGCGGCGTAATCGGCGGCATCCTCAGTTCGACCCACGTCGATGTACCGAAGGTTGCGACTCCGCAGCGCGTCCGTGTTTCGTCCGGTGTGTCGACCGGTCTTTTGATTAAGAAGGTTACGCCCAATTATCCGCCGCTGGCAAAGCAGGCCCGGATTCAGGGGCACGTCCTGCTGCAGGCGGAAATCAGCAAAGAGGGAACGATTCAGAACCTGCAGTTGATTAGCGGGCACCCCATGCTGGCGCCGGCAGCGATCGAAGCCGTGAAGCAGTGGCGCTATAAGCCGTATCTGCTCAATGGTGAACCGGTGGCCGTGGAAACCCAGGTTGATGTGGTGTTTAGCTTGTCCGGAGGCTAGACTCTCCGGATTGGCTTGTTCCTGGTTTCGTTGGTGCCGACAGAGATTGAAATTTGTGGCGGTTTAAAGCCCTCCCCGTCCCACCTTTTCCCGAGACGGGAGACGAGCGTGGTTTTTGACCACCGGGGGCGATTCCGCCTGGATCAGGTTTCTTGCATCAAACGGTTCAGATCAGGCAGACGCGCAGAGGTTTTTATCTGCGCCGGTTTTCCCGTAGAGACGCCACTTGCGCGTCTCCTGCCGCAGAGTATTGACGGGGCAAGCCCCGTCTCTACGGCGAGATTTTAGGAAGTTCGAAACAGTTCTGAGGAGGAAAAGCAACTCATGGTAGTGAACCTGGCAGCACTCGCGCTCTGTAAATTCCATCTTTTTGCCGCCTGGCTCTTTGACGAGAGCTCGGTTGGTTGGGACCCGATTTCGCTCTGGAAGCAGATGGGTATTCTGGCGAAAGTCGTGGTTATCATTCTGTTCATCATGTCGGGGTGGTCGATCGGCGTGATGATTGACCGCTGGATGGCTTTCAACGCCGCTCGCAATCAGTCCCGCTCGTTCGCTCCCGCGGTTGCCGGAGCGCTGCGCGAAGGCAAGATTGACGAAGCGATCAAAGTCGCCGAGCGCAACAAGAAAAGTCACCTGGCCAAGGTGGTCACCGCGGGGCTGATGGAGTTCAAGGCCCACCAGGATAGCCCGGGTGAAATTCCTGGCGAGACCATTGAGGCTTCGAAGCGCGCTTTGGAGCGCACCGAAGCCATCGTCCACGCCGAACTGAAGCGCGGCTTGGGTGGTCTGGCGACAATCGGCTCGACGGCTCCCTTTGTGGGACTGTTCGGAACGGTGGTCGGCATTCTGAACGCCTTCAACGGTATCGCCAAAGAGAAGGCGACCGGTCTGGCAGCGGTCGCGGGCGGCATTTCCGAAGCGCTCGTAACCACCGCTGTCGGCCTGTTCGTGGCGATTCCGGCCGTCATGATGTTCAACTATTTGACCGGCCGCGTGGAAGCGTTCGACGTGGAGATGGACAACTCCTCGAGCGAACTGATCGATTACTTCCTGAAGCGCCGGAGCATGCGCCGGTCGTAAGTTAGCAAGTTGCACCCATGAGTTGCTGATGGAGGGACGGGCGCCTAGCCCGTCCAGCCGGGCGGGAACCGCCCAGCGCTCCATCGAGCAAGTTCGGGGCAGCAACACAACAAGCGTATGCAGGAGACAGAATTCCATGGCATTAGCAAAGCGGAACGAAGGGGCGAACGTCAGCTCCGACATCAACGTCACGCCGATGGTAGACGTGATGCTGGTGCTGCTGATCATCTTCATGGTGGTCACGCCCATGTTGCAACATGGCGTACCCGTCGATATGGCCAAGGTCAATAATCCCGAGGATATGCACGACGCCGACAAGGAAGATGCGCTGCTGGTTGCGGTCACTCGCGACGATAAGGTCTTCTTCGGCAACGATCTCATCAATCCCGCGGACCTGACGCAAAAGATCAAGGATAAGTTGACGAACCGGACCGACAAACGGGTCTTTCTTAAGGCCGACATGCGAGCCAAGTTCGGCTGGGTGGTCGAGGTCGTCGACAACGTTCGCGCCGCCGGCGTGGACCAACTCGGCCTTTTGACCGATCAAAAGAAGTCCGGAGCCATGGCCCCGCCGCCGGGAGCCACGACCCCAACCGGAGCCACGGCGCCGACGGGTGGGCAATAGCAGTCGCATTCGCAGTCACTGATATTGATCAGGACGAGCGGGAACAGGAATACCGGGGATCAGGAAATACCGAGATTAGGAATGCAGCCGTAGCGATACAGGAGATCGATTATGAGTATGGCCGTCGGCCCCAAAGGGGGCCAAAGCGCGAACATGAACGTCACGCCGCTGATTGACGTGTTGCTGGTGCTGCTGATCATTTTCATGGTGATTACACCCCTGACGCCCAAGGGTTTGGAGGCGCTGGTGCCGCAGCCTCCGCCACCCAATCAAAAACAACCGCCGCCCACGCCCGATCGCACCATTGTGGTGCAGTTGATTGACCATGGCGCCGGCAACCCTCCGGGACTCAAGATCAATCAGGATGAGGCGACTTGGGAAACTCTACAGGGCCGCTTGGAAGATATTTTTAAAACCCGCGCCGAAAAAGTCATGTTCGTGAAGGGCGATGACAATGTACCCTTCGCGGATGTTGCCAGCGTCATTGATATTGCGCATTCGGCCGGCGTCGACAAGGTCGGCTTGATCACAGCCAAAATCGAAGCGGGCGGCTAAAAATTGGTCCGCCGGTGGAGCGACGGGCGTCTCGCCCGTCCAGCAGTTACGTGCAGTCCGGCGGCCGGGCGCGGACTCTAGGCGCTCCAGCTCAAGCTTTTTTTCGACAACTCCGCGGTAAAGGGAGATTTATAAAGCAATGAAAACTACTCAAAAGCTTCTGGTGCTATTCGCCGCCGCACTAATGCTCGTCGCCAGTACCGGCTGCAACAAGCTGAAGGCGCGCGACCATCTCAACAAAGGTGTGCAGGCTTACAAGAACTCCAAGTTCGAATCGGCAATTGATCACTTCCAGCAGGCCGTCGCCCTCGACCCAACTCTTATCAATGCCCGGCTGTATCTGGCCACAGCGTATGCCCAGCAGTACATTCCGGGCGCCGATACTCCGGAAAACAACCATTATGCCGAGCAGGCGATTGACCAGTATAAGCAAGTGCTGCAAGTCGATCCCAAGAACATCAACAGCATCAAGGGCATCGCGTATCTTTACTTGCAGATGAAGAAATTCGACTTGGCCAAGGAGTTCTACAAGAAGGCTTCCGAGGCCGATCCCAACGATCCCGAGCCTTATTACTCGGTCGCGGTCATCGACTGGACCCAGACCTATGTGCCGCGTCAGGAAGAGCGCGCCAAACTCGGCATGAAACCCGATGACTCCTTGCCCGCCAAGGATAAAAAGGTCTGCGCCCAGTTGAAGGAGAAGAATAGTGCCGACGTTCAGGAAGGTATCGACAACCTGAACAAGGCGCTCCAGCTTCGTCCTGACTACGACGACGCCATGGCCTACATGAACCTGATGTTCCGGGAACGCGCCGATATCCAGTGCGATGACCTGGCAGCCCGCTCCGCTGATTTGAAGACTGCCGACGAGTGGGTCGACAAGACCATGGCGACCAAGAAGGCCAAGGCAGAAAAACAGCCCGGCGCCGGCGGCATTGTCATGGATCAAAAGCAGTAAGATCAGAAGCAGTAAGATCAAGAGCAGTAAGCATTCTTGTTCGTGTGGGGACGGACGTCTTCGCGAGCCTGCCCTGAGCGAAGTCGAAGGGTCCCAGCCGAGCGCACCGGGGCCCCCAGCGCGCCCGCCTTTGGCGCGATGGGGTGGAGCAGCTCGGCCCTGCCTCTGGTGATTCCATCACAAAAATCACCTCCGCAAGTGATCCCTGTCACGCACATCTCCGCTCGCGCAGGTAAAATCAAGTGCGGCTCGTCGGGCTCAATTGGCGTGTCGACCCAAAAATGTTCAAAAAGATTCTCATCGCCAACCGGGGAGAAATCGCGGTGCGCATCCTACGCGCCTGCCGCGAAATGGGTATCTCCACCGTCGTCGTCTATTCCGACGTAGACCGCGCCGCGCTCCACGTCCGCAAGTCCGACGAAGCTTACCCGATCGGCCCGGCTCCAGCAGCCGAGTCTTACCTGCGGATGGACAAAATTCTCGACGTAGCCAAACGCTCTGGCGCCGAGGCCATTCATCCCGGCTACGGCTTTCTCTCGGAAAACGCGAAGTTCGCGCAAGCGTGTGCCGATGCGGGCGTGAAATTTATCGGGCCAACTCCGCACTCCATGAAAATGATGGGTTCTAAAACCAGCGCCCGCCAGCAAATAGAAAAAGCCGGCGTACCGTTTGTTCCCGGAACCTCGCGCGGCCTGGCGTCTTCCGAGGAGGGGGAACAAGTCGCCGAGCGCGTCGGCTACCCCGTGATGCTGAAAGCTGCGGCCGGCGGCGGTGGCAAGGGTATGCGCCTGGTGCACACCCGCCATGAACTTCGCTCCGCCCTTGAGTCCGCCCAGAGCGAGGCGCAGCGTTCTTTTGGAGACAGCGAAGTCTATATCGAAAAAGCGATCGTCAATCCCCGCCACATCGAGATGCAGGTTCTGGCCGATGAACACGGCAACACGGTCTGGCTCGGCGAGCGCGAATGCTCCATCCAGCGCCGCCACCAGAAGGTTCTCGAAGAAGCGCCGTCGCCGATTGTCGATTCCGACATGCGCAATCGCATGGGCGAAGTGGCCGTCAAAGTCGCCGAGGCCGCCAACTATACCAATGCCGGTACTGTCGAATTCCTGGTCGATCAGGAAAAAAATTTCTACTTCCTCGAAATGAACACGCGCCTCCAGGTGGAACATCCGGTTACCGAGTTGACCACCGGACTCGATCTCGTGCACCTGCAGATCCGGATCGCGGCCGGTGAGAGGCTGCCCTTCGCGCAGTCCGACGTGGCGATTCGTGGCCACGCCATCGAGTGCCGCATCTATGCCGAAGACCCCGACAATAATTATTTTCCCAGCCCCGGCAAGATCACGGTGCTGCTCCAGCCCTCGGGACCGGGAATCCGCCGCGACAGCGGGATGTACGAAGGCTGGACTGTTCCCATGGATTACGATCCGCTGCTCGCCAAGCTGATCGGCTATGCCAGCGACCGGCAACAGGCCATCATGCGGCTGGAGCGCGCGCTCTATGAATATTTCGTGGCCGGCATCAAGACCAACATTTCGTTATTTCAGCGCATCCTGGGCGACGCCGATTTTCAGGCAGGAAAGCTCGATACCGGATACCTCGATCGCCTGCTGGCGAAAGCCAACCCGGCGGTAGCGTCGTTTGCCCCAAAGCCTGAGATCAAAGGGCTGGAGAAGATCGCCGCGATTGCCGCCGGAATGTTTGCCGTGCTCGATCCCGCTGCGCCCGTTAACAGGAATGGGAACGCCCAAGGGACAGGTTCGGTTCCATCCAACTGGAAACAGAAGGGACGCGCGGAAGGGCTGCGCTGATCTTCAGATCAGAGATCAGAGATCAGATCTTATGATTTATGAAATCATCGTCGGCGGCAAGCCGCACCGGCTCGAGCTTGAAAAAGCCGCCGGAGGATGGGAGTGCCGCCTGGACGGGCAACCGGTGCATATCGACGCGGTCATCCCGCGGCGCGACGTTTTGTCCCTCCTGGTCGACGGACATTCCTACGAAATCAAGCGCGAGCAGACGGCCACCGATCTCCACATGTGGGTAGGCAGCACGCGCTTCGCGGTCGCGTTGCACGATCCCCGCTCCCTGCGCGCGCGCCAAAAAGATGCCGGAGACGAAAAGGGCCCGAGAAAGATTCTTGCTCCCATGCCGGGCCGCGTGGTGCGTTTGTTAGTCAGGGAAAATTCCGAGGTCGAAGCCGGCCAAGGCATTGTCGTAGTCGAAGCCATGAAAATGCAAAACGAAATCAAGTCGCCCAAAAAAGGCGTGGTAAAGAAGATATCAGCGACGCCCGGCGCGGCCGTGAACCCCGGCGACGTGTTGGCCATCGTGGAATGAAGACGCTCGTGTGAGGGACTCGGGCACCCCAATTCAGGCAATCCCTGCGCCTGCTACCCACCGTCCACCATCCCCAGCCCCAGCACTTACGTCATCTAAAATCCGCCTCTTCCGACGCGTACCATGGAAGGCAGCGACAGATAAGAAGACAAGAAGACAGACAACCGCGGAGGTCGCTCTGTGAAGCTGCAACGCATCATTAGTTTCGCCACTTTGGCTATCTCAATTCTTACGCTCGTCCTTGTGCTGAAGCGCCCCGCGCCGGTTGCGCCCGCCGCCGCGCCCGCTGCCGTTGCCGCCAACGCGCAGTCTTTTCAGGAGAAGGTGAACCAGCTCGCGCTGCCCAAGCCGCCCGGCGAAGGGGAGAGCGAAGTCCGTATGAATTCAGGAGAATTGTCGGCCGCGCTCGCCGAAGCTTCCGGCCCGCTGCCCGCGAATGCTTCCACCAGCGCCCCGTCCAGCTCTTCCACCGTGAGCCCTGCAACGGAGTTTCCCGGCGCGGTTCCCAATATCAAGGATTACCAGGTTTCCATGGATGGAGACATCGTTCGCGGCCAATTCCTCACGCAGATCGCCGGCAAAGATGTGTATCTAACTCTCGCCGGACATCTCGGTTCCAAGGACGGTTACGCCACCTTCGATGCTACCGAGGTCAAAGTCGGCGATCTCCCCGTGCCCGCATCGCTGGTCAACCCAATGTTGCAGAAGAAACTCGCCGAACAACGCGATCAGCTGAAACTGCCCGACAACGTCAAAGACATCAAAGTGGAAAACGGCGAGTTGGTGTTAGTCGAAAAATGATTGTGGATGGTGTGGCGTGGATGGTGTGGCCGCGCGGCTCCGCCCCGCCAGGAAGAGGTCCCCACACAGACGATTTGTTCGGGAATAACACCCGGCAGAAAATGCTCGACCACTACCAACCTCCGCTTGTAAAGCAAAATTTGCCCAGCGCTCTACACCATCGTTTCCTTCCGACAGAGTCTTTTAATCTCCCTCTAATCTCTTTCTAACCACAGCCGTTTCAAATCATCGCTATGACGACTTTTCCGATCCCGCCCAACTATGCTGACCACATTTTAGTGGCTAGCCCCAGCACTCTTGTGCGTCAGCGTGTTCTCGAAAGTCTACGTTCCCCTGTCCGCTGCTTCGAGCAGGCCAGTGGAGGAGCCGAAGCTCTGGTCCATTTGGAGAGCGGCCGCTGGCAGGTGCTCTTTCTCGACCGCTGCCTGCCCGACCTTGACTCCGAAGAACTGCGGCAGACCGTTCGCCGGCGCTTTCCCGAAATCGAAGTTGTGTTGCTCGATCCCGAGTTCGAGACAAAGTTTGATACAAAGTTCGATACAAAGTCCGATACAAAGTTCGATACAAAAAGCGATGCCGAACCTACCCCGTACCTCTTAAGGGCGGACGACCTCGCCTGCCGAACCGAGCAAGGGTCGGCAGTAGGCAATGCCGAAGACGCGGTTCCGTCCGCCGCCCGCCCCGCCCCATCCCTGGTCGAAGCTCCTCTGCCCGGAATGATCGGCGACTCGCGCATCATGCTGCGAGTGTATCGTCTGGCCCGACTGCTGGCGCCACGCAACACCACGGTGCTGATCACCGGCCCCACCGGCTGCGGCAAGGAAATCGTCGCTCGCGCCATTCATCACTTGAGCCCGCGCGCCGCGCGTACTTTCGCGGTCGTCAATTGCGCCGCCATTCCTGAGACTCTGCTTGAAGCCGAACTCTTCGGCTACGCCCGCGGCGCCTTCACCGGAGCCATGAAATCCTATGCAGGAAGAATCCAGACCGCAGAGGGCGGCACGCTCTTCCTCGACGAAATTGGCGAGATGCCGTTGAACCTCCAGCCCAAACTGCTGCGGTTTCTGGAGCAGAAAGAACTGCAGCGCCTGGGCAGCGCCGAAGTCGTGCGGGTCGATGCCCGCATCGTTTCCGCCACCAATGCCCACCTGCTGTCCCTCGTCCGCGAGGGAAAATTTCGTGAAGATTTGTACTACCGTCTCTCGGCTTTCCCCATGGAGATTCCGCCGTTGCGCGACCGGCCCGAAGATATTGCGCCACTGGCCGCGCACTTTCTTGAAAAATACGCCGCGCCGCTGCCCGCGCCGCAATTGTCCGTCGCGGCACTGCAACTGCTGAAAACCCACTCCTGGGCCGGCAACATTCGCGAACTGCAGAACGTGATCGAGCGCGCGCTGATTCTCTCCGCAGACCAGGCGGCGATCCGCCCCGAGCATCTGCTGCTTGCGGACTCCAGCTTTCGCAATTCACACTAAAGCGCGGCACCGCAAAGCCGTTCCCTGGATGCGGATGCCGGCTCAGTAACCTGTTTGGTCGAGCACTAGTCCGTCTGCATCTGTGCTCGGCATGAGCGCGTTCTAAGGCAATTTATGCCGGGCTGGCATCGCCGTTGCAATGTAATCTGCATGTCCAGCACTTTTCCAACCCCACGCGACCTAGTGCGAGATCCCGAACATCCTCTCGCCCGCGCCTTTGCCTCGTTCACGGAAGCGGCGGGTTCGCTTGAGCGTACCTATGGGCAACTGCAAGGGCAGGTGTCTCATCTCCGGCAAGAACTGGAAGTCACCAATCGCGACCTGGCCACTAGTCTCGAGGAAAACCACCGCATCCGCGAACGCCTGCGCCGCATTCTGGAAGGCTTGCCCTGTGGCGTCCTGGTAATCGAAGCCGGAACTCGGATTTCGACTCTCAACCCCGAGGCGGCGCGCCTCGTTGGCGGCACTTTCGAATCGGCCGACGCGTTGCCCGCCGCGCTCCGGGCCGCACTCGAGCGCGCTCGCCAGAGTGGAGAAGAGTCCGAGTTGTCGCTCTCCGATCCAAGTCCCTGTTCTTCGAGCGAATGTTCTTCGAGCGAATCTCCTTCGGATAAGTCTTCTTTGGACGACCAGTCTCCTTCGGATTCGGACAACCCCGCCTGGCTTGCCCTCCGCCACGCCTGGCTGGAGCAAAGCGAGTCCCATGCCACTTCGGTTTTCATTCTGCGCGACGTCAGCGAGGCGAAGAAGCTGGAACACGATCGCGAGCATCTTCGGAAGCAGCAGGCGCTGGTCGAGATGTCGGCTCTCTTGGCGCATGAAATCCGCAACCCTCTGGGCAGCCTCGAACTCTTCGCCGGACTCTTAGCCGAGGCTAATCTCGAAGGCGAAAGCCGCCGCTGGATCGAACACGTCCAGGCCGGTCTGCGCACGCTTTCTGCCACCGTCAACAACGTGCTTCACCTGCACAACACTCCCCAACCCGAACTCGCCCCGACCGATGCGGGCGAGCTCCTCGACTGGGCCTACGGCTTTCTCTTGCCGCTCGCCAAGCAGGCGCGCGTCGAAATGCAAATCATCAACGGCCTCAATGGGGTCACGATTCATGCCGACCGGCACCGGCTGGAACAGGTGCTGCTCAACCTCGCGCTCAACGCATTCCGCTTCATGCCGGGCGGGGGATGGCTCAGTATTCGCGGCAGTATTCGAGGCTTGGACCGCGCCACGCGCCAGGATATCGATATCGAGGGCGACGGCATCGCCGGCACTGGTGTCGAAAGCACTGCTGTCGAAATCAGTATGCGCGACACGGGGCCGGGCATTGCGCTCGGCGACCTGCCCCGCATCTTTGATGCCGGATTCAGCACCCGGCCCGGCAGTTCCGGACTCGGACTCGCCGTCTGCCGCCGCATTCTCGAACAGCACGGAGGCTCGATTGTGGCCGAGAGCCGCCCCGGTTATGGAGCCACCTTCCGGCTCCACCTGCCGCGCAACGCGGCGACTGGGGCTGGAGGTGGATTCGGACATTTGCCCGGATTTGTTTCCGGATTTGTTTCCGGATCTGTTTCCGGATCTGTCTCCGAAGACGCGTTCGCACCGGCTGCCGAACCTGCCGCCGCATCCGAAGCCCGGCTCTCCCCTGGAGCCGGGCTATCCTCTGGAGCTCCGCTATGAAGCGGCTCCTCATCGCCGACGACGATGCCGGTATGCGCGCTGCGCTCGAAGCCCGCTTCCAGCGCCGCGGATGGCTGGTCGACGTCGCGGTCAACGGCACCGAAGCGCTGCAGAAGTTTCGCGCCGGCTTGCATTCGCTCGTGATCACGGACGTGCGCATGCCGGGCCGCGACGGCTTCGAGTTGATGCGCGAGCTGCAAATGCGCGACGTGCAAAGCTCGTCGGCGCCGACGGCGGTGATCTTGCTGACCGCGTATGGTTGCGTACCCGACGCGGTCGAAGCCATGCGCAACGGCGCCTGCGATTACCTGGTGAAACCCGTCTGCTTCGAGAAACTCGAACTCGCCGTCGAGCAGGTCTTACGCCGCGCCGAAAAGGTGGGCAATAGCAAAGATAAAGATAAAGATAAAGATAAAGACAAAGCTAGAAATAAAGACACCGAAACCCTCATCGGCCACTCCCCCGCCTGGGAGCAGGCGCTCGAACGCGCGCGCCAGGCCGCCGCCACCGATGCCGACATTCTTATCGAGGCCGAAAGCGGCACCGGCAAAGAACTGATTGCCCGCCTCATTCATCGCCTCAGCCGCCGTAAAGGGGGTCCCTTTGTCGCGCTGAACTGCACCGCATTTCCCGAGAGCCTGCTCGAAAGCGAATTGTTTGGCCACGCCCGCGGCGCCTTCACCGGGGCCATCGGCGCCCGGCCCGGCAAATTTGAGACGGCGAACGAGGGCACGCTGCTCCTCGATGAGGTGGGAGAAATGCCGCTCACGCTGCAGCCCAAGCTGCTGCGCGCGCTGCAGGAGCGCGAGTTCGACCGCCTGGGATCGAACCAGACCGTGCACGTCGACATCCGCGTCATCGCGACCAGCAACCGCCCGCTCGAAGCCGCGGTCGCGGAAGGCCGCTTCCGCGCCGATCTTTTTTATCGCCTGAACGTAATTCCGATTTCGCTGCCGCCGCTGCGCGACCGCGCCGGCGACATTCGCGAACTGGCCGAATATTTCGCCGGCCTTTATGCTCCTTCTGGCAGCGACGGCGCTTCCGGGAGCAATGCCGCCAGCGCCCGGAACGTCCGCCTGTCGCGGGAACTGGTGGCGCGTCTCGAAGAGCAAGCCTGGCCGGGCAATGTGCGCGAGCTGGGGAACTTCGTGCGCCGGGCCATGGCTTTGTCGACGAATTTGTCCCGCGGCGGCGAGATTGGCGTTGAAGCTTTCGATCATGGAAAAAATCTGCCCGGAAAAAGTCCGTCTCGCCCGGCTCCCTCTCCGGAGTGGAAACCAGGTCTTTCGCTCGACGAAATGGAGCGCCAGCTTTTTGTCATGACCCTCGAATCCACCGGCGGCAACCGGGCACGGGCGGCCGAGTTGCTCGGTGTAAGCCTGCGCACGGTGCGCAACAAAGTCCGCGAGTTCGGCCTGCCGCCACGGGGCAACTACCGCAACCTTCCCGCGAACAATCTCGCGAACCACGATCCTGTGAATAACGATCTTCCGAACCACCACCTTCGGAACCCCAAGGAGCAGCCATGTCCATGATGACGATCGAAACCCCGCTGATGCGCGGTCTGGAGCGCGTGCTCGATCTGAGCGCCTTCCGCCATCAGATCATTGCCGCGAACCTCGCCAACATCGATACTCCGGGATACCAAACCCGCGACGCGCGTGAGTTTGCCGGCGAAATGCAGCAGGCTATGGATGGCGAGGAGCCGTCCTTCACCCCGGTCGCGCATAAGCTTCTCGGACTGCTGGAGCGTCCCGACGGAAACAATGTTTCGGTCGAGCGCGAATCGCTGCTCCTGGCCCAGAACCAGTTGCGCTTTCAGGTGGCGGTGGCGTTCCTGAAATCCGAGTTCCACACCATGTCCGCCGCCATCAATGGAGGGAGTACGTCATGAACCTGTTTGGCATGTTGGAACTCAGTGGCTCGGCGCTTGGGGCCGAGCGGCAGCGCGCGGAGGTGGTGGCCAGCAACATGGCCAACGCTCAGACCACGCGCACGCCGGCGGGCGGCCCCTATCGCCGCCAGTTGGTGGTATTTCAGGCGCAACGCGCTCCCCGCTTCGCATTATCCTTCGCGCTCGCGGGAGGCCTGCAACGCGAAAGTTCTGCCGCTGTACGCGTGGCCGCCGTGGTCTCCGATCAGCGTCCACCGGTAATGCGCTTCGAGCCCGGGCATCCCGACGCAAACCCGCAAGGCTACGTGGCCTATCCCCAAGTCGATCCGATTGAGGAAATGACGGATCTTCTCGGAGCGGTCCGGGCTTACGAATT
The DNA here is from genome assembly GCA_049512435.1 of Terriglobales bacterium. Lineage (GTDB taxonomy): Bacteria > Acidobacteriota > Terriglobia > Terriglobales > Acidobacteriaceae > Acidiflorens. Next base: position 10,738 of record JBEKXC010000014.1, on the reverse strand, counting down.
GAACGCGTCGGCCGTGCAGGCGACGAAAAACATGATTGCGCAGTCCCTCGACCTGCTGCGTTAGCAAGTCAGCGTGGGGGCGCAAGGTGCGACAACGCGCGACAACATGCGACAAAGGTGCGACGGTGAATGAATCCGTCATGAACATGAAGTCATGAACATGAATACGAGGCTCAGCCATGAGTAATTCGATTCCGTCGATTCGCATTCTGCCCGCCGACATCGACCCGGCTCCCGCGGGCGCCGCCGAGGGCGGCAAATTCTTCGAGACCCTGCAACAGTCGATCGACCAGGCCGGGGGCGCCGGGGGCGATACCACCAGCCAGGTCGCCCAGCTCTTCAACGGCAAAGGCGCGGATCTGCACAGCGCCATGATTGCGGTCGAAAAGGCCGATCTCTCGTTTCAGCTGATGATGCAGGTGCGAAATAAAATCGTGCAGGCGTATCAGCAGATTTCGAACATGCAGTTCTGAGGCGGCGAACTCCCAGTCGCAGCCCTGGTTTCGGATTGAGCTTTCGTATCGTAGTTTCGTATCCGCGCATCGCTTTAGCGATGCCGCAGATTCCATCGAAATCGAATACCCTTTTAGGGGCTGTGAACCTCGGCGACCACTGTGTCTCGGCGGTTGAACTGGGTTAGGAGTTGGGAAATTTGAGCCAGGGCCTCGACCAGATTCAGGATTTTCTCCGCGGCTTGAGCCTGCAGCAGAAAGCTCTGCTCGCCGGCGGCGCGGTGGCGGTCGGGCTCATCCTGTGGCTGTTCGTTTCGTTGCTCGATCACAAGAACGTGATCCTCTACTCCGGACTCAAGCCGCAGGATGCGCAGTCGATGGCCAGCCGCCTGGCGGCAAAAGGAATCCCTTACGAAATTTCGCCGGATGGCGGCAGCCTGCTCGTTCCCTCCGAGAAACTCGACGCCGCGCGCCTGGAAACAGCGGCGCAGGGGTTGCCGCGCAATGCCCGCCTCGGCTTTGAATTGTTCGACACCCCGAACTGGGCGGGATCGGACTTCAGCGAAAAAGTGAACTACCAGCGCGCTCTCGAAGGGGAACTGGAACGCACGCTGCAAACCCTGAACGAAGTCGAGGCCGTGCGCGTCCACCTGGTGCTGCCGCGGGAGTCGCTGTTCAGCGAGCAGGAACACGTATCGAAAGCGGCGGTCATCGTGAAAACCAAAGGTGGCACGCTCTCGCGGGAGGCGCAACAAGCCATCCCGCAGCTGGTTGCGAGCGCAGTCGATGGTCTGCGGCCGGAAAACGTTACGGTCGTCGATGCGGACACAGCGGCGTCATTTCTGGCGCGGCGCGGTCCCTCCGGCCAGGCGTCCTTTGACTCGGATGAAGAACTGGCCGCTGCCGCGGTGCATGCCATCGAGCCGGTCGTCGGCGCCGAACACGTCCGCGCCAGCGTGCACGTCGACTATGACCTGAGCAGCAGCGAAGAGTCTTCTGAGATATACGATCCAAAGTCGGCCGCCACCATTGCCCAACAGCATTCCGAAGAACTCGCCGGAGGTGCGAATCCCGCGGGTGTGCCGGGCGTCGCGAGCAACGTTCCGACGAGCACCGCCGCCATTACGCCCGCCGTTCCATCGCCCGTCTTGCCATCGCCCGTGGTACCGCCGGTTGTGCCCGGCGCGGCCGGCAGCGCTCCCGGCAGCACCGCCGTCACACCCAACGTTTCGAGCGTGCTTTCGGCCATCGACAACCAGAGTTCGAAATCCGACAGCTCGACTTTTGCTGTCAGCAAGAATATCCGTCACGTCCTGAACCCGGCGGGCCGGGTGCGCCGCATCACCGCGTCGGTGCTGATCGATGACGCCTTCGTTACGCCGGAAAGCGGCAAGTCGCCGACCGGCGCGACTTCGACCGGCACAGCTTCGACCGGTACGGTGCGGCGGAAGCGCACTCCGGAAGAGATGGCGGCCATCGAAAAACTCGCGCGCGCCGCCATCGGGGTCGACGATCAGCGCGGAGACCTGCTCGCGGTGGAAAACCTTTCCTTTCAGGTTGTCCCCGTCGAATCACCGGCCGGCCCCGGCAAGCTGGATAAATGGCGCCTGCTCGTTCTGCCCTGGGTGGGCGCGTTGCGCTATTTGGGAATTACGCTGCTGTTCCTGGTGGTCTATGCGCTGGTGTTGAATCCGGTGAAAAAACATGCGATTGCGGCCTTCAAACAGATTCCCGCGCATCTTGCCAAGCCACTCGCCGCCGGAGCGGCTCCCGCCAATGTGCTCGCCGGCCTCGACCTTCCCCCAGCCAGCGAGGAAGCCAGGCGTGCCGGGGCGTTGAAAAAGGAACTGGGTGACAAGATCAAGGCCGAACCAGCCGCTGCCAGCCGCCTGGTTCAGACCTGGATCCGGGACCCCAAGGCCGGACAATAGCGGCCGGACAATAGCAACTGAAATCACGGCGACCGCAACCAGAGAAGATAACCAATGGCAGTACTGTTCTCCAATCCGGGCTTGCAGAAAGCGGCCATCCTTATGGTGCTGCTGGGCGAAGAAGCCGCCAGCCACATCTACCGCAATCTTCCGGAGGGAGACGTGGAGCGCCTGACGCGGCGCATCGCGGAACTAGAACACTTCAAACCCGAGACTGCGATTGCCGTGCTGGAAGAGTATTACCAGCTCACTCTTACCCAAGGTTATCTGGCCGAAGGTGGTCCGGAATATGCCCAGAAACTCCTGATAAAAGCCTTCGGCGAATCCGGCGCCAAGCGGCTGCTCGAACAGGTCTCCAATGCGGTGGAACAGAATGCCGTCCACCTGGAGAGCCTGCAGGAAGCCGATCCGCAGCAGTTGGCCAAGTTTCTCGAAGTCGAGCATCCGCAAACCATCGCCCTTATCCTCGCCCACTTGCACGCCCGTCAGGCCTGCGCGCTGTTGTTACGCCTGCCCGAAGAGGTTCGCGCCGAAACCGTCAAACGTCTGGCGCAGTTGCGTCAGTTTTCTCCCGATGTTGCCCAGAAAGTTGCGCTCTGCCTGAACAAACACCTGGAGTCGCTCGGCGAACAAGGCCGGCGCGCCTACGCCGGATTCAAAGGCGCCGCCGACCTGCTCAACCAGTTGGAGCCGATTAAAAGCAAAGGGATCCTCGAAATCATCGAAAAAGACGATCCCAAGATGGCGCTCGCCATTCGCAACCTGATGTTTACCTTCGAAGATCTGCTCGGAGTGCCCGAAGCTGGTATCCGCGAACTCCTCGGGCAGCTCGACAAGAAGACTCTGGCGATGGCCCTCCGCGGCGCCAACGAAGAACTCAAGAACCTGATTTTCAAGACCATGTCCTCGCGCGCCGTCGACATGCTGAAAGAAGACATGGAGGTACTGGGCGCGGTGCGCACTAAGGACGTGCATCAGGCCCAGCGAGAAATCGTGGAAATGGCACGCAAACTCGAAGCGGAAGGCAAAATAATGTTGAGTGCCGAGTCGCAGGAGGAATATGTCGTCTAGCGCCCCCAAGCGACAGCTCGTCCCCGAAGCCTCGGTCCTTGACGTTGCCTACACCGACTTTGCCTACGCCGAAGCCGAACTCCCGAGCGGCGGCGCGGGTACGGCACCCGATGCCAGTCAAGCCGCCGAGGAACGCACCCGCCAGCAGCAAGCTGCGGCTTTCGAACAGGGACGCCAGAGCGCGCAACAACAGGTCCGCGCCGAATTCGAAATTGCCCTCGCTAAGAATCGCGAGCAGATGAGCCATGCTCTCCGCGAGTTTGCCCTCGAACGGCAAAATTACTACCGCCGGATCGAAGGCGAAGTCGTCGATCTGGCGCTCGCCATCGCCCGCAAAATCCTGCATCGCGAAGCGCAACTCGACCCCAACGCTCTCGCCGGCATCGTTCGGGTCACGCTGGAGAAACTCGATACCGGCACCAAAGTCAACTTGCATGTCCATCCCCGGGAAGCCGCCGACTGGCGGCATTACTTCGCTTGCCAGATGGAAAATATCCCGGCGCCGGAAGTTCACGAAGATCCCGCCATCATTCCCGGCGAATGTCGCATCGAAACTTCGCTCGGCTCGACCGAAGTCGGCCTCGAATCGCAGCTCAAGGAAATTGAAACCGGATTGCTTGACCTGCTCGCCGAACGTCCCGGCGCATCCGCCCCAAGCCCCACACTGGAGACGCGCTGAATGACGACAGCGGCCGATCCACGTGCGGACGGCGCGGAGCCTGTCCTGAGCGGAGTCGAAAGGCCCCGTCCCCACACAAACACGTCGCCGATCCTCTCCGCGTACTTCTCCCACCTCGAGAACTCGGCCGCGCTACGCTGGCGCGGCCGCGTGGTGCAGGTCGTTGGTCAGCTCGTCGAATCGGAAGGTCCATTCTGTACCGTCGGCGAGGCCTGCGAAATCATCGATTCCCGCGGCCGGCACTGGCCGGGAGAGATTGTCGGCTTTCGCGGCCACACCGTGCTCTCCATGTCCCTGCATCGCCCCACCGGCATCCGTTACGGCGACCAGGTCGTGGTTTGGGGACGGCGTCCCTCCCTGCGCCTCAGCGAACAGCTGCTCGGCCGCGTGCTCGATGGCGCGGGAAATCCCATCGACGGCCATCCCGCGCCCATTTGCCGCGAGCGTTATGCCCTCGATCGCGAAGCTCCGCTGGCGCTCGATCGCACTCCGATCCGCGATGCGCTCGGCTGCGGCATCCGCGCCATTGACGCGTTCCTTACCTGCGGACGCGGCCAGCGCGTCGGCATCTTTGGCGGAAGCGGCGTCGGCAAAAGCACGCTCATCGGCATGATGGCGCGCAACACCAGCGCCGACCTTACCGTCCTCGGCCTGATCGGCGAGCGTGGACGCGAAGTGGGAGAGCTTCTCAACTCACTCGGCGAAGCAGGCCGCCGCCGTTCCGTCGTCGTCGTCTCCACCTCCGATCAAGACCCGCTGCTCCGAATTCGTGCCGGTCTCGCTGCCACCACCATCGCCGAATACTTCTGCGCCCAGGGCCGGCACGTGCTGCTCGTCGTCGACTCGCTCACTCGTCTCGCCATGGCGCAACGCGAAATCGGACTCGCCGCCGGCGAGCCGCCGACGGCCAAAGGCTACACACCCTCGGTTTTCACCATGCTTGCCCGTCTCATCGAACGCGCGGGCTCCTTCGGTTCCGGCACCATCACCGGCTTCTACACCGTTCTCATGGAAGGCGATGACGAAAACGATCCGCTCGTCGACGCGGTTCGCGCCCTCCTCGATGGCCACGTCATGCTCGATCGCCGCCTCGCTGCCCAGAGCCACTATCCTCCTATCTCCATCCTCGACAGCATCAGCCGCATCATGCCCGCCGTCATCTCCGCCCCTCATCACGCGAAAATCAACCACATCCGCCGCCTCTTTGCCACCTACAAGGCTTCCGAGGAACTCATTCGCATTGGGGCTTACCAGAAAACTAGTGATCCCGAACTCGATCGCGCTATCGCGCTCATGCCCGCGCTTCGTGAATTTCTCGCGCAGCCCTCGCAGGAAGTTGCCATCATGAAAGACTCTCTCGATCGCCTCATGGCGCTGCCGATCTGAATTTGGCCTTCTGAATATGTCCTTCCGTTTCGCTCTCGCCCCGATACTCCGCCTCCGGCAAAGCGTCGAACGCCAATGCACCCTTCAACTGCAGGAGGCCAGTCTCCAGGTCTCCCGTGCCCAGGAAACACTGGCACAACTCGAACGCTTCCTTTCCGAGTCCGCCCAGTCCGACTCCCAAGGGCTTGCCGCCGGACGCACCGCCGCCGAGCTCCAGTTCGCTTCCGTTCTCCGCGAGAACCTGCAGCACTTCCGCCAGGAACTCCAGGCCGACCTGCGCAAACTCGAACTCCGGCGCCAGCAAGCGGCCAGCGAATACCATCAGGCCTATCGCGAACGCGATGTCCTCGAGACCCTGCGCGCCCGTCAGCACCGCGTCTACCAGCAAGAACAATTACGCCGCCAACAACAGGAACTCGATGCCGTTTATCTGCTGCAACGCTGGCATCATCGAAATTGAATCGCCTGATATTGGCGGCTGATTTTTGACGGCTGATTTTTGCAGGGATGCACCCGGCAACCCTTGCCGCCTTCGCGCCCGCTAACCATTTCACTTTCCGCTCGCCGTCGGTCTCGCTCCTGTAAGTCTTTGAAATTTCAACCATCGCCTGTTGCCTTCCAATCCCAAGTCAGCTCTCCGCCCATTGGCGCATCGAATGCAATCGATCTCGTGGTGCTCCGATGTTTGTACAAGCGATGCCCATCCCGGTTCCGATACCAGCGCTAGCCGCCGCGGCCAGAGCCCCAGCGCCGTCTATGCCTTCGAGTTTCAGCGCAACCCTCGCCTCATCCATGTCCAGCGCTGCGGCAGAGCATCCCGAGGATCAGTCCGCCATGGCTAGAACCGCCGCAAAATCCAGCTCCAAGCTTGATGCCCCGATTGGAGTAAACACAAAGCTCGACACCAACGCAGATTCCAAATCCAGCTCCAATCCCGCTCCGGTCCGCGCCGTCAACTCCAGTCCGGCTATCAACTCGTTGCCGCTGAATTCAAAGTCGGCTGTTAGATCTAACGACAAATCTAACGACAAATCTGACGACAAGCCCGACGCCAAGCCCGTGACGAATTCTGTGACCGCTCCCGTCGCCACGCCTGCACGACCCGCATCTGTAGTAACCACGACCCTATCTTCACTGTCGACTTATCCAGCATCCACTTCCTTACTAGCCACATTCCTAACTACATCGCCGACTACATCACGAAATGCAGCGCCAACCACATCAAATCCTGCGACCGCACCGGCATCGAACCTCGCCGCTCCTTCGAATCAGCAACCACTCGCACAGCAACTTACGGTGAGCCCAGCCAGTGTGACCGCACTTTCGACGCCGACGCTCCCTCAGCCAGTTGCCATTCCGCCCCAGATCGCCGTGCCCGGCAAGCCCCTGTCGTCCGGCACGCCGGGCGCCTCGTCGCTCGCTCCGTCCACCGCTCCGTCGGCCAAGGATCAGCCCAATCCCACCCTTGCGGTCGTCACAACTTCCACGGTTCCATTCGGCGCGACCATTTTAGCCAACGCCCTTTCTGCTTCGAATTCCAGCAAAGCCGCCGACGCACTTCCTTCCATTTCCAGTACCGCGCCCGCAAATTCTCCACGCACAACCGAAGCCAGCCCGGCATCTCCGGAACTTTCCGTCGTTGGTCAGGCGGCTTCCGACGCCGCGCACTCGTTACCAACCATCGCAACACTCGCTGTGACCGTATCGGCACAATCTTCGATTCCTCCGGCCCCGGTCTCGCAGATGGCAACCCTTGCTTTACCAAAAGCTGTTTTACCAACACCCGTTTCACCATTCGCCGCGACCATTTCAGCCAACGCCCTTTCTGCTTCGAATATCAGTGAAGTGGCCGACGCACTTCCGTCCACTTCCAGCGCCGTCAACGCGTACACAGGTTCTCCGGTTACAACCGACGCCGGCCCGACATCTCCCGAACCTCCAGTCGTTGGTCCGGCGGGTCAGGCGGCTTCCGACGCCGCGCACTCGTTTCTAACCATCGCAACGCAATCCGTGACCGCAGCGATACAATCTTCGATTCCTCCGGGCCAGGTCTTGCAGATGACGACGGCCCCTGTTTTACCAACAGCCGTCTTACCAACACCCGTTTCACCGTTGCCTGCGACGGCAGTCTTACCGACACCAGTGCAAACGGTTTCGCTGACAAGCCCAGTCTCAGTTACAGCGCCGCCCACGTCCGCGACACCGTTTACAAAAACCGCGCCATCATCGCTAGCCAGTAACACCCTCGACCAGCCCCTGCCATCGTCAGCCCAGAACCCAAGCCTCGCTTCCTCCACCACCCCGGCCTCCAACGTCATCCCGCTGACGTTTTCCGCCCCGACGCAGACGCTGACGCCGACGCCAGCGCAGATCCCCACACCAACATCAGCACCAACAACGCCGTTTCCAACGCAGCAATCTATCGTCAGCGACCGCAGCTCTGCGCCCGTAACCGAGCCACCTATCGCAACGCAGTCCACCGCTCCGCAATCAAGCGACCCCAAAGTGAGCAGTTCCGCGCTCGTCAACTCCAGACCAGGCGCCACGGCCGCGGAGCCGACCCCAACCTCCGGCTCTGCAACTGTCGACACCGCTCCTGCCCAAGCACTTTCAGTCGATGCCACGACTGCCGCGGCACAAACCGCCAACGCGACAGAGACCGGATTCGACGTCGCCGATAATATCCCCAGTAACCCTGCCAATAACACGGCCACTAACAACGTCTCTAACCCTGCGAACCTTACTGCTTCAAACCTTACTGCTTCGAACCTCGGCGCTTCGAACCTCACCTTGAATTCCAACGGCGCCGCGCCGACTCCCGCCTCTCTTGCGGCAAGCGCGAGCGATGCTGCCGGCGGCGCCAAGCCGGGCTTCTCGGCACAACCAGATCTCGCAGCAGACTCCCCAACAACCGAGGCCGACAAAAAATCCTCCGCCGTGGTCCAGCCGAACGCTACCACAACGTCCGCCATCGCAGCGCAAACTGTTCCGGCCGCATTCGCCTCCGGAATGGAGCCTTCGGTTACGCTGACCGCTTCCGCTCCGCCAGCCGCCGCGCCCGCAACCCAAGCGGCACCCGACTCCGCGCCGAGCCTTCCTCAAACTCATCAGATGCTCGACTCCGCGCCGCCCGCTCCCCCGAGCGCGCCGGCCGCGCCCATCGCGCCCGATTCCCCCGCCGCCGTGCAGATGAACGCCCAGATGAACGCGAACGCGCAGATGCATGTCGGCATTCGCACCGACGCCTTCGGTTCGGTTGAGATTCATACCGTCGTCCAGCAAAGCCAGATCGGCATCACCGTTCAGTCAGACCGTGATATCGCACGCTGGTTCAGTTCCGAAGTTCCGAGCCTCGAATCCGGACTCAACCAGAGTCACCTGAACCTTACCGGCGTCAATTTCGATAACGCGCGCTCCGGCCTCCAGACCGCGACCAGCTCTCAGCACGGTCAGTCGCGGCAACAATTCTCTGAAACGCCCAGCTACACGTCCGCTGCCCGGCCCAACACGTTGTCAGAAGACGACACGGCGTTGGAATCCGCAACCGTCGACATTCTTCCCGCAGGCCAGTCCGTCGGGCCCGCGCTAACTCGCGTCAGCATTCACGCTTAGGAGGGCAACCTCGTGTCTATCTCGCTGCTGCAAATGCTCCACCCGGCCGCTCAAGCTGCTTCTACGTCGGCCGCAGCTTCTTCGTCTTCCACTACCTCCTCGTCTACTGCTCCTGGCGTGGACTTGACCAACACGTTCTTGCAATTGCTGTCGGTGCAACTCGAGAACCAGAGTCCAATGAACCCGGTCGATCCCAACCAGTTCGTCACCCAGCTCGCAACCTTCGACTCGCTCGGCGAACTGACCCAGATCCAGTCGCTCATGCAGACGCTCGTCAACGACGTCGGCGGCAGCTCCAGTTCGGCTGCCAGCGCTGTCGCTAATGCCAGCGCCACTTCAACGTCCCCCCCAAGCCCAACATCCATTTCTTTCTAAGGAGCCCATATGCCTAATTTCTCGATCCCTCTTTCCGGATTGGACGCCAATTCCGCCGCACTCTCCACCACCGCCAACAATCTGGCCAACCTCAATACCATCGGTTACAAGGATCAGCAGATCCAGTTCGCCGATCTGTTCTACCAGAACCTCGGCACGGACGGCGCCGGCGATCCCATCCAGCAGGGCGCGGGTGTCCGGATCGACTCCCAAACCTCCGACTTTACGCAGGGTAACGTCACTTCTACCGGCATTGACACCGATGTCGCCATCGATGGCAATGGCTTTTTCGTGGTGCAGCAAAACGGAGTGGATAGCTACACTCGCGCCGGCAATTTCCAAATCGGCACCAACAACCTGCTTGAAACCGCCGACGGTCAGCAAGTCCTCGGATACCAAGCCGTCAATGGCATCGTCGACACCAGCGGGGGACTCGGCACGCTCGCGCTCGGAGCCGGAATCAGCAGTCCCGCGGTCGTCACCGCCAACGTCAGCCTGACTTCGAACCTCGACGCCACCGATGCTCCCGGCACCCAGTATTCAACCCAAGCCACCATCTACGATTCCCTCGGCGCCCCCCACCAAGTCACCTTCACCTACACCAACGCCGACGTCATCCCCGTCACCGCCGTTACCGCCGAACCAGCGACCGGCGCGCTAACTATGACCGCCCTCCCAGTTGCCACTCAAACCGTGACCGTAGGCGGCCAGACCTATACCTTCACGACGAGCGCCCCTGCTGCCGGAAGCAATGACGTTTTTATCGGCGCAACGGTTGCTATAACCACGGCAAATCTGGTGAATGCCATCAACGGCAACTATGCCGATGGCGCCGGAACGGCCACTCCAGGCGGTTATGGAACCGGTACTGTCACCAACCCCGCTGCCACCGCAGTGGACGCTGGTGGTGGCGTCATTAATTTCACAGCAGATGTCACTGGCGCTGCCGGCGATTTCGCTGCAACCAGCACGGGTACGGGTTCCGCGAACCTTACCTGGAGCAATGGCGCCGGAGCGAATGGCGTCACCGGAGTCACTGGAGTCACTGGAGTCACCAACACCTGGACTTACGCCATTACTGTTCCGGGCGCCGACATCTCCGGCGGTGGCGCCACTCCCGTCTCCCTCGGCACCGGTACCCTCGTTTTCAACGGCGATGGAACCCTCCAAAGCATCGCTCCTGCCACTCCTACCCCTGGTGCCGCCTCTACCACCAACCCCATCATCCCCGT
>JBEKXC010000013.1:0-38438 GCA_049512435.1 Terriglobales bacterium | reverse complement strand
GTCGTTGTTCTTGCCGTAGCGATCCGAAACTTGAGCCATGGGCGCCACTTTGCCAGTCTCCAGCTCGCTAAGCCGCTCGACATACTCAAGGATGGAGTTCAAATCGCGAAGCATGCGAACTCGCTCTTCCTCGCTCAGTTCGAGGTTGGCTAGATCGGCCACGTAAACAACGTCTTTGTCGGTAACTTTCACGATTTCACTTTCATGCCCTAACTCTTACACTTTAACCACGAACTCAATCCGTTTCACGGTAGTCGCAGAAAATTTGTTGATCAGGGCCACGTACCGCGGCGCCAGGTTGGCGAGTTCTCGCCGCCATCCCGCGTCAGCAACTTCCACTTGCAGAATGCCGTCGGAAAAACTCAGCGCCCGAGTGCGATCGGCCACCGCACTGCCGCATGCAACCGGCCAGGCCAGCAACGCGCTTTCGCCTGCCGGCGCGCGATGAAGGGCTTTAGCGATGACGGTTTCGAGACCGGCGGAAGCACGGTTCAAGGCTAGACCTCGGAGTTAGAGTTCCGAATGCGTTGGGAACGAGATCGATTGTAGCATCCGAAATGCGGTCTCTTTCTGAGTCGCTAGGTCGCAGCCGCCGCGGCCTTGGCGCGTTTTTTTGCGAGCTTGCGCAGGTGCGCCGCCGAATACAGACTTCTCCGGCAACGCGCCGCACCGCATAAACAGGGCGCGTCATCCTCGCCATCGTAGAGATTGTAGTCGTAAGTCAACTCTTCTCCAGCCGCAATATCGCGCAGCGCGATGATCCACATCTTGCCCCGGATCTGATCGGTCTCGCAGTTCGGTTGGCAGGAATGATTGACGAACGCGGCCACACCGAACCCGTCAATTATGCGTTTGCCGCCGTCCAGGCCGAACAGATAAGTGTTCGGAAAGTCGTCGTAGAGATCGTCGGCCTGTTCATAGGTGAGGCACTCGCCCACGTATTCTATGATCAGCGTCCCTTTGCGGATCGGCCGCGTGGTATAGCAACCATAAGAGTGAATGCGAGACTGGCGAAGGATGAGCGTCATAGACCGTCCTTTATCTTTAGCACATGAGGCACCGGAGAATGCAAGTACCAGTGTGTGAGTTGGTGGCTCTCCACTCTTGGTTTGCGGATGTTAGAACTCAGCCAGTCGCTGGGAGATTTTCCTGAGAGCCGAGAACTGACAGCTGAGAGCTAATCTCGAAACCTGCTAATATTCTCACCCGGAGACTCTCACACTATGGCTCAACAGCATCCACCGCGCTTCCTGAAGATTGTCGACGATGCCAGGCAGCGCGTCCGCGAAACTAACGTTGACGAAGTGAAGGCCCGGCTCGATCGCGGCGACAAATTTGTCCTGGTCGACGTGCGGGAAGACCGCGAATTCGACGCCGACCACCTGCCCGGAGCCGTCCACCTGGGCAAGGGCATCATCGAGCGCGATATCGAGGGCAAGTATCCCGACTTGAAAACCGAGCTCGTCCTCTATTGTGGCGGAGGTTTCCGCTCCGCGTTGGCCGCCGATAACCTGCAAAAAATGGGATACACCAACGTCATATCCATGGATGGCGGAATCCGCGATTGGCGTCAAAGGGGCTACCCGCTGGAGAAATGACAGTGGATGCGCCGCGCGCACCTGCCGGGCTTCGTCCCGCTTGGACGGGCAAGGGCGCCCGTCCCCACACGAGCTTGGAGGTTCGGCAGTTTGCATACCGCCCGCTTCTCTGAAAAAATACGGTGATACCGTGGGGTTCCCTGGATGTCTCAAATTGGAAGCTTTGCGCTACTGCTGGCGCTCGGCCTGAGTGCGTATTCTTTCCTGGCAGGCTTTGTGGCCTTGTTCCGTCGGGATGCCGCTTCGGCTCGTCTCGGCGAGACCGCCCGCCGCGCCGGAATCGCAACTTTCGCCGCCGTGCTGCTGGCCGGCATCGTTCTCGTATTGGCCGCCTTCAACGACGACTTTTCGATCGCCTACATCTTCCATCACAGCAACCGCGACTTGCCCGCCGCCTACAAGTTCGCCGTGCTGTGGTCGGGTCAGGAAGGTTCGCTGCTCTTCTGGTCGCTGCTCCTGGCCGGCTACGGATTCGTTCTTCGCCTGCGCTACAAAACCGATCAGCGGCTGTTTGCCTATTCCTCGGTGATCATCGCGTCGGTGCAGGTTTTCTTTCTGCTGATTTTGAATTTTGCTGCCCACCCGTTCGCCATCATGCAGGGCGCGCTCCCCGCCGATGGCACCGGGTTGAACCCTCTCCTGCAATATCCCGAGATGGTCATCCATCCGCCCATGCTGTATCTCGGATACGTCGGCTTCACCGTTCCCTTCGCCTTCGCACTAGGCGCGCTCATCATGAAGTATCCCGGCGATAAATGGATTCACATCACCCGCCGCTGGACCATGGTCACCTGGTGCTTCCTGACCATAGGCGTTTTCCTCGGCGCGCACTGGGCTTACGCTGTCCTCGGATGGGGCGGTTACTGGGGATGGGACCCCGTGGAAAATGCCTCGCTCATGCCCTGGCTCACCGGCACAGCGTTCCTGCATTCCGTCATGATGCAGGAAAAACGCGGCATGTTGAAAGTCTGGAACATGGCGCTCATCTTCGCGACCTTCCTGCTTTCGATGCTCGGAACATTTCTCACGCGCTCAGGAGTGATCAGTTCGGTGCACGCTTTCGCGCAATCCTCGATCGGCACCTGGTTCCTGGTCTTCATCGGATTGACCCTCGCCGTTTGCAGCTTTTTCCTGGTGGCGAACCGATCGTATCTCAAGAGCGAACACAAGCTGGAATCGCTGGTTTCACGCGAATCCAGTTTCCTGTTCAACAATCTTCTCTTACTGGTCGTCTGCTTCACCATCCTGTGGGGCACGTTTTTCCCGATCCTTTCGGAATTCGTGCAAGGACACAAAGTCACGGTGGGGCCGCCGTTTTTCAATCGCGTTGCCATTCCGGTGGCCCTGCTGCTCCTGTTGCTAACCGCCGTCGGACCGCTGCTCGCCTGGCGTAAGACCTCTGTCGAAAGCCTCAAGCGGAATTTCCTGTTCCCAGCGATTGGCTCGCTCGCAGTCGGCGGCATGATGATCTTGTTCGGCATACGTCCCTGGGAGGATCCCTCGTATTTTTATGCCACCATGGCCGCCATTCTTTCGGCGCTCGTGATTTTCACCGTCATTTCCGAGTTTCTCCGCGGAGGCCGCGTCATTGCCGGCAAGAGCGGGCAAAATTTGTTCGCCGCCATGGTTCACCTCTGCCACAGAAACACGCGCCGCTACGGCGGATACATCGTCCACTTCGGCGTCGCCCTGGTCATCATTGGAATCCTCGGCACGCCTTTCAACAAAGAAGTTGAAAAAGAAATGGCCTTCGGCGACAAAATTAACATCGGCCCCTACACTCTGGTCTGTCAGTCCTACACCCAGGACGACAATCCCAATTATGCGAACGAGTGGGCGATCATCAACGTCTTCCGCGGCGGCAAGCAGATTACAACTATGTATCCCGAGCGCCGCTTCTACAAAGCCAGCCAACAGCCGCAGACGCTGCCGCGCATTTACCCCAGCTTCCGCGAAGATTTATTTCTGGTGACGGATGTCTATCTGGTTTATGAAGGCAAGAACGAGACCACCGGCCGTCCCATCATCAAAGCGCACCTAAATCCGCTAGTCCCGTGGATCTGGATCGGCCTGATCATCATGGTCTTCGGCACCATCGTAGCGCTGGTGCCGAATGCCGCCGCCGTGCAGGTGGCGGCGACCGCGCCGGTTCGCACTCCGGCGCAGGTGGGAGCAGGTGACTGAGATGAAATCCTCGACCTTTATCGTAGATTGTCATCCTGAGCGAAGCGAAGGACCTGCTTTTTGCCGCAAGAGGAGAAACTCTCTGCATCGCTGGCTGCAGGCCGCCACTCTCGCCGTTGCGGTAGTGGTGTTCATGGGCGCCGACGACGACAGCGCGCGTTTCAAAGACCTCGGCCATCGCATGATGTGCACCTGCGGATGCGGCCAGATTTTGCTCGAATGCAATCACGTAGGCTGCCAGTCGTCCGACAAGATGCGCGACGAACTGCAAGCCGCGCTCGACAAGGGCGGCAGTAATAACGACGACCTGATCCTGCAAGGCTTCGTGCAGGAATACGGACCGACCGTAATCGCCGCGCCCACCACCACGGGATTCAATCGCGTGGCCTGGATCATGCCCTTCTTAGTCCTAGCACTCGGCATAGCCTTCGCGGTTCATATCGTGCGCTCGTGGAAGAATCGGCCCGAACCGGCCCTGGCCGATGGCATAGTCATCCCGCGCGGCAGCGAACTCGACGAGTTCCGCCGCAAAGCAAGAAGAGAGACCGACCTATGATGAAAAAGTATGGCGCGGACACTCCTGTCCGCGAAAAGCCGCGATCGAATAACTATGCTGGGGGAAAGGAGCCAGCCCGATGACTATTTTCGTCTGCGCCGTCTTCACCCTAGCCTGTCTCTACTACGTTTTCTTCTTTCCCGGCGAAGTCTACGCCGGAGAAGAAAAGACGCGGCTCAGCTATCTGCGCGAGCGCAAAGAAGCGGTCTACGAAAACCTGCGCGACCTGAATTTCGAATACAAAGCCGGCAAAGTCCCTGACACGGATTATCAATCCATGCGCACCTCACTCGAAGAAGAAGCAGCCGCGCTCATGGCGGAGATCGCGCGACTGGAGCAGGCTGCGGGACAGGTAGTGTAAGTTTTCTGCTGATTTCCTTCGGCGCGGGTTAAAATAAAACTTCCATGAGCCTAAACACCATCAAAGAGATTGAACGCGCCATCGGAGCGCTCGCGCCGCACGAAATCGAGGAATTGTACGCGTGGCTGGAGCAAAACTGCCCTCCGCCGATCGACACTCGCGTCCAATCCGATCTTGCCGCCGGGCGCCTCGACACCGCCATCCAGCGCGCCTTGGACGACGAAAAGAACGGCCGCACGCAGCCGCTCTAGCACCCAATGCAGCATCGCGCCACCTCCGATTTTTGGCGGCAATACGATGACCTCCCGCAAGAAGTGCGCGCCCGCGCCGACAAACAGTTTTCATTGCTGAAAGCAAATTCGCAGCATCCTTCATTACAATTCAAGAAAGTGGGGGAGCGCCACGGCCGGGAAATATGGTCCGCCCGCGTAACATTGAACCATCGCGCGCTTGCCATCAAACGGGCCGATGGATATTTGTGGTTCTGGATTGGCGACCACAAGGCCTATGAAGCACTGATTTCTTAGCGCTACTGCGTCTCGCAAAGGGATCTGCGGCAGCAAGGAGTTCTTTTGACCAAACTCGCAAAGTCCGCCCTTCTACTCATCATCCTCTCGCTAACCCTAGCCTCGGCCGCCGCCCAGACCCTGACCGGCACCGTAACCAACGGCACCACCAACAAGCCCGCCGCAGGCGATGAAGTCATTCTCATCAACCTCGCCAACGGCATGGACGTGGCCGGCAGCACCAAGGCCGACAGCAACGGAAAATTCAGCTTCAAGCTAACGGGCGGCCCCGGGCCTCACCTCATCCGTGCCATCCATCAGGGAGTCACCTATCATCGAATGACCCCTCCCGGCGTCAACACAGCCGACGTGAACGTCTACGACGTTGCGACCAAAGTCGCCGAACTCGGCGTCACCGCCGACGTCATCCGCTTCCAGGCCGACAGCGGATCGATGCAAGGCGTGCGTCTGTTCGTCGTCAATAACACGTCCTCTCCCGCAAAAACGCAGATGAACGATCACAACTTCGAGTTCTATCTGCCCGCTGGCGCGAAGGTTGAACAAGTACAAGCCCGCTCCCCTAACGGCCAGCCGATCAGCGCCGAAGCCTCGCCCCAAGCCGAGAAAAATCGCTACGCAATCAACTTCCCGCTTCGTCCCGGAGAAACACAGTTCCAGGTGGAATTCACTCTCCCCTACACCGGCGAGATCAAGATCGATCCCAAGCCGCTCTATCCCGCCGCGCACCTGGTCATCGTTCTTCCCAAGACCATGCAGTTCACGGCTGCGAATCCGCCCAGCTATCAGTCCATGCAGGATCCCACCCAGGGCGACAGCCAGGTAGAAGTAGCGCAGCAGACCAAGCCCGGCCAGCCGCTCGGCTTCACGCTGCGCGGCAATGGAGTCATCACCGAGCCGCCCGGAGAGACCGCCTCGGGAGCAGCCCAACAACAGGATCAGCAGCCACCTCAAGGACGCGATAATCGTTCTGGTGCTAATGCTAATGCTAACGACAATCGTCCCGGCGGAGGACTCGGCGTGCCCATAGACGCGCCCGACGCTCTACAGCAATATCGCTGGCCGATCCTCGGCGGATTCGCCGTGCTGCTCGCCATCGGCGGATGGGTGGTTACGAAACGGCAGCCCGCAACTTCACTGGCGACATCCCCCGCAAAACTGGGATCGGCGCCAAGCGACCACCGCGCAGCCGTCCATCCAACCCCGCCAATCACGACGCCCGCGACAGCCGCAGCCAGCACGCCAGCCGCAAAATCGTCGATGCTTCTGGAGGCGCTGAAAGAAGAAATGTTTCAGCTCGAAGTAGAAAAAAAACAAGGCAAAATCACGCCCGAGGATTACGAAAAAGCCAAAGCCGCCTTAGACCAAACGCTGGAAAGAGCACTGAAGCGGCAGGCTAGCGGATAAGGTCGTGGAGAGACATGCGCCCGCGCAGCCGGCTTTTCTGAGAACTGAGAACCGGGAACTGAGAACCAGCCCCGTGAGCCCATCCGCCGCCTCCAACATCTAATACAATCGAGCCCCGTAAGAACCCGAGGCAATTATCATGAGCAACATATTCAAAACCACTCTTCTGCTCACCGTCATGACGCTGCTGCTCATGCTGGCCGGCCGCGCTTTCGGAGGCCAGAACGGCATGCTGATGGCGCTAGCCTTCGCCGCCGTCATGAATTTCGTCGCCTACTTTTTTTCCGACAAAATCGCGCTCGCCACTTATCGCGCCCAGCCCGTCAGCCGCGAAGACTTGCCGCGCGTCTACAACATCGTCGAGCGCCTGGCGCAAAAAGTTGGCCTGCCGATGCCCAAGGTCTATCTCATCCCGACCGATTCGCCCAACGCCTTCGCCACCGGACGCAATCCGAATCACGCGTCAGTAGCCGTAACCCAGGGCATCCTCGGACTGCTCAACGATGAAGAACTCGAAGGCGTACTGGCCCATGAACTCGGCCACGTGCGCAACCGCGACATCCTGATCAGCTCGATCGCAGCCACTTTGGCCGGAGCCATCACCTGGTTAGCGTCGATCGCCAAGTGGGGAATGATCTTTGGCGGCATGCGAGGCGAACGCGACGATCGCGGCGGCGGAGGCGGCATCGCGGCCATCGCTATGATTTTCCTGGCCCCATTCGCAGCCATGCTGATCCAACTCGCCGTCTCGCGCTCCCGCGAATACGGAGCCGACGACACCGGCGCTCACTGGACCGGCAATCCCTACGCCCTGGCCAGCGCTCTCGCCAAAATCGATGCTTATTCGAAACAGCGCCCGCTGTTAGCGAGCCCATCGACCGCGCATCTTTTCATCATTGCGCCGTTCTTAGGTGGGATGAGTTTTGGCAGCCTGTTCTCGACTCATCCGCCAACCGCAAAGAGAATCGAGCGCTTGACGGGACGACCAGCGGAATTCTTTCAGTAAGTTCTCAGTTCCCGGTTCTCAGTTCTCAGTAAAACCAGCACGGCCTATGCCGCTCGGCTCTTGATTGAGGCAATGAGTCCGTTCAGGACTCTGCCGAGTTCATCGGCGGCCGCGAGCAGTGCTTCCGCCTTCGCTGATGGTAGGTACTTCAGGTCTTTCGCAATAAGAAGCTGAGTCTCAATCTCAGTCAGAGATCCGCGTGCCTGACTCAGGAAATGGTGGAACTCTTTTTGCGAAAAACGAGCCTGCCCTTCTGCAATATTGCTTGGCACCGAAACCGCCGCTCGCCGCAATTGATTGGTGAGTCCGTAACGTTCCTCGCTCGGAAATCGCTGAGTTACCTCATAGATTTGGGAAACGAACTTCATAGCCTTCTGCCAAGCGATCAGATCGCGATAAGAGCGCCCCATGATCCCTCCAGTCCAGATTGTGGGAGAGCGAGCGACGGAGCGCTGTGACCAGCAACCACGCAGGATGTTCGGTTTCACTGAGAACTGAGAACCGGGAACTGAGAACTTCTCGATGACATTCGTAACCGCCAGCAGCGCGACCGACATAGTAAAATCCCAACAATGGCTCCCGAAACTCTGGTGGCAACCTCCCGCCGCGCCGCGGAACTCGAAAACAGCCTGCGTCGCGTGATCCGCGGAAAAGACGACGTCCTCCGCCTCGCCTTGGTTTCCATCTTCGCCAAAGGCCACTTGCTGATCGAAGGCGTCCCCGGAGTCGGCAAGACCACGCTAGGCCAGGCGCTGGCCCGCGCCATCGACTGCACCTTTCAGCGCATCCAGTTCACGAGCGACATGCTGCCCTCGGATGTGCTCGGTATTTCGATCTACTCCGCCATCGAACAGAAGTTCGAATTCAAGCGCGGACCAGTTTTCGCCAATGTCCTCTTAGCCGACGAGATCAACCGCACCACGCCAAAGACGCAATCCGCCCTGCTCGAAGCCATGAACGAGGGCCAAGTCACGATTGACGCACATTCCTATTTGCTCCCGCAACCGTTCCTCGTTCTGGCCACGCAGAATCCCATCGAGCACCACGGCACTTATCCCTTGCCCGAGTCGCAACTCGATCGATTCCTGATGCGGGTTCGCATGGGATACCCCGAAGGCAACGCCGAGCGCGAGATTTTGCGAGCCGAGGCCGGAGTCGCCCAACTCGAAAACCTCCGCCCCGTGCTCAACGCCGCCGACGTAGTAGAAATCCAGCAAGCCGTGGCTCGAGTCCACGTAGACGAATCTCTAATCACGTACCTGCTGAACATAGTCGCCAGGACCCGCGAGTCCGAATATCTTTCTCTAGGAGTATCTCCCCGAGGCTCGCAGATGCTCTACCGCGCCGCGCAAGCCATGGCCTTCCTCGAAGGCCGCGATTACTGCACTCCCGAAGATTTCAAGCCGCTGGTCGTCTCCGTCTTCGCCCATCGCGTAGTAGTAAGTTCGCTCTACGCTTCCACTCTGAAAAAGTCAGAGCAAGCCGAACAAGTCCTGCGCGAAATCGTCGAAAGCGTGCCGGTACCGGTGTAGTTTTTGTTTGTGGGTGTGTGGGGACGGGCGTCCCGGCGAGCCTGCCCTGAGCGAAGCCGAAGGGTCCAAGCCGAGCAAAGCTCGGCCCTACCGCAGCCGCATCAAGGAATCAGTTTCCAGAGCTATCCGCAAGATTCAGCCCCGCGAAGGCTCCGTCTAGAATTCAGAGCTTACCGCCCGTACTCGTAGGAGTGAAGTGCAAGCTGTACGAATACACGAGCAGATTCACGGGCACCGAATAGTCGACCGCGATGTACCAAGCCATATATTCCCCCGTTCCGCTATGCCGCACCGTCACCTGCTTGGGATCGAGCCGGATATCATGCTTCGCAGCTTTGCGAATGACGATGTTGCGGAGTTCTTCGTCTGAGTTTGGCGGCGTCACTCCAGTGCGCCAGCCAAGCTGTGCTGCTGAATCCCGCAGCTCATCTTGAAACACTATGTTGGTGATTTCGGGCTCAAGAATTTGCCAGCCCGCCATGACCACCGCTAAGACTATGGCGATCCCGAAGAGATATTTCATCGGAATCTCCTCCGCCGCGTCTACTCGCCCGAAGCCACCGCCGGCGGTTGCAAACTGGAAAGCCGCGAGATCGTCGCCACCATCATTCCCGAGAGGAACTGCATAGTAGCTACATCGTTGTTGTCAAACGCGTGCGGCGTCGACGACAGCACTTCGAAAACTCCGAGCGTCCGCCGGAAATGCCGCAGCGGAGCGACCAGAATCGAGCGCACGCCCATCCGCCTGCAACTCGCCCAATCTACCCGCGGGTTCGACTCCGCGTCGTTGCACAGCAGCACTTCGCCCGTCCGCACGCATTCCGCCGAGAGCCCACTATCGGTTTGCAGGCGGACCCCTATATCTGGAGCGGTACGCCCTGTCCGCGCCCGGCAAACAATTTCGTTGCCCCGGCGCAGCGCAATAGCAGCTCCGGTGGCACCGGTTAAAGTCTGCGCCTTTTCCGCAATGATGCTGATGCCCGGTTCAAGATCAATTTCTCCGGCATTGATCAGAGGGTGTGGCGCGGAAACTGATCCATGATGTCGAGGCCGCATCCGATGGCGCGTAGAGAAAGTTGCCGCTGCGGCCAGTTCGATCGAATGCTCGCCTGACTGATGCGCGCCTGCCTGACGTCCGCCGACTCGGTATTCGTCTTGAATCTCGTCGCCCTCCGCAACTTGCGGAACGGTGTAGAGCAGGGATCGCACCAGCCGGTCCAGTTCCGCGTCCGCGATTAGATGTGCCGTCTGCTGCCCGCGAAGCGATCCGCCCAGCACGCGCGAAAGACTCAGCACCGCTCCGCTGCCGCAAGCCAGGCACCGCGGCGTGTTGTTTTGGCTGAGCAATTCACATTGCACGCAAAACACTGCCGACTGTAAGGAAATGAAATTCACATCGGTGGCCTTCAGCGAACGCTGCATTTTAGATGATTCCCTCCGGACAATGACAATGAGGAAGGATGAGGGTAAATATTTACGCGCACAGCAGTAAGTGACCGCGCTGGTTCGGCCTGTGGATAACTCGGAAGGGGCAGGTTTCAAAGTTTCAGAGGTTCAAGGTTGCAAAGACAAAGACGACGAGAGCGTCTGCGATCTAGAATCCTTGAAACTTTGAAACCTTGAAACCTGGCTTCTCCTATAATCTCGCTTATGTCATTTCTCCGGTTCCTCATGCTGTTGTCGCTCGTCGTCTGGCTCGGCGGCTTGATCTTTCTCGCGTTCGTCGAAGCCCCCACTGCCTTTTCGCCGGGACTCCTTCCCACTCGCCACATGGCAGGATCGATCGTAGGACGCTCGCTCGATTTACTGCATTACATGGCCATCGTCTGCGGAATTGTTTTCCTGATCGCGTCGATGCTCTATAGCCGGATGGCCACGGGGAATGCGCGACCGCTGGCGGCGCGGCACCTTCTGATCGTGCTGATGTTGCTGCTGACCGTGATCTCGCAGTTTGCTGTTTCCCCGAAGATGCACGCCATTCGCGCCGAGGTTGGAGTGATCGATAACGTGCCCCTGGATAATCCGCTGCGCAGGGAATTCGACCGCCTGCACGTGTGGTCGGAAAAGTTCGAGGAGGCGGTGCTCCTGCTGGGCTTAGTGGCGTTGTACGCAACCGCACAAGCGTTCCAGTGAGTAGACAATGCGACAGTCACTGCCTCGCTCGCTCTGCCTTCGGCGCAGCCGGCGCTTTCAGCGCGTCATCAAGGTACGCCAGATATTCGGCAATCAGCCGATAGCTGTCGTAGTAATCGTTCATCTTGATCGCCGCCATCTTGTCGAACGGCGAATGCAGAATCGACCAAGTCTGTTGTGTAACCGAGTGCAGCGTGATGCGCGGGATCCGGTCGTGTGCGAACGATTCGGAATCGGCGCTGGCACGGGCGGCGAAGCTCTCTACATTCACCGTGGCCAGCGGCAGGTGGCCAGACGTCGCAGTCGCGATCAGATCGTCAAGGAGCGCCCTGTCGGCGTGCGAAGCCCACACCTTGGTCGGACCGAGGCCCAAACTATCGAAGTTCACCATGCCTTCGATGTGCCCGCGCTGCTCGCTACTGAGATGGTCCACATAATACCGCGACCCGACCAGCCCCTTTTCCTCGCCAGAAAATCCAATAAAAATCAGCGTGTGATGACGCGGCTGCGCGCTCAGGCTGTACAGCAGCGCAGGCAGCAAAACCGCGCCCGTCCAGTTGTCGACCACGCCGTCGCCGTAGCTGTCGACTTTGTCGGTATGCGCGCCGACCACGATCACTTGCTGCGTTTCGCCGGGCAGCACGCAAATGACGTTCGGCGGGAGCTTGCGGTCGAGCGCTTGCTCGGAAAGTTCGGCATCCTTGCACCCCGATTCGGCAAACCACTTTCGGATCAGCGCCTCGCGTTTGCCGTTCTTGTCGGAAAACGACTTCAGATGGGCTTCGATCACGTCGCGCGCCTGCAAGCGAAATTGGATTTGCGCCCGAGTCTGAGATGAAGTCTGAGATGAAGTCTGAGCCGAAGCCCAGACCGCACAACTGATGCAAGCGATCGCCACCGCAGCAAAACAGCGGAGCGGGACACGAAGCGATTGGCTGCGAACACTTATTTCTTCGGAGTGCATTCCGCCGAGCGTACCACGCCCGGCCCGCGTGAAACACGCGTATGCGTATTCGGCACGATGATTTATTCTTTTGATTGCACTGAGAACTGAGAACCGGGAACTGAGAACTCACAATGAAATCTGGCATCATCGGCCTGCCGCAAGTTGGCAAGACATCTCTATTTCGCATTCTGACAAAAGTTAATCTTTCCGAGCACGCGCTGTCGAACCCGCGCGAAGCGCACATCGGAGTAGCCAAAGTTCCCGACGAGCGCTTAGACAAACTGGCTGCGCTCTACAACCCGAAGAAGCTGACGCACGCCTCCGTCGAGTACGTGGACGTAGGCGCCATCGGCCAGGACGCGCTGAAAGAGACCGCCTACATCGGCCATCTCCGCCAGGTGGACGCGCTCATTCACGTTCTCCGGGCATTTGAAAGCGATGAGATTCCGCACGTCGGCCCCATCGATCCCCTGCGCGACATCAAGAACGTCGAATTCGATCTCATGGTCAGCGATCTGGGCCAGATCGAAAAGCGGCTGGAGCGCCTGGAAAAAGACTTGAAGAAGATGAAGACGCCGGAACTGGAAAAAGAAAACGAGCTGCTGATCAAAGCCAAAGCCTTTCTGGAAACCGAAAAGCCCCTGCGTGAAATGGAAATGACGCCCGGAGACAAGAAGCGCATAAGGGGCTTCATGTTTCTAAGCGAGAAGCCCATGCTCTATGTCCTCAATATCGGCGAGAGTACCGAACTCGGCAAAGATCTGGAAGCAGCGGTTGCCAAATACAACTTGAGCGAAGTAGCCGCGCGTCCGAATGCCGGAGCCAGCGCCATCTGCGGCAAAGTGGAAGCCGAACTGGCGGAGATGACCGACGAAGACGCGGCGGAATTTCTGGGCAGCTACGGACTGACCGAAAGCGGCCTCTCGCGCCTGATCCGCAAGAGCTATCACCTGTTGGGCCTGATTTCGTTCTTCACCGCCGGCGAAGATGAATGCCGAGCCTGGACGATCCCGTTGAATACGCGAGCCCAAAACGGAGCCGGAGCGATTCACTCCGATCTCGAGAAGCACTTCATCCGCGCCGAAACGATTCGCTGGGATCAGCTGCTGGAAGCGGGCTCCGAGGCCAATGCGCGAGCCAAAGGGACTCTGCGATTGGAAGGCAAGGACTACATTGTGCAGGATGGGGATGTGATGCACATACGACACAGTGGGTAACGAGGGTATGCCATGGCCGCCGATTACCAGCAAATAGCGCAGAACATCAGGGAGTTCTACAGTTTTTCCGGCAAAAAAGTTCTAGCCGTTGGAGCCGGGAACGGGCCACTAACCGATCTCGTTCTCGAATCCAGGAAGCTGATTGTGATTGACAAAGACCCCGCCGCGATTCGCTTTTGGGAGGCAAAGGCGGCCGCCGAGGGGTTGCAAGATCGAGTAGAGATTGTTCAAGCGGACTTCTGTGAAACTTCGCCACATGGGGATGTCGTGTACTTCGAGGTTTGTCTGCACGAAATGAATGATCCCAGGCAGGCCCTGCGACACGCGTTGACGCTGGCTCCCGAAGTGCTGATCTTCGATCATCTGCCGGATTCAGGATGGGCCTTCCATGCCGCTGAAGAGGATAAAGTCCGGCACAGCACCGATGCGCAGGCGGACTTCGCCCGTACGCGACATCAAGAATTTCGCACCGAGCAGCGTTTCTCGGAGTATCAGCAGCTTGTTGAAAAAGTGTCTTGCCAAGGCAAAGTGGCGTTGGAACGTGCCGAGCGATATCGCGGCGCAGCCGACATCGCCATTCCGATGACCTACAGCTTGACTTTGTTGGATAGCGAGGCCAGCTTGAGCGCGATTGGATCAGTGGACGTGAAAAACGCGATCCAGCAAAAACATGCAAGCCGCTCCAACAAAGACTAGAAGCGCCATCTTCACCCCTGGCTCTTTATTAACTTCTGGAATCAGATCCGAAGCCGCCACATAAATCGTAACCCCAGCCGACAAGGGTAGACCGAAGCTGACCTCGTAGCGAAACACCGCCATCGTCATCACTCCGGCCACGGTTGCTACGCCGAGCGCGACGGACGCTCCCCAGGCGAACGCGCGGCTCCGGCCGCTGGCCAGCATCACCGACGAAATGGTGAATCCTTCTGGAATCTTGTGCAGAAAAACCGCTATGAAGATGATCCAACCGAGCGCCGGAGAAACAAGAAATCCCGAGGCGATCGCGATCCCATCGAAAAATGTATGAATCAGCAACCCGATCAGGACCGAGTATCCCTTATGAGCATGGACGAACTCGTCAGCGTGAGTTTCTTCTCCGAAGTGGAAATGCGGAGTCACCGTGTGCTCGAAAAAGTGGACGAGCAGGTATCCGCCAAGGATAAGAAATCCGGCATACGGGCCGCGAAGCTTGATGCTCTCCGGCACCATTTCGACCAGCGCCGTCGCCAGCATGAAACCCGCCCCGAGCGCGACGAAGTAGCGCAGGTAGGAGCGCTCCCAATTCCTTTGGACGATAATGGCGCCGCCGAACACATTCGCGCCCGCCGCCGTCAGCCCCAGCAGCAAACTGGTCAGAATGGGAGACATTCGTAGAAGACTAGCAGGAAGTAATAACCGTGGGGGATTCCTAAGTCCAGATGCCCCAGCTTCACTTCGACGTCGTTGCTTCGGCCGTTGCTTCGGCCGCTGCTTCGGACGACGATCGGGGCGTGGGCTCGTCCTCGCACGCGGACGAATCCTTCGTCACAATCTCGTAACCCTCAGGCGGCTGGAATGTCGTCGGATCCGGGTCGCTTTGGCTGAGAGATGTCAACTCCCTGGTCGTCTTGCCTGACCGGGGATCGTCTCTGATTTCGCGTACCAATACGCCATTCAATCCAACCGTAAGGGCCGTCCACATCTCCGAGGTGCTGACCAGGGGCGCATCGTTTCCCGCCGCGCCTGCAGGAATCGTCGTGGTGTACCGGCGTCCACGCGCTTCAACCCCTTGGATCGACTCCGTTCCCAGATTTTCCGATGTCATCTTCGACTTCGAGCCACTGATCACCGAGACGTCGTCCCTCATGATTCTCGAGCAAGTATGTTCCGCCTCTGGGGTGGACATCTTAAATACGTGCGCGATCTTCCCCGGAGAGTGCCAAGTAGTTTGGGTCCGGGTCACAGGATCGTAGACCATGACATGGGTTTGCGGCGCCCGGTCTCCCGACGTGATTGTGGTTGCCGTCATCCGCCGGCCCTGCGAGTCCAACGCTTTTACTTCCGTGGACTCTCGGGTGATGGTGGTCCCATCGGCTAGCGCTTGCACATGCGTGATCTTATACTCTGCCGTGTACGGCGTTTTGGCGGCCCGCACCTTTGTTTCCGTGGTTCCCGACGTTACAGGCGTGTGGCTTCTCACAACTTGGCCAGAAACTGGCAACGCCAATCCCGCGACCGCAATCAACGTGATGGCTCTGTCGATGATACTTTCTCGGATATGATCTCGCATTTCACCAACTCCTAATGAAGCCGACGAAGCAACAGTCTGACATCAGCCCAGCAACAAAGCAACCGCAAGCACAAGGCAGAACTGCTGATACGGAAAATGGAAAGCATGGCCAGCTATAATCCGCTGTAACTGAAAGCTGACACCTGACAGCTGACAGCCGCTTTTTATGCGCTTCGAACTTTTCATCGCAACCCGCTATCTTCGCGCCAAACGCCGCCAGGTTGAGGCGTTTTGCGGGCGTGAGCGAAGCGGGAGCCCGCAGCCGAAATCCCGAGCGCAGCGAGGGACCCCTGAATGAGATTCGAGCTCTTCATCGCAACCCGTTACCTTCGCGCCAAACGCCGCCAGGCGTTCATCGGCGTCATCACGGGCATCTCCATCCTGGGAGTAGCCGCGGGCGTGGCCTCGCTGATCATAGCGCTAGCCATCAATAACGGTTTTCGGCAGGATTTGCAGGCGCGGCTGCTCGGTTCGACCGCGCACATCAGCCTGCTGCGGGTGCAAAGTGACGGCATCAGCGATTGGCGTCCCCTGCTCGAAAAGCTATCGAAGCAGCCGCATGTAGTGGCGGCCGCTCCGGCGATCTACGAGCAGGTACTGATTTCGCGCGGCCCCCGGGCCCGCGGAGCCGTGCTCAAAGGGATGCTGCCGCAGTATGAGCGGAAGGTCAGCGATCTGCTGAAAACGGTAACCCTAGGATCAGCGTCAGCACTCGATGAAGCTCGTGTGGTGCCGGGTCTCAGACCCGGCTTAGACGGGGAGGAGCCCCGTCACCACACAGACACTTCACACGCCGAATCTCCCGACGATTTGAATGGCGTCCAGCAGCGCGTCGCCGCCATGCCTCCCATCATTCTCGGCAAAGACATGGCCGACGAAATCGGAGCCACTCTCAACTCTGTCGTCCTGGTCACTTCTCCACAGGGCGAGCTCACGCCCTTCGGCATGGTGCCGAAGTACATTCGTTTCCATGTCACGGGAATCTTCAACTCCGGCTTCTACGACTACGACTCTTCCTGGGCCTTCATCCGGCTCTCGGACGCGCAACAGTTGTTTGGCCTGGGAGACGTGATTTCAGTCATCCAATTCAAGATTGACGATATCTACCTGGCGGGCGACGTGTCTCGCTCCCTCGAACAGGCCGCCGATCTTTCTTCGGCAAGCCAAGCCTCAGGAAGCCACGGCTTTATGGCCACCAGTTGGATGGAACAGAACAGGCCTCTATTCCGCGCGCTGCGCCTGGAGCGCGTAGTGACGTTCATCACCATCGGCCTGATCGTGTTCGTGGCCGCATTGAATATCTTAATCTCGCTGATCATGATGGTCATGGAGAAAACGAAAGATATTGCGGTGCTCATGTCGCTCGGCACGAAGAAGGCGCAAATCCGGCGCGTATTCATAGCCCAGGGCGTGCTGATTGGCGTGATTGGAACGGCGATCGGCCTCGTGCTCGGCTACACCATCTCATGGGCCGGTGGACACTACCACTTTATTTCGCTCTCGCCCGAGGTCTATTCGATTGACTACGTACCGTTCGCACCGCGGCTAATGGATGGCGTGATCGTCGCCCTGGTTTCGGTCGGGATCTCGTTCGTGGCAACGATTTACCCGTCGTGGTCGGCAGCGCGAATCCTGCCTGCAGAGGCGTTAAGGTATGAATAGAAGTCCGCTCCCGGTTTGTACTGACTTTTTCGGGCGGTTGCGTTAAGGTTTGCCCAGCCGAAAGGAATGCCTTGGCCACCATCGGCACATCATGGAAAGCGTCTGTGCGGCCCCGACTGCGTCGGCTTCTGCAAACCCAACAGAGGCTCGTCTTTGTGGCCGTAGTGACCTACGCGGTGCTCACGGCCCTGAAGGCGCACACTTCCTTTGCCCTGATGATGTGCATAGTCCTTGGGGTCGGCAACATCTTGTCTCCTGTGATGGTTGCCTGCCATCCTATTTATGAGAACCGCCCGTTCCCCTGGAACTGGATCCTTTTCCTGCCGATTCAGGCTGCTGCTGGCGTGGCTTTTGCCTTCGCTGCCCTGGCTTTGGTGTTCTGGATGCACGTGGACCGTTCCCCATTCTGGGTTCAGTTTCGCGCAAACTTTCCCATAGTTATGGTGGTGGTGATGGCCACCGGCATTGTTACATTCTCAGTCGGCCAGGTTCAGCGGCGGCTGCAGGAAAAAACCGAGCAACTGCAAGAGCAAGTGGAGAAGGGCAACGTCCGACTTCAGGTCCAGGAGCAGGAACTGGACCGCGCTCGCGAGATTCAACGTGCTCTCCTGCCCAAAACGCTGCCGCAACTTCCCGGCGTACAAGTAGCGGGCGCGTGGCAGCCGGCCAGGATCGTCGGCGGAGATTACTTCGATGTCATTCGCCTCGACAGCAAGCGCCTGGGAGTGTGTATCGGGGACGTGGCTGGGAAGGGAATTTCTGCGGCGCTGCTGATGGCCAATCTGCAAGCGTCATTTCGTGCCTTGGCTACGGCGGACGCTTCTCCATCGGCTGTTTGCGCGAAGCTGAACGCATTTCTGTGCGGCAATCTCGCCCTCGGCAAGTTCATTACCCTGTTTTACGGCATTCTGGACGCCGAGGGGCGCACTCTGACCTACGAGAGTGCAGGGCATTGTCCCGCGCTTCTGCTGAAGCAATCCGGGCACGTCGAATCCCTGCGCGGAGAAGGCGCTGTACTCGGCGTTCTGCCCGATTGGATCTACCGCGATTCGATCGTGTCCTTAGCGGCCGGGGACCTGCTTCTGCTTTACACTGACGGTGTCACCGAGGCCGAGAACCGTGCAGGTGAAGAGTTCGGCGAGGCGCGGCTCGTACAATCGGCCCGCCTCGCCGACGGCTCGGCGGAGAACACGAAGCGCAAGATCATGGAAGAGGTATCGGGCTTTTGCGAGGCGAACTTCGCCGATGATGCAACTTTGGTAGTCATAACTCTGGAGTAGGCGCCACACTCCAAATAAAATCGCCCTTGTCTCGCATAACCCGAATTGATCCAGGTTTCAAAACAGTTCTCAGTTCCCAGTTCTCAGAACAATCGGTCGACCGTGGTTCGCTGAGAACTGAGAACCGAGAACTGGGAACTGAGCCTGTCTCCCGCACCCCTGTGACCACGGTCACATTGCAATTGTTTTCCGTAGGTATACAGTCTTTCGCATAGCCTGTTTCCGAAAATGGAATCGCCGGAACGGGCTGTCGCTCCTCATGCTCCGATGGATCATGGTCTGATGGATCATGGTCTAATGGATCGTGCTCTAATGGATCAGCGACCGTTTTCTCCGCGCTACAGCGCGAAGCGGCCAGCTGCCATGGTACTTAGGAGGGCGAGTTTGCATCCAATAGCTCAAGATCCTCTGCTCAGGGTCGAAGGGTTAAGTAAGAGGTTTCGCTCAGGCGAAGCGGAGCTCGTGCTCTTTGAGAATCTGTCCTTTCAAGTCAGCAAAGGAACGATGCTGGCCATCGTGGGGCAATCGGGTGCGGGAAAGAGTACCTTGTTGCACATCCTCGCGGCGCTTGATCGTCCTTCCGCCGGTGCCGTATACTGCGCCCACTCGCACGTGAATGCGCTTTCTGAAGATGACGCCGCCGAGTTCCGTAACCGCAAGATCGGCTACGTCTGGCAATTCCATTACCTGCTACCGGAATTCACCGCTTTGGAAAATGTAGCCATGCCTCTGCTGACACGCGGCCAAGCGCTGTCTTCAGCCGAACAGGAGGCTTCCAGGTGGTTGCGCGAAGTGGGTTTGGAGTCGCGCGGGCATCATCGTTCGGGAGAGCTTTCGGGCGGCGAGCAGCAACGCCTGGCGTTGGCGCGGGCGCTCATCACGCAGCCGCAAGTGCTGCTGGCCGACGAGCCTACTGGCGATCTCGATGGACGCACCGGGGAGTTGGTTTTTGAATTGGTTGCCCGATTGCATCGCGAGCACCAGTTGACTTCTTTAATCGCCACGCACAATCTGGCGTTTGCACGTCGGTGCCATAGGGTTTTACGGTTGGATCAGGGCAAAATACAGGAAGTCGCGCCCGAATCGCTTCCGGCGTAACGAAAGGCAGAACAGATACACGATTATAGAGTGGAAGTTGAGGAATCGTACTATCCGAAAGTAAGGCTGTACACGTTACTAGAAGGCGAATATCGCTTGGGTCATTAGGCGATGTGAATGCATAATGAAGTAGGGTCATGGGTTTGGCGGAGGGTGTG
Source organism: Terriglobales bacterium (assembly GCA_049512435.1). GTDB lineage: Bacteria > Acidobacteriota > Terriglobia > Terriglobales > Acidobacteriaceae > Acidiflorens. The sequence continues at coordinate 18,507 of JBEKXC010000013.1, read as the reverse complement.
GGCGTTCCGCAGGAACTCGGGGGGAATTAGTATATGTTTGAACGCTACACGGAGAAAGCCAGGCGCGTTATCTTCTTTGCGCGGTACGAGGCCAGCCAGTTCGGCTCTCCTTATATCGAGACCGAACACCTGCTCCTCGGACTGCTCCGCGAAGACAAGGCCCTGACGAATCGTTTCTTGCGCTCGCATGCGTCGGTGGAATCGATCCGGAAACAGATTGAGGGTCACACTACCATCCGGGAAAAGGTTTCCACTTCGGTTGATCTCCCCCTGAGCAACGAATGCAAGCGCGTACTGGCGTACGCCTCGGAAGAGGCGGAGCGGCTTTCGCACAAACATATTGGAACCGAGCACCTGCTGCTGGGATTGTTGCGTGAAGAGAAGTGTTTTGCCGCAGAAATTCTGCACGAGCGCGGATTACGGCTTTCGACGATCCGCGAAGAACTGGCGCGCACCAGCCAGGAAAAAGCGCAGCCCCAACGCGGACAGCGCGAATCCTCATTACTGAGCGAGTTTTCCCGCGACCTTACGCAGTCCGCCATGGATAGCCAACTCGACCCCCTGGTGGGCCGCGAAAACGAAGTCGAGCGAGTGGTGCAGATTCTGTGCCGTCGCACAAAAAATAATCCCGTCCTCATCGGCGAGCCGGGAGTGGGCAAGACGGCCATAGTAGAAGGTCTCGCCCAGCGCATCGCCGACGGCGAAGTTCCTTCCTTCCTCGCCGACAAACGCATTCTCGCGCTCGATCTTTCTCTGATCGTCGCCGGTACCAAGTATCGCGGACAGTTCGAAGAGCGCCTCAAAACCATCATGAAAGAGTTGATGGAGTCGCAAAATTCCATCATCTTCATCGACGAGCTCCACACGCTCGTAGGCGCGGGATCGGCCGAAGGCTCGCTCGACGCCGCCAACATCCTGAAGCCGGCCTTGTCGCGCGGAGAAATTCAGTGCATCGGCGCCACCACGCCCGCGGAATACCGCAAGTCGATCGAAAAGGACCGCTCGCTCGAACGCCGCTTCCAGGCCGTAAAAGTTCCGCCGCCCAACGAAGTCGACGCCATAAAGATTCTTTTCGGAATCAAAGAGCGTTACGAAAAATTCCACGCCGTCACCTATACCGACGAGGCCATCAATTTTTCGGTGTCGCATTCCAATCGCTATATCCCCGACCGTTTTCTCCCGGATAAAGCTATCGACCTGATCGACGAAGCGGGTGCCCGCGTGAAACTGCGCCAGACCACGCTGCCCGAAGAATTGACCGAAGTCCAAAAGCGTATCAAGTTCATCGTCCACAGAATGGAGAACGCCATCGCGAACCACGAGTTCGAGAAGGCGCGCTTCTACTCCGATGAAGAACGCAAGGAGCGCGAGAACCTGCGCGCCCTTCGCGAAAAATACCACCTCGATGAATCCTCCACCGGCGTTGTCGGTCGGGAGGACATCGAGGACGTGGTATCGCGCTGGACCGGCGTTCCCATCACTTCCATCAAAGAAGAAGAAACTCAGAAGCTCCTGCGCATAGAAGAAGAACTGCACAAGCGCATCATCTCGCAGGATAAAGCCATCAGCGCTCTCGCTCGCGCCATCCGCCGCTCGCGCGCCGGGCTAAAAAGCCCGAACCGTCCCATCGGTTCGTTCCTCTTCCTCGGACCAACCGGCGTAGGCAAAACGGAAGTCGCCCGCACCTTGGCGCACTTTATGTTTGGCAGCGACAAAGCGCTAGTCCGTTTCGATATGTCGGAGTTCATGGAGAAGCACTCCGTCTCGAAACTGATCGGCTCGCCTCCGGGATACGTAGGCTACGAAGAGGGTGGACAGCTGACAGAACGCGTCAAGCGTGCGCCATATTCTGTCGTTCTGCTCGACGAAATCGAGAAGGCGCACCCGGATGTTTTCAACATTCTGCTGCAGGTCTTCGAAGATGGCCAACTGACCGACGGCCTCGGCAACACCGTCGACTTCAAGAACACCATCATCATCATGACCTCGAACATCGGCGCCCGGCACCTGATGAAGCGTGAGGGCCTCGGCTTCCAATCGTCGAAAGACGAAATGGTTTCCGAGAAGGTCGAAGACCTGGTGAGGAGCGAAGTCAAGCGCACCTTCAATCCCGAATTCCTCAACCGTGTGGATGAGATCATCCTGTTCATGGCGCTCAGCGAAGCCGACCTGATCCAGATTCTCGAACTCATGGTCAGCCAGCTGAACCAGAATCTAGCCCAGCGTTCGATCACCGTAACCGTGGCCGACGAAGCGAAGAAGTGGATTCTGAACCAGACTCTAACCGACCGCAGCTACGGAGCCCGTCCACTGCGCCGCGCCTTGCAGAAGTACATAGAAGATCCACTGTCGGAAGCCTTAATCCAGGGCACGATCACGACCAGGCCAGCGTTCATCGAGGTCTTCTTAGAAGCGAACAAGCTGTACTACCGTCCAGTAGACGCAGAGAAGACCGAAGGCGTCCTACTGTACGAAAGCTAGAGTTCGTGTGGGGCGGGCATTCCTGCCCGCCAGCCGAACGAAGTTCGGCAGGGTTTTAAGCCGTCAGCGAAAGCTGGCGGCTTTTGTTTTTTTCACGCGTATGTGCCCTCAGTAATCAGCCTCCATCCCAGAAATCGCGGCCCACCCTTTCAACGAAAGGCGGGGAGAATTGGCAACTCCCCCTGGTCTCCCATAAGTTAGTCATCTCACAGGCTAAGTCATTCTCCCGCAAGAACTTGCCTTTGAGCGTGACAAAACATTTGAGAAATATGTGATGTCTCGCCAGGTGCGATTCGTGGTAACCTCCCTCCGTTCGTTCCGTAACGATCCAGTTTCACCCGGGAGAATCAAGTCCATGAAGCGACATCTCACCTGCATTGCATTCTTCACGTTCGCGATACCCACCTTGAAACCACGGTTTTCTGGTGTTCTCGCGCTGGCTGCGCTTTCCACGCTGCTGCTGATTGTCGTCCCTCCAGCGCAGGCCCAAACCGAAACCGTCCTCCACAGCTTTGCCAACGAGCCGGGTGATGGGAACTATGCCGACGCGGGCCTGATCTTCGATTCAAGCGGAAACCTCTACGGAACCACGGTGAGCGGCGGCGCTCACTACGGGGGCACGGTATTCGAGTTGACGGCGGCCGGTACGGAGAAAATCCTTTACGGCTTTGGCGGTCAGCCCGACGGGAGCGGTCCCTATGGCGGCGTGATTTTCGATGATGCGGGCAACCTCTACGGCACCACCTCTTACGGCGGAGCCTCCAAATGCTCGAACGCCTATGTCTGCGGCACGGTATTCGAGTTGACGGCGGACGGCACGGAGACGATCCTCCACAGCTTTGGCGGCGGGTATGGCGAGAAGGCCGATGGGACCGATCCCATGGCGGGCCTGATCTTCGATAATGCGGGCAACCTCTACGGAACCACGGCCTACGGTGGCAACCTCGATTGCGGCGCTTATGGCTGCGGCACGGTCTTTAAGTTGACCCCGAAAGCCAAGGGCAAGGACAAGGTCGTTTACAAGGAGAAGGTCCTCTACAGGTTTGGCCGCTATGCGGGCGATGGGCAGGATCCTTATGCGGGCCTGATTTTCGATGATGCGGGCAACCTCTACGGCACCACGTTCGACGGAGGCTATTACGGCTACGGCACGGTATTCGAGTTGACCGCGGCCGGCAAGGAGAAACTCCTCTACAGCTTTGGCAGCTATAAGGGCGATGCATTACATCCCAACGCGGCCCTGATCTTCGATAATGCGGGCAACCTCTACAGCACCACGTACGACGGTGGCGCCTACGGCTACGGCACGGTATTCGAGTTGACTGCGGACGGAACGGAGAAGATCCTCTACAGCTTTGGCGCCCAAGCGGGCGATGGGGAGTTTCCCGTTGGGAGCCTGATCTTCGATAGCAACGGTAACCTCTACGGCACCACGTCTTTCGGCGGCGCTTACTACGATGGCACGGTGTTCGAGTTAACCGCGGCGGGCACGGAGAAAATCCTCTACACCTTTGGCAGCCAGGCGGGCGATGGAATCTATCCCTATGCGGCCCTGATCTTCGATAAGAACGGCAACCTCTACAGCACCACGCCTCACGGCGGCGACCTCGAATGCGAGGCTCCCTATGGCTGCGGCACGGTGTTTAAGTTGACTCCCTAGGACGCGATCTCGAATCGTTGGCGAAAACGGCATTAGCTGGGTGCCCCATACATTCGCGTTGTTTGCGAATGTGTGGGTTCATCGAGTCCAGCTCGCTAATCGCCCACCGCAACTTCCTTCCGCCGCGGTCGACCGCCCTTCAACCCATTAACCCGAGCCGCCGCCTTCTTGGCCTTGCTGCGTGACTTCCCACCGGCTTCGCCCATCCGAGCCGCCATCCATTTCCGCGATCCCAAAAATCCTTCCAGCAGTGCCGGCACATAAAAATCCGCATCCAGTCGTGGAAAATGAATGCCGAAACCCGACGGGCTCAGCTCAATCTCTGCCAGGTCCGCGGCCTTCGCGTGCTCCAATCCCTGCGCGTCGCCCGGCCGGAAGCTCACCGCGATCTTGGAGCTAAGCTCAACCACAACTCGTCCGGTTGCGCGGTCGTAATGCGCGGAGACGGCCCGGGGAAACCTCTCTTTCAGTTTCCGCGCCCGTTCCATTGCCGTTTCGAAATCGTCCACCCCCATACCTTTAGCCATGAACCCTCTCCCATGCCTCGCAAAGCATCACCACGTGATCGCCGAGTTCTTCTTGAATGCGCCCGAGTTCGCGCCGCGAGAAGCTGTAGTTCTCCCGAAGTTCCACCGGCCCTACCGGACAGTTCAGATTGAAAACAGACTCGCACCCCCGCCCAATTACATGCACATGTGCCGGCCCGTGGTCGTTCGGATACAAGACCACACGGAGCCCGCCAAATCTCAGGACGGAAGGCACCAGAACATTTTAGCATATTTCCCAAGCGATTGGGTTATTTCTTAAGGCCTCGTCGTTTTCATCACAATCAGCCGGTGCGCGCCATCACAGACTCTCAACCCGTCCCAATGCGACAATGATCGCCTGGTGGGGCAGTGCCGAAGTCCGACCGTCAATCAAGACGACCCTCCTAACGGCACTAACACAGTTGACAGCACATGTGTGTCAACTAGTTTATTGCCCTCCTAACCCCATGATTCCAATAGTGAGGCAGGGGGAGGCCCACCCTTAAGATACTGACTAATACCTCAAGAGTAACTAGCAAGAAGTAAGTAAGAAATGCTCGCGGAAATTTGGTAGCTGCGGCACCTCGCCGCGAAAACCGAGCGGCAAGCCATCTGTTGCAATAAAGCCACACTTTGATCCCTAATCGGTCGATTGACCGCAAGTGTCCAATTATGTATAACTCATAAATCGGGGCTGGCTCAACGCGGTAGCTTGGGAATACGTACCAAAAATTCCGGGGCGTGAGACAGAGGTGCGTCATGAAGTCCAGCTCGTATGCAGTTCTAGCAGTGTCCCTTCTGGCTTTAACCATTCTAAGCCTGACCCTCAGTGCCAGTGCGCGGGAGGCCGTCCTGCCCGCCGGTACCCTTCTCAAGTGCACCATGAATGAACCGAACTTTTCTTCTGCCACCGTCGCCATCGGCGATCCCGTGCTCTGTCATCTGCACTCGGTGACCGAATTCGGCCAGCAGACCTTTCCCCGCGGAGCCTACCTCGTAGGACATCTGGAGTCGGCGCAGGAGCCCGGCCACTTCTGGGGCAAGGGCAACATGAAGCTCGTGTTCGATCGCATCGGATTGCCGAACGGCGATATGCCGCTCGACGCCAAGGTGATCGCAACCCGCGGCTACAAAGTCGATAAAGACGGAGACATTCGCGGCAAAGGACACGCCAGACGCGACATCGTTGAATGGATGATTCCGCCGCTCTGGCCGTGGAAGATCATCATGCTGCCCGCGCGCGGTCCGCGTCCCACGCTGAAGGGCGAAAGCATGCTCGAACTGCGCTTGATGGATGACGTGCAGATCCCGCAGGTCTCGTCGACCAACGGTCCAGACTGGCATTTCTTCGGCCGTCCCCGGATGGAAAACGACTCCTATTATCAGGGCTCTTACCAGGGTGCCAGCGCCGGCTCGCGCGACAACGACGGTAGCATCCCTCAACTGTCGGTGCGCCGCGTAAGTGTCACAGCCGGAGTCGGAGCCGCAGTCGCCGCAAACGAGCAGCCGATTGCTGAAGAGATTCCGGAGGTCGTCTACGCGAGCTACGTCACGAAGGCTGCGGCGGGCGGAGGCACGGCTCCCGGAGTCCCGGTGTTTGTGCTGAAGTCAGGCATGGTTCTGGAGGTGGGCAACTACACCTACCAGGACGGCCGCATCAGCTACGAACTAGCAAGCGGCGGCAGCGGCGTGATCAGCACAGACGAAGTGGACTGGAGCACCACCACTCGAGTGAACAGCCAACGCGGCGTCCGCACGATGCTGCGCGGTGGACACCCAAACGCCGGTTCAGCCGGATTCTAAAAAAGTCTGCAATCAGCATTCAGCCGTCAGCGAAAGCTGACGGCTGTCTTGCTAGAGTCGTGTCCCGTAAGTTCGTAGCATAGATTCTTCTGTCATCCTGAGCGAAGCGAAGGACCTATGTATTTTGTTTGCGCTACGACGGTCCTCGCCGGTCGGGAAAGCACGTCCCGACTTTATTCGCGTATTTCTGGGACACGACAATAGTGCTCGTGTGGATACGGACGCCCCCACCCGTCCACGCCGAGCGCAACTCAGCAGGCAGCCGCAGCCCATTTTTGTGCGACCTTGAGCTGTGAATCTTCATCTCTTGTAACGATAGCCAAAGTGACCTCCGAGGATTCCCATGTCTAAGGTCAACATCGCCGAAAAGTTCGCCAAGATCTCCGAATACTGGAAGCCTTATGTTGCCGCCGAACTCAATGGCCAATATGTAAAGCTAGACAAGCTCAAAGGCGAGTTCATCTTCCATCATCACGAGAACGAAGACGAGATGTTCCTGGTAGTCAAAGGCCGCTTTCGCATGGAGTTTCGCGACCATCACGAATGGATCGAAGCCGGAGAATTTATCGTGGTGCCGCGCGGCGTCGAGCATCGCCCGGTAGCCGACGAAGAATGCTGGCTCCTGCTGTTCGAACCAGCCGCGACCCTGAACACTGGCAACGTCGTGAACGAGCGGACGGTGCACGAACTCGAGCGGGTTTGACGCGCAACTCCTCAACATCGAAACTCTAACTCTAACTCTGAAGACCGAATGCAAATCACTGTCTACTCCGCCCCTTGGTGTCCGGATTGCCGCGAGGCTAAGCGCTTCCTCGACCAGCACCATCTTCCCTACACCGACATCAACATCGAGACCACTCCCGGAGCAGCCGATGAGATCCTGAAGCAAACCGGCAAGCGCGCCATCCCGCAATTTGTAATTGATGGAGAATGGGTCCAGCCCTACATTCCAGGCGAAGGGTTCCTCTACGAAGAAATGGCCAAGCGGCTAGGGATCGACCCGTAGAGACGGGGCTTGCCCCGTCTCCCGCAGCGGGGCGAGGCTAGACGCGGCAAGCCGCGTCTCTACTCGGAACGCTCTTTCAGTTACCTTTGGTCGTCTCCAACTCGACTTCTGTACCCTACAAGCCTTGGCCAGAATACGTCAGGATAGTGCCTACCCCGGAATCTCCCTCCTCGCCGGGCCTGACGGCTCATGTTGAATTCCGATCCTGAGGAAAACCCGGTGGTTGAAACCTGGCAAAGGTTTGTGCAGGGGCTGCTCGGCGTGCTGGCGCTGGCAGGTGCAGTAATGATGGCCCACTACTACACTCCCCCGGCGAGCGCCGAACTGGAGCAGCAGGTGCACCAGCTTTCGCGTCAGGTGGCAGACCTCGAACGCCAGCAATCGGTTTCAGCAGCGGCAGTGGACAATGCGCGGCAATCGGTCGCCTACATCTACGGGATTTATCACGTGTCCGGCCGTACCGAGAGTTTCCGCGCACGTGTGGCGGGGACGGGGTTTGTAGTGGCGCCGGGCCTGCTCGCTACCAATCGCCATGTGGCCGAACCCTGGTATGGCGACCGCGAGGTCGAGGCGGCCCTGCGGCAGGGCGGCTCGCCAGTGCTCGAAAAGCTGGTGGCATACTTCCCGGGCTCGCCGCTTCCGGTAAACCTGGAGACTGCGGTATTGGCCACTCATGCCGATCTGGCCCTCTTGCGCCTTGAAGCAACCGCTTTCACCAACAAACTTCGTCCCCTGACTCTGTCCCCGACGACGCCGCATGTGGGCGAGTCGGTAAGCGTGCTGGCCTATCCCATGGGGGTGACGGGTATGGTGGCGAAATCTCCCGCGGTTGTGTACGAGCGGCTTTCGTCGCATCCGGATGATGCCGACACCGCGGGCGAGTTGGCGGCGCTATCCCTAATCAGGCCTTCGGCGACTTTCGGGCACATCGGCGATGTGACCGGCGATAAGCTGATCTACGACGCGCCCACGGCCCGGGGCGGCAGCGGAGGACCGGTGCTGAACCTGCGCGGCGAAGTCGTGGGCATCAATTCCGCCTACATCGACGGCTTCTCTGGAGGAACGCTCGGGATCACCGCCGCTGAGTTGCGTCCGCTGTTGGAAACTGCCAGGAAAGTTCCCGTTTCTCAGTTTCCAGTTCTCACTCAAAATGAATTGGCTCGCCACTGAGAACTGGGAACGGAGAACTTCTTCGAAAGTTGCAATTCCTTGCATAGACAATCTTGCTGCTCGCCGTTCGAGACCTTTCCCGCACAGACAAAGTGCCATGAATTCAGGTACATTGTAACTTGCTGATTTGAATAATAAATTGGCCTTATGGCTGCTGTTAAGTTGGCGATGAATCCTGGACAGAAGACGCGCTTCCGGGCAACGGATTGCCGGGTGGGCAGATTCAAAGAGAATTGATTCAGAGTCGATTCTCAGAGTCGATTCAAAGACTCGATTCAAAGAGATCCAATCATGACAAAAAATCTTTTGTTGGCTGTGGCTTTGCTGAGTCTGGCGCTGGCCGTGGGTTGCGCGAAGGGTGGCAACGGTGTGGTCACCCCAATACCCACCATTACCGTTAGCGACGGCAACCTAGCCGCTATTTACCCGAACCAGACAGTAACGTTTACCGCCACAGTGGGCATGCCCCCGGAGCCGGCGTCCGTTACCTGGAGCCTAAGCGGCTCGAGTTGCAGTCCTTTGAGTCTGTGCGGGACCCTCGACTCGACAACCGGAGTTTACACGGCGCCAGCGAGCCTGCCGTGTAGCCCTTCTCCATGCCCGATAACCATCACGGCGACATCAACGAACAACAGTGCGGATCCAGGCTCTTTGCCGGTAAGTCTGACACTGATCTCGGCGGTCGTGACGCCACTAACCGTAAACGTCGGGCAGAATTTGGTGCAGCAGTTCACGGCCATCGCAGTGCCAGACGATGCGCCGCAAACCTTCACCTGGAGCCAACCAACGTGCACCAACGGAACGAATTGCGGAACCATCTCCTATGACCCAAACAGTTCCGGTGTGGCGGTCTATACCGCAGGGGACGTCAACCAGAGTGTGGTGGTGGCGGCGACCTCGACAGTGTCTCCATCAGGCGTTGCCCAAGCTAAAGTTGCAGTTGTTACCTCGCGCCTGCCTTCGGGCACGTATGCATTCCAGTTTTCGGGCTACGACCCCAGCAATAATCCGGTCGCTGCCGCGGGAAGTTTCATTCTGACCTCGAGTGGCACGATCACGGCGGGCATCGAAGACGTGCTGAGTGCCAGCGGACCGCAGCAGTACCCGATTGCCTCGGTCTCGTACACTCCGATTGACGGCAGCAATAACCTGGGTACGCTTACCGTGGCCTTGACTGAAGGCCCTACCAACGAATACACCGCGGTTCTGACCTCGTCTGGCATTATTCGGATGATCGAGTCCGACGGCCTCGGAACCGGCTCCGGCGTCCTGCAAGAGTCGGCGAAAAACACCGTCTTCAACGCCGGCGCGCAGAACTTCGTATTCGGATTCACTGGCGTGAATAAGGCAACGGGTGGTACCCGGGTCGGCTATATCGGCCTGTTGCCTCTGAACGGAACGTCCGGGATCACCGGAGGTCTCGTCGATGCCAATGATTACCCTAATGTAACCCCAATCTGTAGCTCACCTCCTTGCAGCATCGCTTCGAACAGTTCGTACTCCCAACCGAATGCGGCGAACCTTCCCACTTGGTGGGAGATGACGCTGATCACGGCAGCCGGCACGCAACATTTCGACTTTTTTGTTTCCGCCGGGCAAACCAGCAACCAGACCAATCCGCTGACACTCTACGCCATTTCCACCGACCCTATCGATGCGACGCATCCCGCGCTTTCTGGATCCATGGCTTACCAGTGGCCTGGCACCTCGAAAAGCCCAATAACCTACAACAACGCGGGCTTCAACGGCACATCGGTTTCAAATCTGACGGGAACAAACGCGAATGTCTCGCTGACACTCGGCAGAACCGACGGCACATCGGGCGGATCGGGGGGAACGGGCGGCTTCACCGGCAACTTCGACTGGAACAATGACGGAACAATTGTTTCCGTGGATCCGACGCCTTCAGATACAACAATACACTTCACCTACACTTATGTGGCGACACCCATCAACAGCACCCAGTACGTCGGACGTTACACCTTCCAGATGCTGGGCAATCCGCTTTCGACCCCGGTTGTACCGCCGCTTCCGTTCATTCTGTATGCGAGCGGCGCGAATCGCGGTTTTCTGCTCGATCAGTCGAGTTCGGCGGTGATAACAGGAAGCATGATACCGCAGCCGTCGGTGAACAACTTCGAGTACACCGGAACGGAGATGCCGGGCACCTATGCGGCGGCGACCATCAGCAACAGCAAGTCCAGCATCGTGCCTGTGGTCCAGAACCTGTTGCTCACCTCGACAGGATACAATTCGAAGGGACAATTGACGCTCAACGTCGCCGGAACCGAGAACCCCGGCAGTGTAACGTTAACCGGGTCGTACACGATCGCCAACAACCCACCCGGCCTGGGCGCAATTACGCTAACCACCCCGGCCACGACCTATGTGATGTACGCTATTGACGCTAGCGCCATATCCGGCACCTCGAGTGACGTGATTACGGATTTCATGATAATGGGCACTTGTAGCCCTCAACCCTGCAGCACCGCGCCTCCGAGTTCCATCATTTTTGCGCAGCAGTAGATTTGCTAACGGAGAGGATCGTGTGGGGGCGGGGAAGTCCAGCTCTTCACCGGCGCCACGAAGGATTTATTTTCCGCGGAGCACGGTTTTTGCCGTGGCGAGATTGTCGAAACGGTCATAGGCGCGAACCACGACGACGTGGTCATTCGCGGTGTTGTTCTCCATCAAGGGCGGCGCAGCTTCGAGTTGCGGCACAGCCACGTGGAAATCGTAGTCTTCCGTTTTGGAATCGGACAACTGGCCCACCGGCTCGACGAACTGCCACTCGCCGCCATCGAGTGAATACTCCGCCCGCTTGATCGGCGAAAACGAATCGCTGGCGCGGAAGCGGACATGGATCTGCATCTGCTTGTCGTTTTGCTTAACGTTCTGCCTGACATCGACATTTCCATCAAAACTGACACTCAGGTTGTCAATGATCGGAGCGGTGCTATCGACCTCGAAGCGCGAGCTGACTCGCTCGGCATAGAGCGCTTCTCCGGGTGAATGCGAGGGCGCGTCGGAGGCGATGACCTTCACCGTGTAGCCGCCGTCCGGCAGAAGACTGGCGTCGAAAGAATAGTAGCGATCGGTGAGGTCGTTCTTCAGCAGCAGCCAGCGCGATTCCCCATCGCCGCGGTAATAGACGGTGTAGACGAGCTGGTCGTCGTTGTCGTCGTGCGCCGACCAGCGGATGCCGATCGACTCGCGGTCTCGTATGGCGGGAGGAGGAGGATCGAAACGCGGCTGTCCCTGTCCCTGCCCGGACGGCTCGTTGCCCGTCACATGCGGAATCGGCTGATAGCGGTATCCGGGCTGCACTGTGACATCGTCAATCTCGGGAGCAACGTTTTTGGGCAGGTAGTTCAGCAAGACGTCGTCAACCCGAGGAGCGGGACTGCCGGCCGAATTGCCAGCCGAGTTACCAGCATGGAGCACCGCCTTCCACTGCACGAAACGCGCCGGCGGAACATTGAGTTCGGAGCCGGTCGCTAGGTCGACGCGCGTCCACTTACTCCAGTTACGGTCGGGATTGTCGACATTGCCGCTGCGCGCATAAAGCTCGACGTTGGAATTGGTGCCCGGTTTGCCGGCGGCGCGGACGCTGGCCCGTCCCCACAGGGAAAAGATGCGCGCGTCGAAGACATCGCTTTCATAGGTGCCTTCCGACTCGGGGCCGGGACCGAGCACAAAAATCTTCCCCAGGTTGCTGCTGGAGGCGTAGAGTCCTCCACCGGGTGCGGCGGCAAAAGCGGTGATTTGCGTAGCACTCGCTTTAATCAGATCGGTGAAATCGTCGACTCCATTGATGGCGAAAATGTGACCCCGGTTGCCCGTGCCGGCCAAGAGCCGCCCGTGCTGATCGAAGCCGAGCGCGTAGACGAGATCTTCGCGAGAAGTCCACAGGCGGGATGGGGCGCCATCGGGAGCGATGCGATAAATCTCGGAGCCACCCGACGCCCCAACTCCAGGAGCGGGAAAGGGCATCGTCATGGCCGGCTGGGTGGGAGCCGCAGTGATGGTGATATTCCCGCCCGCTGCAGGCGCATTCTGCGGCTGCGTCGCGAGCATGATGCCCATTGGCGGTGTCGTGCTTCCCGGATGCTTCTCTCCCGCAGCGGCGGCGTAGATATTGCCTGCGCCGTCGATGGCGAGCGCCGTGATTTCTTTCTTGGGCGCGCTGTAGAGAACGAATGCTTCGCCATTCGGCGCGATGCGATAGACCAGTCCGCTGCCATCGGAACCGGCAATCAGGTTTCCCTTGGGATCGAGCGCGAGAACGCGAATGTGAACTTCATCGCTCTTGAAGAAGAGCGAGTGCTGGCCTTTGGGATCGACTTTGTAGATTTCGCCGTGATCGCCGGTCGCGACATAAAGCGTGCCAGCATTGTCGAGAACGATGTCCCAGATGTACTTGGAACCTGGATCGAAATAAGGTGTCGCGTTCCAGGAGGCCTTCACACCCGCCTTGGCGGGGTCGAGACGGCCGGGGTCGAGACGATAGACCTTGCCGTCGGGGGCAGTAGCAGCGTAGACGATGTCATTCTTAGCGACCACCAAAGCCTGCACCTGCAACTCCTGCGCCTCGAAGATCGTCGTGCTCTGACCATCGGGCGTGATGCGATAGACGCGCGCCGGAGATCCCGCGGCGGTATAGATGTTCCCCGAGGAATCAGATGCGATCGACCAAATGTAGGTCGAAGGCGTAGTCGCGAGCGCTTTGAACGCCGGAGCCAGTTCGAGGCCGCCCTCACTGCGCAGGGCGATGCCGTTGGCAGTGCCTTTGGTCAGTTCTTCGAACTTGGATTGTTCCCAGGTGCGAGTGCCCTCGGCGAGGACAGACGCGGAAAGCGCGAAGGTGGACAGAATAAGTGCGGACAGTAGAGCGAGCGTCTTACGAGTCAAAGTCATACCTCAATTTAAGCAGTTATTTCTTCTCCGCGTTGTCGCTGTATGTTTTCAGCGCCAACTCCAGATCTTGAACGCGATGGCTGTCTTTCACCTTGTCGAGAGAATCGCGCGATACGGCGATGCTTCCGTCCAGTATTCGTTTCAAGTTGTCCAGATTACGTTGCCAGCGCGCAACCACGGACGGCGGCACGCTTCCCATGCCGGTGGGAATAAAGTGGCGACTGGCGATTTGCGCCGTAATTCCTCTCGCTGCCAGTTGACGTTGCAACTGTGGAATATGGCCGGCTCCGTAGACGAAGACGATGACGAGGCGACCCGCGCCAGCACCGGCATCCAGGCAATTCTCCACGATGCGGCGATTGCGCTCATGCCAGCCTCCCATAGCTATGTCGGAGACCGTATTCTCGCCGATCACTTGCTCAAACTGATAATCTGCAATGGCCACTCCCTTGGTATGCAGAAAATCAAAGAGCGTCGGTTCGACCTGCGACTGCATCTGTTTGGCAGACTCCTTCGTCAGTTCCTCCACCTTGTCCTTGACCTCTTTGGGTTCCATTTCCTCGGCGCGGCTCTGCCATGCGTGGGTTATGCGCCAGTCGGTCGCGGCAAAGCGTGCGTGCAGCGTGGGGGCTATTTCGGCCAGATATGCCGCCTCGGGAGGAAAATAGCCTTCCATCGGCCCCTGATAAGCCTCGGGTGTGATCTCGCCGCAGATCAAATCCGGATGCAGCGCCTCAACTTCGTTTCGCAGATCGGTGAGAGAGTAGTGACTTTCAGCTTTGAAATGTAGATCGTGCGCTGTCCCCAACAGAATAACCTCTGGGTTAGACGAATCTGTGGTTGGCCGGGTCTGCGCGGTTTGTGCGGTCTGCGCGTAAAGATAAGAGGATAACAACAGCCCCCAAAAGACCACTGACCGTCTCTTCATGTCAAAAGTATATGTTAGCCGGAATTTCCTTTCTCTTACCTCAAAGCGGCGTCCAGCGCATACCTGTCTCGCCAGTTGGCCGCACGGTGAAATGATTCTCGTCTGGACCGTCCAGAATCGGACATGTGATCCGCAGCAGCATGGCCCTGAATCGCCGCCCGCTACTTGATGCTAATCGTCAGCATCTGCGCGCCCGACACGACATAGTCGAGCGGTTCGGTGGAAGCCTCGCTGACCGACGATTCACCCAGCACGACCATGTCCTGCGTGCCACGCATGTTGTCCATGACGTTCATGACGGAAAGCGGTAGCGTCGGCATCACTTTGTCGGCAATCATGGCTTCGGGATCGGACTGGATCAGCGAAACATACACGCGATCGTTGGCGCGCTCTTTGTTCAGCAATGCGATCGTCGGCGCTAAACCAAGACCACGGTTCATCATCGGAGTACCGCGGTGCATGCGGTCGATCGTATCCCCATCACTGACCAGGACGCGCAACGTTCCCTTCGAAGTGGAGGTTGGAATCCGTATGGAAATCTGGCGCACCAAGCGCTCGCCGCGATACGGACGAATCACGGTTTCCACCATAATCTGATCGCCGGGACGAGCTTCGGTCATGTCCGTGCGCGCGGCTTCCAGGCGAGCCGAGCGGCGTTCGCGGACAAGATCGAAATCGAGCTTCACGCCCTGAACGTCGGGAATGTCGAAAGCATTGCTATAGATGCGTCCAAAGCGGTCGCCAATGGTAGCAGCAGCCAAAGCCGCCGCAGGCTGCCCGTTGTCCTGCGGAGCAAACATGTTCCGCAGCGTAACATCGGGATACCCCTTCACACTGAGCACACCATTCATGCGGTAAGTAATGTCCTCGCCGTATTCGTTGGTGCCGTGCAGCGCATTGAAGACCGTGGCCATCATGGCCAGAGGGCTGAGCCGCGCGTTGTTGAGAATTTCGTAGTGGAATTCTTTGGTCGTCGCTCCACGTTCCCCCACACTGTGCATAGCTACGGTCACGGGAATCATTTTCGATTCACGCCCCGGCACGCCCATGATGCCGGACTGGCGGTCCTGCACGAACGCGCCGACCGTCTCTGTCGTGTTCACGATCTTGAACGCATTCAGCGGCGAAGGCAGCGTGGCCAGCACGGTAGCCTTGGTCATCGGCAAGTCAACTTCACCAAACTGCATGAGTGGATGTCCGCAGGCAAGCAAGCGTTTCGGATCGACGTAGGTAACGGTGCAGGTGGCGGCAATATCCATATCGCCACGAACCAGCACGGCGCTGACGGCGGATCCTGCCTCGATCGGTTCCGGCTGTTTGCGATCGCTCGCTGAGCCAATGCCCATCACCGGAACGATGCCCGCCGCAGCGAATTGCGACCCGTAGCGCTGCAAGGTTTCCGCAGAAAAACCGTTGAACACGAGAGGAGTTTCGATGGGCTTCAGATAGTTGCTGTAGTTCTGAGAAAAGTCTTGCGCCGGGACCGCCATGCTCTCGGCCGGGCTCGCGGCTTGCGCGACCCCGCTGTTGCTAGAAGAATCGGCGTCCGCGAAGCCGGCATTGGGAACACTGGCTCGCAGCGTCGCCGGCACCGAATTATGTGCCGAACTTTGTCCCGAACTATGATCGAGCACATTGATCTCCAGCATCTCTTCAATCGGCGTCACGCCGGCGATCGGTTCCTTCGAGAATTCGCCGATGCGGAACGCCAGCGCGCCCGCCAGTTTACCGTCGAAATAAACCGGGCTTCCACTCATGCCAGCAACTACACCGGTATATTCGGGCTTGCTGCCATGCAGACGGACTAAAATAATGTCGCCCTTGGGACCGTTCACGTTGCGCATCACGCCCAGAACTTCCACCTCCATGGATTCCGGTTTCACACCCTGGAACACTGTAAGCGCGATGCCCTTCATGCCTTCGTGAATCTGATTGAGCGGCATGATGGTCGGGAAAGCGATGGCCGGGGAGACGATGGCCGGAGAAACAACGGCAGGCGCTCGCCGGTCCTGCCGAGTAACGTCCTGTGCAATAACCCCGACCGAGGACGAAAGACACAAAAGGATGGTGAGTGTGCGCGCAACTTTACCCATGAACAACCCCGGAGGTCAGAAAATGACCTTGCTTCTAAAGACTCCGCGTGCTACCAGAAGGTTTCTGCCAGGAGAGGCGGCGTTTTTTGCGGCCTGCAAAAACTTCCAACCGCAGAGTTCTTGCATCTATACTAGCATAGTACTTTTCGAGGATTTCCCTATGATTTGCAGCGTATTTGGCGGACAGAACCGCGTGCCTTCGGCTGCCTGTAAACGTTTGATCCTATTGGCGTTTGTTCTTTGCGGTATATTTACGATCGCCGCCACTCTCTCGGCCGAATCTCAGGCTCAAGATCCGCAGCAGCAACCCCCGCCGCAGCAACCTCCGTCCAACCCGAACCAGCAGGAGACTCCGCCGGCAGCCGGTGGTCCGCAAAACGACGTTGGACCGTATGTGATCCCCAAGAAAAAGGAAGAGCCGCCTCCTCCGGCCCCCGAGCGACCGAAGAAAATCGAGAACATGCCCGACTACTCGATCAGGGTCGACGTGCCGGTCGTGAACCTGGATGTGCTGGTGACCTCCAAAGACGGCCAAACCGTCCCGGGACTGAGGCAGGAAAATTTTAAGATCATGGAAGATGGCGCGCCGCAGAAGATTGCAACTTTCGGCCAGACTCAGGCTCCGATCACCGCAGTCCTCTTGATCGAATTCGCGGCGGCGAGACCTTTTTCGGGAGGTTACCAGGCGTATAACTACATGGTTGACGCGCTCAACGCTTCTTATACCTTCGCCAGCACCCTAAGAAAAGATGACTGGGTTGCGGTTGAGTCCTACGACATGAAGACATCAATTCTCGTCGACTTCACACAAGACAAGCGAGCGATCATGGGCGCGCTCAACACGCTACGCGTTCCGGGATTCAGCGAACGGAACCTCTTCGACGCGTTGTTCGACACGCTCGACCGGATCGATCGCATCGAGGGAAAGAAATACATCATCTTGGTTTCCTCCGGCGCCGACACCTTCAGCAAGCTCACCCTCGATCAGACCCTGAAGAAAATTAAGTCCACAAAAGACGTAACCATCTACCCAATCAGCATCGGTTGGACATATCGAACCATGGCTGAGGGCAGGGTAAGCGGAATGACCGAGGTTGGATGGCTCCAAAATGACAATCAGATGAGTACCTTCGCCCGGCTGACCGGCGGCCGCGCCTACTTCCCGCGCTTCCAAGGTGAACTGCCGGAAGATTTTCAGCAAATCGCATCCGACATCCGCAATCAGTACAGCATCAGTTATCACCCCACTAACGCCAAGCTCGACGGCACTTACCGCAAGCTGAAAGTCGAACTCCAGGCTCCAGACGGTGGTCCGCTGAAAGTTCGCGACCAGAAGGGCAAGGAAGTGAAGTACACCGTGTACGCGCGCGAAGGCTACACGGCAAAGCATACGGTAGAGTAGGCGGACCTTAACTTGGGTTCCGCGCTCGCAAGGCAGTTAGGGATTTCACGACCATGGCCTCCAACACTTGTCGGTCCACATCAGCGAGCTTCTTGATGTAGAGGCAGCCCTTGCCGGTCGTGTGCTTGCCGAGCTTTGCCAGGAGCGCCTTGGAGTCGCTGGACCCGATCATGCCGTACAGAACCATAGCGGCCTTACGCGGCGAAAAGCCGATGAGCGGCATGTCGCCCTCACGCCCGCTGTCGTACCTGTAGTGGTAGCTACCGAAGCCTATGATGGATGGCCCCCACATCTTCGGCTTTTTGCCAGCCGCGTCTTGCATCAACTTGACGAGCGCCTTGGCGTCTGCGCGCTTGGTCGGCTCCGTGATGGTATCAATAAATGCCGCCACACTTAATTCGGTGGTTTTGGTTTTGTTGTCCGCCATTCCTACTGCCTTTCGTTTTTCCAAAGGCCAACCTAGTCTTGGATAACGGGCAAACCAGAAATTGAGGTTTAGCTGAGTCTGACAGCCTCGACG